>NZ_JABWRU010000026.1:0-61278 GCF_014269165.1 Pseudomonas sp. SWRI68 | reverse complement strand
CCTCGTCGGTAGAGGACTACGAAGCGCTGCTGCCGTGGAACTGCTCACCGGAGATGCAACGGTAAATCGAAGCTCCATCTGGCGGTAGGTGGGGTTCATGGATCGCACTCGGTCAGTTTGAGAAGACTGCACTCATAATTATGAAACTTGAGATTTTTAGGGGCGTTTCGAGAGGGTGGAAGGTGCGGCTGATTTTGGCGCAGTTTAGCTTTCTGCGCCAAAACGGGAAAAATTAGTTACTTGCAAACATCCATTACACTACCGCATAAGAATAATCGTGGTGTAATGATTTTATATGGGCAAGCCTCGCGACAGTTATCTCGGATATACATTTGAATCCTTTCGAATAGGCAATATGGTTCATAGGTATGCCTGCGGACTGCTCAACTAGCAAAACTTTCCGACGCCCACCATCAACAACATTTAGGTTGTGAGCGGCTTGGGCCGTAGTGCCACTTCCGGCGAAAAAATCTAATATCATCGAGTCTTGTGCGCAGAGGGAAAGTATCACATCCTCAATAAGCTTTAGCGGCTTCGGCGTTTCAAACACCTTGTCGCCGTATATATCTTTTATTTCTTTAGTCGCTCGCTCGGTAAGGTAACTATTGTCGTCCCACACGCTGCGAAGCTTCACCTTCTTATCATGTGAGCTATAGTTTTTGACATATATCACTCCATTCTTGCTGGCGTAAAGTTTCCAAGAATCCTTGGACGCCTTATCCAGTCCCCATAGCCAGCGACGTTCCGTCCCACTGCTGTCAACGGGATAAGCTGTAGATAGTCCCTCGGCGTATTGCGTGAACACATGCCCATCTTTGTTGTAAAACAAAGGGTAGAACATATTAGGGCGGTCCTCGCGACGACTAGCATCACCTTTCTTTCGGAAAAGCCCGTCTATTTTGAATCTGCCGTATTCATCCACCTTGTCATACTTGCTCACATCGTCACCCAAGCCAATAACCTGTGACTTGCTGCTTTTGCCGTACACAACCAAATATTCATGATTCACAGCAATGTTACGACTGCTCCCTTTGCCATTCTTGCTTCTCACAACTACGATGTTTCCAACGAAATTGTTGCTACCAAATATAGAGTCCAGTAGCAATCTCAAATATGGCTGTTCGTAATCGTCAATACTTACACATAAGAATCCATCTTCAGACAGCAGCTGGTGGGCCAATGCTAACCGAGGAAGCATAAATGCCATCCAGGCCGCATGGACTCCAAAAGCCCCTCTCTCATCAGATAGACGAGTATCGTTGTATACAAACTTATTACATGTGTTGTATGGAGGATCAATATAGCAAAGATTTATGGAGCCTTCTCGGCTTTTGGAAAGCTCTTGCAAGGCGCTTAGGTTGTCACCTCTAATCAATAAGCCATCCAACTGACGTGAGAAAAACTCTTCCACCTCGCGGACATTCAGGTTTGACGCCTGAAGAGGAAGCTCCGTTTGAAGGTTCAGCAGGCTTGCAATTTCAGATATCATTTGATTAGTATGTGAAGACAAATTTAGACCCTCGCCAATTTCCACATGATACTATATGGCGAGCCACTTATAAAGCGCTTTAAAAAACTGCATGGACGTTCAAGAATGAGAATCCCTGAAATCGCACTAACTCTAGAGGAAAAGCTTGTAGAGTTTGACGCCTGGCTAACGCCTCAGCTTGTTGAAATAAAGTCTAGCGGTCGCTTCAGGGATGAGTTATCCCTTATTGCGCATGTAATTGAAAGCCTGGCCCCTAGGCTGAATAATTTCGGCGCCATCGAAGACTGCGCTATACACCCTCTAGCTACTTCGGTTATAGAGCAGGCACTAACGTTAGCTCACAGCGCTTCTGGGGATTCGTGGCGGGCTGAAAAAGACGCCTCCTTGTTCATTTTCGGTTTTTTCAACCTTTTGTTTTCGGTGACTGGCGCAACCGACAATAACCTAAAGAACCACTTTATGATAAAGCTCCTACAGGATGAGGCCATAACAAGCTTCCCTGAGCGGGTCTTTACAACGAAGAAAGGCGTTCGCACAGTAACGGATTTTGTGGAAAAACCGCTCGGGCAAACAATAAAATGCGTTGACCTGTCCACGAAGCTCGGGCGAGGTCTCGCTTCTCACGCAGACTTAGAGTCTAGAAAAATTGCTTCAGATAAAGGCATGGATCTCCGAGGGGCCGCGCTACAACTAACTTATGAATATATTTCTCTAATTATGGTTGATAGGAGCGATTTTCGGCAGTTTTGGGCTGTCTGTAGGTCGTATATGCGCTGCTTGGAGATTTCACCTGAGGCCGCCAGGGCCCTTATCGCGCCTTCAATTATATTCAAAATAAGAGGTTCGGTTTCCGCGTCCGCAGGCCACGTTCCAGAAACTATCTTGCGGGACAAGCTGCAAATGCTGGGGTTGGAGCCTGATGTTGATTACAATTTGACCGATGTAATAATAGGTAGCCAGGAAGTTACTGAGGGTGGCAAAAAGAAAACTAAAACCCGCGCGTATGATTTTGCGCTTCCTTACAAAACAGCAGGTTGGTCTCCTAAGATATTCATACAGTCTCAGTTTTATGCCGGCGACTCTGGAAGTGTATCGCATAAAGTAGTCGACCAAACAGTCGCAACGCGCCCCTTCACCAGAAGTAAGCATAAAGATGCTCGCTTTGTGGAGTTCTTAGATGGGGCGGGATATTTCGCATCCCTGCGCGGTGACCTGATACATATGCTTCGAATGAAGGATACGCACTCTGTAATACAGGTTCGGTCGCTGTGGGTAAGATTAAGGCGAGAGTTGCAATCTATTGGCTTCATTACTCCGATTGAGATTGAGCATGCGGCAGTGCGAACCGATGATGGCAACATTGAAGAAATTAAATCTATTTTGATAGATGAAGGTTATTCGTTGCTGGAAATAGAGCGGGGTATCACGTACTCCATTGGTCAAAATATAATGTCCATCTCTGGTAATTGTTTAAAGCTAAATCCTGATAGAGTTACTCTTGCTCGCAGGCTGTTCATAATTGATACTGTCGCAATCATTGGGCGTCATTTGATAACTGCTGAGGACATGCGTCGGAGTATCACTATACCCGGATATGGTCCGTCCTATGGATCGGACAGCACCTCCCTAGCCCAGTCTATTGAGAAGAACTTCAAGTATAGTTCTTTAAATATTGCTGAGTTCGCATCTGATTTGGAGTGGCTGACTGAAGAAAAGGTAATAAATCAGTCTCATTGATGTTTTATAATTGAAGTATTATGTCAGATATATGGTTCCTGAGCCTCGCTTTGGGGGATTAGATTAAAAGTGTTCGATGGTGAGAAACCTCAATTGAACTGAATCAGCGGTATATTTCTGAGCTGATAGCTCGCATAAAAAAGCCACCGCACGGTGGCTTTTTATCGCCCTGGTAGTAGTTAAGCTAAGCCATCAGGCTCGAATTAAAATTTCTATTTGTTCAGCTCTGATCCCCAAGCTGATGGCAAGCCCCCCTTTAGCTTGCTCGATGCTTAGCCCTACTTGGTCCTCGGGCAATTCATCTTCGGCAATCGGAGCGTTGCCACCTATTCGATGTGCCTCTGTTAGAACTGGGACTGGCTTGAAATCCAACTCATCGAGTTTCAGGCCAAAATCACTTAGCTTCATGTATGCAATCGGATTCCTACCACCATCCCAGCAGTCGGGCACGTCAATCTCGGCATACTCACTAATCTTTACGATCTTTCTAACGTCGCCCTTGGAGTCCTCCTTTAGAGATTCAACTCCTGAAATCTTTCCTACCAAAAATGCCGTGCCGTGTGGGTGGGACGCATTCCCCCACTCAAGGTTACGATTCTGAACGCATACGATGTAGCGTATCTTCGATGCATTGCTGGTCGATAGGCGCCATGCTTGGCTGCCTCCTTCTCGCAGAATACGCTGAAGTCCCCGGCAAGTGAAAACCGCTAGGCAGGAGGGGCTATCGACTTTTTCGGCAATATTGGTCATGGGTGAGATCCTTCGGAGGATAGCTTGATCATTTAAGACTACATCAACTCTGTAGAAATCCAATAGAGATTTAAGAGCTTTTTTGTAGAGATGCAAATCTCCAGCCGCTGTGTTCCTTTTTGGTATGCCTAGGCTGATACGGGCAATTCGAGCCTCTATCAGCCTTTTCGCTTGAAAAGTAACACCCAAAGTGCAACACCGTTAGAACAACACCCTAACTGATACAGGTTGCACTATGTTCATCCGCGCCTACCTTCGCGCATCCACCGAAGAGCAAGACGCCGGCCGCGCGCGGGCATCCCTAGAAAAGTTTGTCAGCGACCATAACAAGGTCATCGCCTGTGAGTACCTGGAGAACGCCAGCGGTGCCGCCGCAGATCGGCCGGAGCTGTTGCGCCTGCTCAAGGATGCCCGCAAGGGTGACGTTCTGCTGGTCGAATCCATCGACCGCCTTTCCCGCCTCCCCGCCGATGACTGGGCCAAGCTCAAGGGCGCAATAGACGCCAAGGGCCTGCGTATCGTCGCGCTTGATCTGCCCACCAGCCATCAGGGTATGCGTGACACGCAGGGCGACGAGTTCACCGGCCGGATGCTGGCCGCGATCAACTCGATGCTGGTGGAGATGATGGCGGCGATCGCCCGGAAGGATTACGAGCAGCGTCGCGAGCGCCAGGCTCAGGGTATTCAGAAGGCTAAGGCCGCCGGCAAGTACCAGGGCCGACCCGTTGACGAGCAGTTGCACAAGCGGGTGAAGGAGTTGCTGGGCGCCGGTTTGGGCATCCGGGCCACGGCCAGGCACGCGAACTGCTCTACCACCACAGTGCTGAGGATACGTGAGCTAGGCGATCACCAGTAATTAAACGGGATAGCTGATGTGCTCACAATGTCAGGGCTGTAACCGTACTGCTTGACCAGGAACTCTGCAGCTTTTGCGGCTCGATGCTGATTCGGATTTGGGCCAACGATCACCTTTTTGAGCGCACCTGGTTTCTCTTTCAGCAAATCCAGGCACACATAAGGGATGATGTAGGAGGGCCCCGGTCGGAAACGCACCTGTTCAACAGGGTGGTTGGTAATGATCCGCCATTCGGCCTCTTCGTGAAAACCCTCATGCTTGAACAGCGGAGCGATCTCTAGGAGCGACTCGCCAATCACATCCAGCGCCAGATCAGCTTTCATTTTCAGATCACCACTGAGTCGCTCGTTGAACTCGACCATGCATTCAACCTTCGCCCTGGTGTCGAGCGCATGAAACTGCTCCAGACTCATGGGAATGGTGGGGAACAAGGCCATACAGGATGTGATGATCTCGGTGACCTTGAGCTGCTGTTCATCATGACCGTACAGACATGGCTCAAGCTGCAGCTCGCGTTCTTCGCAGTACTCAGCCATTGCGGCCCGGTCGATCCCAATGCAGTAGCCGCTACCTCCAGGACAGTAGCCACGCCACTGGCTGAGCAGATCCGGCTTTTCGCTGAAGGAAGAGACGTAAAGGTCATTTCCCCTAATGCTTTTTAGGTGGCGGTGAAGAGCCGAGCCAAACGACTCCCAGTAGTCGTTATCAAAAAAATAATTGGCTAGCGAAGCGGCGAATGAAAGGGCGTGGACGAACTCTGTCGGATCGTTCAGGAAGTGGGTATTGGTGGCCCAAACGGATTTGCTTTCTAGGATACCCAGCAATCCGTGCTGACTGGTGTAATGGTAGAGAACGCTCAAGAGCACCAATCCTGTCGCCAAAAAAAGCGGATTTTTGCTGTCATGCTGCTGTCAGGAGAAAGAGACCGGACGGACTGGAATCGCTGAAAGCCTTGATTTTAATGGTGCGGAGACAGGAATCGAATACCTGGCATAGATCATCGTGAATACTGGTATTTTAGCTCGGACCCGCACAAACGTATCCCTAAACGTATCCCTAAATCACGAGCTTCCTAGATTGCGCACCTGCGGCGCACCCCGCCATCAGGTGGCACGGCCGCTAACTCCTGATTGGCTCAAGCTGGTTCCACAGCGTCCTTCGGTGGGCCGAGTACAAAAGCCAACTGCCTAAGATCCTCGACTTTCAGATCAAGCCCTTTGCCTTTGGGGCTTTCCTCGAGTATCCCAAGCGTAAACAAGGTGACGTATCTCACCTCTTCGCTCTGAACGATTAGCTCCTTCAGGTATCGTCGATAGCGGTAGGAGCTCATTTGCGCTGGTGGCACGTAAAGGGAAACCCGCTGATCCGAAAGGGTGTCGTAAAAGGTGAAGCTGAACCCTTCTCCGTACCGTTTTACGGTGCCTCCACCGAACAAGACGCAACCGTTGTCACCCAGGCTCTGTGCTGCGCTAATGTGGCGAAAGTACGAACGGAGAGGTACTACTCCGTATCCCGATACATGGAGGGAAAGGAGGTTAAATTCTTCCTTCGACAGTTCCGCTTTGGCGTTCCTGTAACTCTCCACCAGCCTCTCGAGATCAGTCGTTTTCGTGGGGCCTCGACGCCTGTCATTTGAATCGGTGCCAGTCCTACGGCGACCCTCGCGTTGGCCATCACCGTCTGCTTCCTCATCGCCGCTAACGGGGCGTTCGCCGCCACGTGTTTTCTCTTTCAGAGTTGGGTCGAAGATATCGATGTAGTCGTCTAGCTTCCGTTTGGCCCTGCGGACTTTCGCCTGATCCTCCGTCTCGCCAGGGCGACTTTTGCCACCGTCTCCATCGGCGCCGTGCTCGATCCACTCACAGTTAGAACTATGCTCATCTTTCGGGTTAGCACGAAAATGCGCGGCCTGGAGCTGTGTGGACTCCTGCGGGTTAACGTAATAGTTCACCCCAGTAATCTTGGCTTTGAGCTCCCTGCACTCCTCATTCGTGCATAGAAATGTAAAACGATTACGTGGTGGCTCAAGAGATAAGTACTCCCGCCGGGCAGCAGCAATCGAGACTTCCTTGTTCAGCTCCACGCAGAAAGCGCGCGTAATTCGTTTGTTCGTTTTCATCCGATCCACATCCTTGGACAGCCTTATCGCTATGTCGGCCGTTAGCCATGATCGAGGCTAACGCAGGCCGTCTCGAAGAGCCAGTGCCTGGAACACTTCAAGTAGACGGGATTTTGCGACCCCATGCCCCCTATTCAATCGTGCCTTCAGCGGCAGAAGCATTACCCGTCCACCCGATTCTGGAGGCCGCCGGGGACCCTGAGAGATGCGGCTAGATACGGGGCTGGAAACCCGCGCCATCGTGTTAGCGGACTGGCCGCCAGGTTACTGAAATTTCAATCATTGAAGTCAACTGAACAGCTGCGTGAAAAGTTGATTTTTGCGGGTACGGTAACGATAAGGCTTGGTGTTCAAGAAGCTGCACAATTCACCCCGGTTCACCTGATTCACCAGTTCACTAAGCTGGGCGCCCTGCCGCTAACAAAGAGCCGCGGGTTTCCTGCCCCGTATCTTGCCCAGCCTCTCAGGGTCCCCTAGGCATCCAGAAGACATGTAGGAAAGAGGCACTTGCTCCGCTGATGGCAGGATTCGATAGGGGGCGTGGGGTCGCTAATCCTCTACAAGCCAAAGTGGTGTAACAGGTGTAAACCGTGTAACTAAAACCTGTAACTAACTGATTTACAAGACCTTTATGTTGGTTACATAGTATCCAGAGCGCGATGCTGTGGTTGTGTAACATATGGGTCGGTGTAACGTCTCCAAAGCCCACAGCTCACTCAACGCTGGCGACTCCTGCCATAAGCACGAAACTTCTCGTGCTACGACATCCATCTAGCTAGGAACAAACGTTGCTCAAGTCACGCAGCATGCCGACCGCTGAGGAGGCTTGAACGCAGTATTCATCGGCGCCTCGCATTCACCCGAATGCTGACGATAGCCCTTCGCACTTATCAATCTCCGGCAGTGGCAGGCTTGCGCATTCGGTAGAGACGATCAGGCCTCCTCGCAATGGCAATTTGACTATAGTAACTAGCCATCGTGCTTCCATTCGGTTCGCATAGCGCTGGATCTTTGCAGGGATCGTTTGAATAGAAGGAGGAAGACCTTGGTACGAATTCGCAAGATCGAGATCCAGAATTTTAGATCCATTCGCACACTGAGCTGGCAGCCTTCCCCTGGTCTAAATTGTCTGATAGGTCCGGGAGACAGCGGCAAAAGTACGATTTTGGACGCCATCGACATCTGCCTTGGAGCTCGGAGAAACGTATCCTTTGGGGACACTGATTTCTATCGACTGGATGTCACTCAACCAATTCAAATCACCATGACGCTTGGGTCGCTCCCCGACGCATTGAAGGACCTGGATGCTTATGGACATTATTTGCGTGCGTACGATCCAGTGACAGGCTTATTAGAGGAAGAACCACGACAAGGAGCGGAGACTGTCCTGGTCCTTCGACTCACTGTTCAAAGTGATCTTGAGCCTGCTTGGACACTGATCTCAGCTCGAGCCAAGGTACTTGGCCTTGAGCGAAATATCGCCTGGAAGGACAGGGTAGCTATCGCACCAGCCAAGCTAGGAACGTATGCCAGCTCCAATCTATCGTGGAATCGCAATTCGGTCCTAAATCGTCTATCAGAAGAACGTCCGGAACTGACGGCTGAACTCGCCCGCGCCGCGCGCGAAGCAAGGCTCAGCTTTGGCGACCAAGCCGGAGCGCAGTTGCGTAGCACATTACAGACAGTAACCCGAACGGCGACAAATTTAGGTGTTCCGGTCGGCGGTGCAGTCCAGGCGCTGCTCGATGCCCAGGCGGTTTCAATCGGCGACGGCGCAATAACGGCGCATGACGCTGCTGGAGTACCTTTGCGTGCCCTTGGTACCGGTTCATCCCGGCTGCTGGTAGCCGGTCTGCAACGCGAAGCCGCACAGCGTTCGTCTATCGTGCTGGTTGATGAGGTGGAGTACGGACTGGAACCTCACCGGCTCACTCGGCTACTAAATTCGCTTGGCGCAAAGGACAATCCTGCGTCGCTACAGGTCTTCATGACCACTCATTCCCCAGTTGCAATACGAGAGCTCAGCGGCAATCAGATTTTCGTCGTCCGAAAGAGTAACGACGAAGCTACCCATGTGCTGCAGGTGGGCATACACGACGACGTGCAAAGCACGGTCCGCGCCGACCCGGAGGCATTTCTAGCCCGCAACGTCATAGTTTGCGAAGGGGCGAGCGAGGTTGGTTTTATACGCGGACTGGACCACTTCTGGACCTCTATAAACGGCGCTTCGATGCTTGCGGCCGGCACAGCCTATGTGAATGTTGGCGGTGGTGAACCCGACCGGTGCTTCGTTCGGGGGCTGGCCCTGCGACGCCTAGGGTATCGAGTGCTAGTCCTCGTCGACGCAGACAAGCCACCAACTGATACGGTCGTCCAGGCTTATGCCGCAGCCGGAGGGGAAACCATGACTTGGCGAGCGGGACGCGCCTTGGAAGACGAACTTTTCCTCAGCTTGCCAGATTCCGCTATCGATGCATTGCTCGAGAGGGCAGTTGAACTGGTCGAAGAAGATTTAGTGGCCGCCCACATCCAATCGCATTCTCAAGGAGCCATCACGCTTGCAAACATTCGCGCGCAACGCCTCACCGGCACTCCGTACACAATGGAAGTGCGCCAAGCACTCGGCTTAACCTCGCGCCTTCGCAAAAACGGCTGGTTCAAGTCCGTCACCAGATTTGAAGACGTGGCCAAGGATATTGTCGGTCCACATTTGTACGGGGTAGAAGCAGGATTTGCTACGTTGGTCAATCAGTTGTACGGGTGGGCCCATGCCTGAGTTCGATTTGTTGGCCAACCGTTTGGGCGCCATTACGGCACCTGCAGGCTGTGGCAAAACACAGATTATCGCCGACACTCTGGCTCACCATGTGGGCCCCAAGCCCATACTCATCCTCACGCATACTAATGCAGGGATAACCACACTGCGTCTACGGATGCAGCGCAAAAATGTACCTTCATCGGCGTACCGCATCGCCACGCTGGACGGCTTTGCCATGCGCCTGGTGAGCTTCTTTCCTGCGCGCAGCGGCTTACCACCTACTGTTCTGGAATTGAGAAACCCAGGTGGCGACTATCCCGCGATCCGCCTTGCAGCGCTCAATCTGTTACAAGGTGGGCATCTCAGTGACACGCTAGCTGCCACGTACTCCCATCTTATTGTTGACGAATACCAGGACTGCAACCTGGTACAGCACTCTCTGGTCACTGCGCTGGCAACAGTGTTACCAACCTGCATCCTTGGCGATCCGATGCAGGCGATCTTTGGCTTTGGCGGTAACCAGTTAGTCGACTGGAATGCGGATGTGCTACAGCAGTTTCCTCTGATCGGCGAACTCAACCGACCTTGGCGATGGATTAACGCCGGGACACCTCATTTCGGCCAATGGCTGCTGGACTGCCGAGGCGTCCTATATGCTGGCGGCAGCATCGATCTGCGCCAAACCCCTGCCGAGGTGACATGGGTTCAACTGCAACCAGCCACCGCAGAACGCCAGCGACTGGCTGCAGCGTTGACGCGCTCGGTGACCCCGGACGGTCAAGTTTTGGTTATCGGCGATAGTCGTAATTCCCGAGGGCGTCGGCAAATGGCGAGCCAAACCCCAGGGGCCGTCGCTGTTGAGCCCGTAGATCTTGCGGATCTCACCAATTTCGGCCTCACGTTCACCCTGGAAGCTACCGATGCCGTCACGCGGCTCGTTCACTTCGCTGCTGAGACAATGACACAGGTCGGCGTCTCTGCCCTTTTGCCGAGATTAGATTGCCTACGCAGAGGCACCGCGCGAACACCAGCGACGCTCCCCGAAACAGCGCTTCTGGCCTTCGCGGCCACGCCTACTTATGCATTGGCTGCAGACGCCCTCCGTACCTTAATGCGTCAGGACAATGCACGTGTTTATAGACCCGACGTTCTGTATGGATGCCTGCGAGCTTTACAGATGGCTGCCAGTGGGAACTGCACGTTCTCGACTGCCACGGTTCGCGAGCGGGAGCGTAATCGCCACGAGAGTCGACAGTTGTCTCGCCGCGCAATTGGCAGCACCCTCTTACTCAAAGGCTTGGAAGCCGAGGTGGCCGTCATTCCTTCACCTGAAAACATGGATGCCCGGCATCTCTACGTCGCGCTGACGCGCGGTTCGAGTAAGCTTGTAGTGTGCTCAGCAACGCCAGAGTTGGTACCGCTGCGGAGTTGAACGAAGCTTCAGACCACTTTCTTCAAACGGCCAAGCGAATGACGACCTCGATCACCTACACTTTTTCATAAAATAATCCATCCACTTGTGCCCAAAGGTTACACACAGCGTCTGGTAAATTTCAAAACCAGATGACAGTAAAAAATGCAAAAACAAAAAGCTGCGGCTAGTCGAATGGTCAGTTGCGAACAGCTTAACCATAGTGAATTTTCTGCTCCTAACACACCGCAAGCAACAGAGATTTCAGTATTTTTTTTGCCCCCTGAATTAGAGCATCTTGGTAGATAAATGAATGCAGCGCTGTTGCTGCGACAGCCGGAACCCAACAGACAACCCTCAAGGTGAGCAACGATCGCTTAAGCTTTCTCTCGTTATCGTTAAGAGCAGATACTGCATCATCAAGACATTTCCTTAAGTCTGCGGGGTATTGGCGAGAAACACTAAAATGATCGGAAAACATCATGCCTCGCGAATGACTGATCCGATCATACTGAAGCCGCTGCGCGGAAAGAGTTTCGGCCAACAATGCCGATGTTATAGTGAGCCCTGCGACTAGTATCGTGCTTTCCAGAGCACTCTCAGCTTTAACTATAGCAATAACAGCCACAAGCGAAATTGGCACACTAAGAATCTTACCACTTATATCACCAACGACCTTAGACATCTGATCGGCGATAGTTATCTGCGTGGTGGCGATTTCTTGCTTTACCTTATGAAAAGAAAAACCACTTAGATAGGTCGAAAGATTATTCTCATATAGCTCTATAAACGCGCGCCAATTAGCCACCAAGAACTTGAAGCGTTCTTTTCCATCGTGACACCCAACAAGATGTTCAATTAGACTAGCGCGAAAGATTGCCCTCTCCTTTACCAAGTGAGGATTCACATCCATATTACTACTCTGCAAGCTATCAATGAGAGTGACGCCTAGCTCGCATGAAAGTAGGCTAGCATCGAGGTAAGGGTAGAGAGTTACAGCGCGCTCCCCTTTACCAAGATCATCAGCTACAAAAACCAGCTTGTACTCATCGCTTGAGTCTTTTTCATCATGAAAATGCGCCAAATCGGCTAAACATACAATTAATCGACAGATATCCTGCAGAGATTTAACCTGAGGATGAGTAGGTGTATCTGAGGATAGGATATCGTCCTCTAAGAGATAAAAATGTGGTGGCAACGACTGACGCACATAGCTTTTCGATCGTGCCATCAGTTGTTCAATATTCTTAAAAACTGGCACCGCGCCCGAAGCATCGATCACATAAGATAATTCAATAGTCGACCAAGACTTGGCCAACGCCAAATCTTGCGGCTTGGCCTCTTCTCCATCGATCAACAGCTCATCAAATCGACCTGTTTTCGATTCCGCCAATCGAAGTACGGCATCGGCTAGCTCATCACGATACACGCTGGACTGAAAACAAAACGAGTTCCCAGTCTTCAGAGACGGACACCCAAATAAGCGATAGATACGGACAAACTCAAGAACGTCGGCCATGTTGACTTACTCGGCTAAGGGAGCATCCACTTTATCGGCAAGAGCCTGGCGAATAACGTCCACAGCCTGATCAGATAGATTGTTAATGATAAGCTTGCGGTCTTGTTCGACAAAACGAATTTCAGCATCAACACCTTCACCTAATGAATTGCGGTCAAATTTAAGCTGCCAATTATCCGCCTTATATAGCACATGAGTATATTTATCGAGGGTAACTTTACTAATCGGAAACTCAACAGGCACACCAACTGCTTCGCTGTTG
This sequence comes from Pseudomonas sp. SWRI68, assembly GCF_014269165.1. Classification (NCBI taxonomy): domain Bacteria; kingdom Pseudomonadati; phylum Pseudomonadota; class Gammaproteobacteria; order Pseudomonadales; family Pseudomonadaceae; genus Pseudomonas; species Pseudomonas sp. SWRI68. The sequence goes on along the minus strand of NZ_JABWRU010000026.1, from coordinate 48,377 downwards.
AGATGGCCTGTAAACTCACTTGCTAAATCATCAGCTTGACCTTCCATTTCAGCTGGAAAAAACTGACGTGCGATTGCTTCTACTTCAGACAGTTTCACGGATAAACCAGTGTCACGCTGCTGCTCTAGGTATCGCAAAACTTCATCTTTGAAACGGATCCGATGTGGGTGAAGGTTCGGTCGCTCACGGAAAAACCTAACGCTTTCAATTATCAGATTTTTTGTGGCTGCCGCTGATGCTGTGCCCACCGCACAGCCCAGAGCGGTAACGAAATAACCTGCCGCAGAACGGCCAGCACTCTGACTCAAAAAGCTGAGATAATTCAACTCCTGCTTTGCTTCGTCATCAGCTTTTAGGTATTCCCCAAATTTACTGAAATTGATTCGCGCCGCATGATAAAGGCTGTTCAAGTCAAGTTCAATCAACTCCTCCGGCTCCAGTTCATCATTCAGCCTAAGACCGTCACGCTTCTTCAGCATTGCAACCAGCAAAAACCGAGCATTACCGCTTTCGTAATCCACAAAAAGAATGTATCCACCAGATGAAGCGACGGTTTTCTTGGCTGCTTCGTAAAGCTCCGCCATCGCCGAACCTGTAATTTCCAGAAAAGATTGCTCAGAAATTACAATTTTGGTGTAGTTATTGAAATCGCTTGGAAACTCACTTGCAGTCTTTTTTGCAAAAATACCATAGTGGGCAGCATTGTTTTTTTTGCCGTAGATCGATGTAGCGCCGACAATCAATTTGTTGACGGCCGGTTTTCCAGAATCAAGAACTTTGGTGCGTATGAAGGATGGCTGTATGTCTTTAAACTGCTCCTTCTTCAATTCATGGACTACCGAAAAGTTGACCTTGATATCCATTATTACATCCTTGTTAAGCACTATTTGGATACCCAATCTACTCCAAGATGGCAAATCGCCACAACCGGGCATGCCTCGAACGCGCAACGAGGGTGACAAGATTACTGTATATACATACAGCAATAAGTGCAAGGCAGCCCGTTGGTGTCCGACGAAAGGCCACCCCCGACTACGTCATTGCTCGGACCATCGAGGTGATGATTTGCAGCTGCGGTGACAGCTCGACGCGACATGTAAATGCAATTACCTTTCAGGCTTAACCAGAACGCGTCCCCACCTGATGGGGCAGGCGGAGTGTTTTCTTAGGGTCCAATCAGCCTAGCGGTCCCCACCGATAGCAGTGCACATCTTCAAGGTCTTCGTGATGAGCTCTGATCACTCGATTGCTACACACGACGCCCATGAGTAGAAAGGTCGAGGCCATCGCAATATCAAACAGCCCGCATCTGCGGGCTGTTTCAGGGGCTACGCTTCGATCAAGTCTGCTAGGGCGATGCCTCTAGCGCTGTCAAGTACATCGTCGCGGTCGAGCCTTCTAGACGAAGGGCCAAAGAGAGGGATCGACAGGTCTGACAACACCATGCTTCCGCTACCTCGTTGATGATCCACGGCGAGAATTCGAGAGCCCACAGAGATTAGTTGCTTGGCCAAGCGATTCCATTCATCACCAAGGGCCAAGGCAGTTGCTATCAGAGCGCTGTCCTGAGCTTGGCTACGTTGCTGCTGAGCAGTGGAAATCTGAATATCGAGCGCATCAATTTCTGCCTGTAACGCCGCAACTATCAGTTCTTGCCGCCTTGCATGTTCATCAGACTCACTCAGCAAGGTGCTGGCTTTCTCCATCTCGTTGCTTGCGGACTTCTCACCTTCACTGTCACCAGTTGCTACGCTGCGGGCGTATAGGTTCGCTGCATCACGCTCGGCTTGCTGTGCCCTTTCGATGGCTAGATCCGTTTCTTTCTGAATTGCTTGCAGGCGCTCCAGCACAAGCCTGCGAGTACTCTCCAATGCCATCACAGTTTTGGAAGAATCCGACATGACCTGGCAGGCCTTTGCCCTGGTTTGTTTCGCATTCGCCAAGCTCTCCTGATAGCTGATTTCTCGATCAACCCGCTCCAGCGCCCCCGAGATACTGCGTACGCGAGCTTCAGCGCTAGAGAGCTTATCCATGGCCGCTCTTGACTCCGGACTACCTATGCAGTTTCCCCGGTGATCCCAATTGCTGGGCATTTTTTGCCAAGTATCCCGAAGGTCTGGAATGCTGGCCTCAAGAGCATCACGCTCGGCAATCAATTCATCGCGCTGTTTCTTCAGTTCTTTCATGGTTAATACCTAATGATTGGGAATAGTCGTGTACGAGGCTGGCAAGACCGTATATTGCCGTCGCTACCTCCCGGTCTTAGAGGTAGTGACTCAAGCGGCCTGTGCTTTGTTCTCAGCCGGTTCAGGGATCGTGACGACAACATAACAGCGCTGTAGCCCGAGCCCAGGTAGACGCACGGAGGTGGAGGCCTTGCCATCTTTGCCTGGCTCCAGTACTCGACGCCGCAATAGCTCTTTGTTTACTGCATTGAGGTTCATGCCGCGGAATATCTCAGAGCGCCAAGCTTCGGGGAGTACGTAATAGGTCGTCGTCGTGTGCGCCGTGTCACCCATGCCGTGCTCCATCGACTTCCGAAAGCCAAGACGATCAAGCGTGCGTGGACCATGTTCATCGACCTTGGCAGCAGCAGATTCCCAGCGCGTAAAGCGGCTTTCTCCGAACCTCTCGATCACTTGGCGGAGGCGGGCAAGAACTGCATCGCCTTCCATGTTCCCGATACCTCCTCTCTCGGCCAACCAAGCCTTCAGGCATACGCGGGCGGATTCGAGAGCCAACCCATCCGGCCACCCGGTAACGCCAAGGGCGGTAGCCAGCTCTCCAGCTGCTGCTGCCAATCCAAAGCGAGTAGCAGCGCGCTGAGCCTGTCCGCTTGCACTGATTGGTAATGACTCGGCGGTGAAGCGCTCCACGGTGCTGCGGACCATGGCTATGTAGGCACGCAGTTTGACCGGGTCACACAGCGCCGACAGGAATGCCAGGGCGGGAGATCCGTAGGATTTGGCCACTCGAGCTTTCAGCGCATCCGAAAGCGCAGCAGCATCTTCGAAACCATGCAGCTCCTCGAACAACCCCAGTCCTTTTCCGGCATCAGCCGGTACGGCTAGTAGCCGTACTTCCATACCCGCTTTTAAATCCTTGTTTGCTTCGGCCATGTGTTGCGCAAGGGTCTTTTCTCCCGTGGAAAGGAACAGCAATCGCCATTCTTGTACCTGACGTCCGCTCAACCCACGGTCATTCGCCCGGGCTTTGCCTGTGCCGTTGCCAAGCATGTAGACCGTTTCCCCGATGATCCGTGGATCGCACATCCCGATTTCATCAAGCACCAGAAGGCCGTCGGAGTGTGCCGCCGCGATACTCTCCAGCGCGTTATCTGTAGAGCGCCAGGAACGCACCAGGCGTGGCCCACCCCAAACCGAAGCGGCCACCTGCAAATGGGTAGTCTTCCCGCCCGAGCTATCGCCGTAGAGGTGGAATCCGCCTGATTCATGGCCAAGCAAGTGCAACACCGCTCCAGCAAAAGCTACACACACGACGAACGTCAGACGGTTATTCCCCACGCACAACGTGCCGATTTGCTGTTGCCATTGCTCTAGTGTTCCAGCTTGGGTAATGGGCGGGAGCTGGGTGCCAGCTTCGTAGAAGTGCAGGTATTCCGTGCTGGCACCGATCTGTCGATCCGGCACCAGGTAAGCATCCCCATGCCAGCCCAGACGAGTGACCAAACGGGCGCGCTCGGAGCCGTCATAGCCTTGCAGGTAGCTCTGCAGGTCGTTACGCGAATTACGAGCAGTACGCACGGGCGCCAGGCGCAGCCCCATATCGACTAGTGGCGCGAGCACCTCCTTGCCAAAGTCGCCGGCCATCGCCCTGGCCGGAATATTGAGGCGCTTGCTGGCCCCGTCCGGATCATCGAACTCCACCAGTAGCCCCCAGCCGTGGCCCTTCTCGTCACGGGTGCGAGCCAAAATCTCTAGCCGTGAACAAACCAGTCGTGCTTCGCCATCCTCAGCTGAATAGAACACCCCATCCTTTGTGACACGAAAGCCGCTCGGGGCGCGGGCGGTTTTCTCCTCGGGTTGTGGCTTGGTCCGGCCAGTGCTCTGCTTGGTTGGGGTGGGTGTGGCGGCAGGTGCGAGGGCGAACAGCTCTCCGGTGTGTTGCAGCTCTGCCAAGTGTCGGGCAGTCCAGCCTCTGGATTTGGCATCTGCCGCATCGTCTCCTTCGCTCCACTCACCGCCCGGGGCAAAGGTGGGGTGATCACCGTGCATCCCGGGGCGTTGCTCGAACACCGCCAAAGCTACCGTTTGTACCGTGGCTGCTCCGATCTTTCGCAAGTGCTCGACCAAGGCATCCATGCACTTCATGCCTGGGGTGTCGTTGTCTGGCCACAGCAGCACGTCACGCCCGACTAGCGCCGCGAAATCAGCCTTCTGCCAAGAGTTCGTACCGTTAGGCCAGCAGGTAGCAACATGCTCGGGCAATAGCTCGGCAGCGGCATCGGCAGCCTTCTCACCTTCGCACAGTACGACTGGTGCCAAGGGATGTTTAGCCAGTTCATCAAGGCGCAGCAGCGGGCGAGGCGCCGATAAGCCCTGCCAGCGCCAGGCCAGCGAGCCGTTAGCAGAGTGTTTGCACCAGGTGAGGGGCGCGAAGACTTTGCGGGACGTGCCGTTCTCATCCGGCCCGAGGTCGAAGCGGCACAGCACCATTAGTGGCTGACCGTTGGCATCCCGGTAAATCCAAACCTTGGAAGGTTTACCGTGCTGCCGGTGCGCTTGCAGCACCTTCTGCATTGCCTGCTCAGGAATGGGCAACACGGGCACCCACTCTGGCTTTTTGGCCTGGCCAGTGGGTGGTGTGACGTTGGTGCTATTCGTTGCCTCGACACCGAGGAAAGCCGCCAGTTTGTTGCAAGCCTCCACATCGGTGCCACGATCAAGGTAGCGCACCAGGTCGATCAAATCACCGCCTTTGTCGCCGGTGGCGAAGTCGCACCAGGTGGCTTTGGCCAGGTTCACCTTGAGCGAACCTGCGTGCTTGTCCGCTCGTGTTGGGTTGGGGGCGGTGTACTCCTTGCCACCGTCTACGCGCTTGCCATTGGGAAGCCAGTGGGCTAGCACACGGTCAATCGCTGCGAGGGAGGCCGCTTTGACCTGCGCAAAGGTCGGATGCCGGGAGTTGGGGGTAGTCCTGCTCATGCTTGGCCACCCTCGGCAATCTGAATCCCAGTGGTCACATCATCGACAAGCGCTTTAGCCTGCTCGCCCAGATAATGTGCCGCCCAAACCAGTGCATTGTTGTCGTCGCTCTCGCCAGCCAACTGGGTCAGTTTGTTTACGCAGCTCATGAGCACCGACGCATGCTCCAAAGCTTCCTCACCGGATACACTAGGGCACACTTTGAAGAACGGTTGATTCAACGAGTTGTGCTTAGAGAAGGTGACTCCACCTACGGTATTGATCTGAAAGTGCCCACTCATTTCTGCACCCTCTCCGCCACATGGCGGGTTGAGTCATCGGCATGCACGACCAGGGTACGAATCTGCTCCAGTGTTCCGCGCACGTCCCAAAGGGCGCCGAGGATCACACGGTTAGCCAAACGTTGGTTCTGTTCCGCCTCGAACTGATCCTCCAGTAAGCACAACACTGCCTGGGCTCGCTCAACGGCACAGGTAATTGCATCGATAGGTACACCAGCGGGCGCGTTTGCAGTAATGCAAAGCAAATCCTCAGGTTGAGAGCAATAGTGGACTGGAGTAGTCATTGAGCACCCCCGTTTGCTTCTAGGGCGCGAGCACGGGCCATAGCGGCGTTGTAACGCGCCAAGCGGACGGAGAGGGATGAGTTGGCGTGCAGTGCCGCAATGGCACGGGCCTTCAGGGCAGCAATGTGGTTCTGGAGGGCGGACGGATTGAGGGCGTGCATGGGCGGAGCTCCTTCTTAAATGGGAGCTGCCACGGTCCGTCGCCAAACGAATTAGGGTGGCAGCTGTGCGCAGGTTGGCGAACCGGGTAAGAAGGAACCCGGCAGACCCGAAGGTCTCCCACGCACAGCCGCCATAACACGAGAATGCGGGCACAAAAAAAGCGCCTGAAAACGTGATGGGGGCGCCTGTGCGCCTTCTTAAGCTCGGGTCGCCAAACCCGGTCACTGAATTTGCAGCGACAGGCGCAGAGTAACGTGTGAGCCGACGAAGCGCAAGCCGAGAGGCGCGGGCAGGTTGCATGGCTCTGGGCCATGGCATAGAGTAGGCGGGCACAGTGAAGATCCTCAGACGCCCTCGGTTGCAGCCGGGGGCGTTTTCGTTAGTGAGTGGCGGCGGGACGGCGCTCAAGCTTGAGCCAGGTGAGATTGCGGCCTTGCCGCGCCTTCTCATACATCTGCCCTAGTGCATCGGGATTGGCGAGCACGTTGGGAACCAACTGCGCCGCATCTCGAATCGTCACGTCGCCAGGCGTCTCGATAGCCAGTAGCCCCCAATCGAGAGTCGGCCAAATCAGCAGCAGAACGTGGGCCCCTTTGGCCAGCGCTTCGTCGCGCAGTTTTTGCAAGCGCGCCAACCGCCCATGTGTTGGAGCCTTTTGACCCAGTTCGTCGATTGCATCGAGCGCTGCATGGGGGAGGAAAATGGGCGTCATGCGGCCACCTTGTCTCGCGCAGCGATGCGAGCGCGCGTCCAGGCCTGAACTTCAGATAGAACCCAAGCCACGGGAGCGCCGCGGGCGGTGCTGTCAGTGAGCTTCACAGGCTGAGGGAAGGTGCTTTCAGGTTGACTCATCAGTTTGTAGATCGTTGGGCGTGCAAGCCCCACGAGCTCTACAACTTCTTTCATGCGAATGAGCCTGGCCGACCGGTCGATTGCAGAACCGCCCAGCGGTGCGGGTTGGAGTGTCATAGCTGTATCCCTGTATTGGTTTTACAGGGCGCAGAATATGGAGTAGCTACTTAACGGTTAAGGTTCACTTTACTTTTTTGTTACTGAAATGGGCGGGTTGTAACCCAGCCAAGGAATGCGTTTTAGGATCTTTCCCATCTGAACTTTCGTCAGCGACGCTCCTGTTTCGCGCTCCTGCCAGGCACGTAGCTTGCTGTTCAGATTGTGCCTGGCTGTTCCTGTATGGACGAGTTCCAGTGCTTTCAGTTCGATGGCTCGATCACGGCTGGCGATTTCCTTGCGCCGAGCAATCCCACTCAACACTCCGTCGATTTTGGTGTCTGCATATCTCGACGCGGCGTGGGCCAAGTCGCCTATCTCGCAGCATGCTGCGTTTTCATCAGGATCTAGCCAGGCGCTAGCACCAGGCACGTAGTCCTCGATGCAGCAAAGGTGCATCTGGTAGTACTCAAGGGCGGGTATTTCTTGACCTTGTGTAATCAAGTGCTCGGCCAAGCCGCATAATGCATGGATAGCATTTGCCAGCGCGAAAGCAGCAATAACCTGCACGTCTGTCGCCGTTTCGAGGCCGGTATAGTTCCGGAACTGGGCGACAAGTTGCCTGGCCCCGTAGTGAGAAATCACCTGGTAGATCGCGTCATTGTATTGCAGTGCAGCATTGCTCAGCTCTGCGCCGATTTCCTCCGGGAGCCAGTGGCGGCAGTGCTCCATGATGTTCAGTACGGCATCCACCTCTGAAGCGTAACCACTGAAGATTGGAAGGCGCTTTAGATGCTCCCTTATGGTGCTGGATTCGGTCCGGGTCGGATGGATGGCCAGCCCATCAATGGACAACGAGTCAGGCTGCATCAACATTCCCCCACGCCCCGGCAGTTTGCGCCCAGCCCGCGATTTGTATTGACCTGAGTGAGCATGCGCATAGGCCAGCAGGCGGACGAGGGGCTTTTCGCGTTACACGGGACGGCGAGGTTACACCGGGTGTACGACAATATTTTGGTCGGTGTTACGTGCCTAATCCCCAATGATTTCAGCGTCTTGGTCTGATCCGTTACACGGGTTACACCTGGTACACTGGCTTTTGATGGGACAGGCATTGTCATGCCCTCTACCATCATCTCAATCTGTTTCATGGATGGAGGGACCTCCCATGGGCAAAATCATAGGGAGTAATTGCATCCCTGCGATTGGCATCCAGATAGTCGGCCCACCACTGCACCATAAGTCTCCGCTCTTGTAAGTGCTCAGCCTTGTGGATGTAGGCGGCACGCACCGCGTTTCTCTCCTGGTGGCTCATTTGCCGTTCGACAGCGTCCTTACTCCACAGCCCAGACTCAACCAGTGCGGAGCAGGCCATAGTCCGAAAACCATGGCCGCATACCTCTGCTTTGGTGTCATACCCCATTCGTCGCAGCGCTTTGTTCACGGTATTCTCGCTCATGGGTTTCCAGTGATTGTGATCACCCGCAAACACCAGATCGAAACGACCAGTGAGGTTACGAATTTTCTCCAGCACCTCTACAGCCTGTCGGCTGAGCGGCACCAAGTGTGGAGTGCTCATCTTGGAGCCTCGATGGGAGTTTTTCACACCCTCAATAGCCACCCTTTCACCAGGGATTTCCCACATCAGCCTCCCCATGTCTATCTCTCCCCAGCGAGCGAAGCGGAGCTCGCTGGAGCGGATGAACACCAACATGGTCAGCTCCACCGCGAGCTTGGTCAGGCCGCGCCCGCTGTCGGCATCTATCCGCTGAAGAAGCTCAGGTAAGCGTTCGAATGGCAAAGCTGGCCGGTGCGCTGTTTTGCGGGTGGCCGTGGCGCCTTGCAGATCGATCGCCGGGTTGAAATCCAGATGTCCATGCTGAACCGCCATGCGGAGGATACCCGTCATGTACTGGCGTAGGCGTGCAGCCGTATCCAAGGTATCCCGCTTTTCTGCCGCTTTCAGCGGAACAAGTAGATCCCGTGTTTTCAGCTCCGCGACCGGACGATCACCGAGAGTGGGCAACAGATGGGACTCGATACGTCGCCAAACGGTGGAGGCATGACCAGGTGTCCATTTACGAGCGCAGGCCGCGTGCCATTCCTGAGCCAGCAAACGGAATGTATTCGCCCGAGCGTTCGCCGCTTCCTGTTTGTCCAAGCGCGCCTGCTCGATAGGGTCTTTCCCAGCGGCAAGAAGCTCAAGCGCTTGAGCGCGTCGCTCCCTGGCCGCTTTCAAGCCGAGCGCCGGATAGTTGCCAAACGTAGCTAAGCCATCACGGCCATCAGGTTTGGTGTACTTCATACGCCAGGTCTTGACCCCTGACGGCTTCACCAGAAGGTAGAGGCCTTTGCCATCGAACAGCTTGTAATCCTTCTCCCGAGGCTTGGCTGCATCACATTTGGGATCGGTGAGAGGCACCACTGTGCGCGCCATAGGGATACGTTTCCTTGTCGAACCGAGATATCCCTAACCATATCCCTAAATCGTGTAGATGCCCAGAGACAAAACGAGACGGATAGAAACAACAAAGCCCGCACTAGGCGGGCTTTGCGGGGCGTTTCGTAGACAGTCATAGACTTCTGGAAACTGGTCTCTGGTGCCGGAGACAGGAATCGAACCTGCGACCTTCGCGTTACGAGTGCGCTGCTCTACCGACTGAGCTACACCGGCGTGTAGCGCAACGTACCACTGCCGCACCCGTTACGCAAACCCCTGTTTCCCCTCGTTTATTGCCCTGCCCTCAAGCCCCTTTGCAACCACTCGGCGCGAGGTCTTCCTCGATGTTGGTGGTGCAGCCCCACCCAGTAGCCGAGCGGGTCAGGGTCAGGGCTTTGCCAACCACGGTGGCCGGTGCATCCACCAGTGTGCACACAATGCTCCCGGTGCCGGCAGCTGCGTTGCCGCTGGCGGTAATCGCGCAATGCGCTGTCGCCGGTTGCCCACCCAGCGCACCGACATCCGCCACATCCTTGCCTTCGTTCAAGCGCAGGTCCATGGCTGTCTTCAGCGCTGAAATCTCCAGCAACCCGGCTGCGGCCTTGGTGCGGGACTGGTGGTTGGTGTACATCGGTATGGCGATGGTCGCCAGAATGCCGATGATCGCGACGACGATCATCAGTTCGATCAGGGTGATACCGCGTTGCCCTTTCATGAACGTTTTCCTTGTTTGATACGCATACACATTGGGGTCACTCTCGGCCCCAGGCTGGCAGCGGCGCAGTAGGCCTGAACAGACACCTTTTGTCACCCCTGCCCGCCTGGGCGTCATCTTCGCTGAACTACTCTAGTGAGCATCAGGGAAGCACGCCCTCTCATGGACGCGGCAAGCTGTTTCGAGGCTTGTCGTGCGGGCAAAAAAGGACCTTTGCATGAACCCTTCGATACGTCTTTACGCCTGGCAGGGCACCAACGCTGATGGCCTGGCCGTCAGTGGGCAAATGGCTGGGCGCAGCCCGGCTTATGTGCGCGCCGGGTTGCTGCGCCAGGGCATTCTGGTGGCGCGTTTGCGGCCTGCTGGCGGGCGGGCGTGGCGTTGGCCGAAGCGGCGGGAGAAAACCGACCCGGCGGGTTTCAGCCGGCAGCTGGCGACTTTGCTTAAAGCCGGGGTGCCGCTGCTGCAGGCGTTCGAGGTGATGGGGCGCAGTGGCTGTGATGCGGCGCAGGCGGCGTTGCTGGTTCGATTGAAACAGGATGTGGCGTCGGGGCTGGGGCTGGCGGATGCGTTGCAGCGCCACCCGGGGTGGTTCGATACGTTGTACTGCAACCTGGTGCGGGTGGGTGAGCAGTCCGGCACGCTCGACCGGCAGCTGGAGCAGTTGGCGGGCATGCTGGAACAGCGCTTGGCCCTGCACAAGAAGTTGCGCAAGGCGATGATCTACCCGCTGCTGTTGTTGCTGACCGGGTTGGGTGTTTCGGCGGTTTTGTTACTGGAGGTGATCCCGCAGTTTCAGAGCCTGTTCGCGGGGTTTGATGCGGCACTGCCGGCCTTTACCCAGTGGGTGATCGACTTGTCCACAGGGCTGGGGCGTCATGCACCGGTGTTGCTGGTAAGTGCGGTGCTGTTGGCGGTGGCTGCGCGCGAGCTTTACCGCAAGCACAGGCCGGCGCGCTTGTGGATAACTCAGCGGGTGCTGGGCCTGCCGGTGTTCGGCAAGCTGCTGGGGCAGGCGGCGCTGGCGCGTTTTGCGCGCAGCCTGGCAACGTCTTATGCCGCTGGGGTGCCGCTGCTGGATGCCTTGGGGACGGTGGCCAAGGCCAGTGGTGGCGAGCTGCATCAACAGGCGATCCAGCGCTTGCGCCAAGGCATGGCCAATGGGCAGGGGCTGAACCAGGCGATGGCGGCCGAACCGCTGTTCCCGCCGCTGCTGGTGCAGCTGGTGGCCATCGGTGAGTCCAGTGGCACGCTGGACCAGATGCTGGAAAAAGCCGCCAGCCACTACGAGGAACAGGTCAGCCAGGCGCTGGACCAGTTGACCAGCCTGCTGGAGCCGGCCATCGTGCTGGTCCTGGGCCTGCTGGTTGGCGGCCTGGTGGTGGCGATGTACCTGCCGATCTTCCAGCTGGGTAGCTTGATCTGAACATGACTTTATGGACCTTCCTGGCGATGGAGCCGGTTTACTTCATCACCCTGGCGACCGTGCTCGGCCTGTTGGTGGGCAGTTTTCTCAACGTTGTGGTGTACCGCCTGCCGATCATGCTGGAGCGCCAATGGCAGCGTGAGGCACACGAAGTGCTGGGGCTGCCGGTGACCGAGCACGAGCGTTTCGACCTGTGCCTGCCGGCCTCGCAGTGCACACAATGCGGGCACCGGATACGGGCGTGGGAAAACATCCCGGTGCTCAGCTACCTGGCGTTGCGTGGGCGCTGCTCGGCCTGCAAACAGCGCATCAGCGTGCGTTACCCGTTGGTTGAGGTGGGTTGTGCGCTGCTGTCGATGGTGGTGGCCTGGCGCTACGGGGCCAGCGTCGAGGCACTGGTGCTGCTGCCGCTGACCTGGAGCTTGCTGGCCCTGAGCTTGATCGACCATGACCAACAACTGCTGCCCGATGCCATCGTGCTGCCAGGGCTGTGGCTTGGGCTGATCGTCAATTACTTCGGGGTATGGGTGCCCTTGCCCGATGCCGTGTGCGGCGCGGTGGTCGGGTACCTCAGCCTGTGGACGGTGTACTGGTTGTTCAAGCTGGTTACCGGCAAGGAAGGCATGGGCTATGGCGACTTCAAGCTGTTGGCGCTGCTCGGCGCCTGGGGTGGCTGGCAGGTGCTGCCGCTGACCTTGTTGCTGTCGTCGGTGCTTGGGGCGCTGGTTGGGGTGTACCTGCTGCGGGTGCGCAAGCATTCCATGGGTACGGCCATGCCATTTGGGCCCTATCTGGCAATTGCGGGGTGGATTGCCGTGCTCTGGGGTGATGAAATATACGCCTCTTACATGCAACTGCTTGGATTCTGATGACCACTGCAGCTTTCACCCCTTGGATTCTGGGCCTGACCGGCGGAATCGGCAGCGGCAAGAGTGCCGCCGCCGAGCGCTTCGTCGAGCTTGGCGTGCACCTGGTCGATGCCGACCAGGCGGCGCGCTGGGTGGTCGAGCCTGGGCGACCGGCGCTGGCCAGCATTGTCGAGCGCTTCGGCCCTGGCGTGCTGCTGGACGATGGCCAACTCGACCGCGCGGCCTTGCGCCAGCTGATTTTCGCCGACCCGGCGCAGCGCCAGTGGCTGGAGGCGTTGCTGCACCCGCTGATCGGGCAGGAGATTTTCAGCTACCTGGCCAAGGCCGAATCGCCTTATGCCGTGTATGTGTCACCCTTGCTGATCGAGTCTGGCCAGTATCGCAAGACCCAGCGCGTGCTGGTGATCGATGCGCCGCAGGCGTTGCAGGTGGAACGTACGCTGCAGCGGGACAACACCAGCCCGGAGCAGGTGCAGGCCATCCTCAATGCGCAACTGGCCCGCGAAGAGCGGCTGCGCCATGCCGACGATGTGGTGGTCAATGACCGCGACCTTGCCGCGTTGCACGAGCAGATCGACCGTCTGCATCATTTTTACCTGACTTTACGAGGAGGCCAGCCATGAGCCAGCCATTGACCGTCGACTGCCCTACCTGTGGCGCACCTGTGGAATGGAACGAGAAAAGCACGTGCCGGCCGTTTTGCTCTGATCGCTGCAAGCTGATCGACCTGGGGGCCTGGGCGGCGGAAGAACACAAGATCGCGGGGTCGGAAGAGTCCGAGGATGAGCTGTATTCGGGGGACCTGGAGCCGCGGCACTAAGCCTCTGTATTGGCCATCTGTATTGGCCTCTGTAGGAGCGGCCTTGCGTCGCGAAAGGGCTGCGCAGCGGCCCCGGCAATATTTGTGGTGGCGCTGAAACCGGGGGCCGCTACGCGGCCCTTTCGCGACGCAAGGCCGCTCCTACAGGGGTCGTGCAGCGGGACGGGGCCGGTCAATGTTCGTCTTCTTTCCACGGCGCCTGCAGGTACCGCGTGCGGTTGAACGTTTCCAGCCACTCCGGGCAAAACACCACCAAAGCACTGATCACCATGCCGTTGATGAACGCCTCGGGGAACATCATCAGCCACAGGTAGCCGACAAAGTCACTCAGCCACTCTGGCATGGCAAAGCGCCCGTCCAGCCACAAAATCCCCAACCCGGCCAACACACACACCAGCACCGTCAACGCTGCCGGAAAAAACCCTGAACAAAAGATATAAACAAACAGGTTTCGCGGTTGCGCACGTTCGACCGCCATGGCGCACAGTTCGGTAATCAGTACCGGCAGGCCAATCAACAGCAGGCCGTTGACGCCCAGCGCCGCCAGGTCCTGACGCCCCAGCGCCAGCAACCCCAACTGCGCAAGAAAGCCGCCCAGCACCGCCAGCGGCCAGTCCAGCAACAAGGTGACGGCCGTCATGCCGATGAAGTGATACGACACGCCCGTATCAAAATCGCGCCTGACCAACCACAGGGCAAACAGGCAGAACACCGTACCAAACAGAAGGTGCTGGCGGCGCCGGTCGGTGAACAGCTCTACCCAGCGGGCGCGGCTGGCCGCCCAGAGCAACAGCGGCACGTAACCCAGCCAGCCCAGCGTGAGGCTGGTGCCTGACAACACCTGTGCACTGATCACCTGGTAAATACCCCTTTCAGCCTTGTGGATAAAGTGAGTCTACACCCATTCTCCCGTTCATCCGGCTGCGGTAGGCTGGCGCCTCCCCGCGATGCAGGACGCATTCAAAATGCCGGAAGGGACCAACCTCGCACTGCTGCTGGCAGCGCTGCTCAACGCTGTGATCGGCCTGTTGCACCTGGCCATTATCGTGGTCAGCTCGCTGGTCTGCCTGGGGTTTGGCCTGGTGCACTTGCTGGGGGTTGTTCAGCAATGGCCGGTGTTGAGCTGATTTCTACGCACAAACAGCATCTTACCGTCATCGATTAGCGTCTAAGCTTGTCTGCATGGATGACTCAGACTACCTGCGCCTGCTTACCATCCAGGCCGAACAAGCCAATGCGTTTCTGTCCAATGCACGCAAATGGGAGCGTGAGCGTTGGGTATGCCAACGCCTGCTGCAAGGGTTGAACATCCCCTACCGCAGCGAAGACTTCACCCCGGCCGGCCAGGAGCCGCCGGATGTGCTGTTCCGCGATGCGGCATTTGAGGTGTTCTTCGTGCTGGACGAGGGCCGCCGCCTGAACGATGAGTGGCGCGAAGAGCTGCAGCGCCGGCGCAGTGCGTTTTCCCTGGCGCAACTGGTGCGCCGCGAAGCACGCCCGCGGCGGATCAGTGCTACGGAACTGCTCGGGCGCCTGGCGCCGACCTTGCGCAAAAAAGCGCACAACTACCGCGAACGCGGGCTGGAGCTGAACGAGCTGGACATCATCGCCTTCGCCAGCCTCAAGCGCGAAGTGCTCGACCTCAACACCCACTTCCCGCCCCCTACCGAATACCTGCGCCAAGGTTGGCGCTCGTTGTCGCTGGTCGGGCCGACTTTCGCCCGGGTGTTGTTCGCCCACCCCGATGCGCCTGACTTTTTACGCGGCAACCTGGGGCGCAGCATCGTCTTCGATGTGGGCATCAGTCTTTGATCCAGTGCAGCGACTCTTTGCGATGGCGTACACTCGGCGCCAGCGATAGAACGCATTATCATTTGTTCCAAGCGCTTGCACGAACGCTGTAGCGTTTGTGCAGTCACATACGTCTATCTGACGAGGCCCACCATGACCAGCCGACTGAACCCGGAAGATCAGCGTCGTGTCGATGAGTATCTACGAGCCCCCCAGCACCAAGTCGAGCGCAGGCCCTTCCGGCCATGGCTGCTCCTGGTGCTGGTGGTGGCCGTGACCATTGGTCTGGGCCTCATTAGCCGCCTGTTGAGTGGACTGGTGCTATGAGCTGCCTTGCGCTCGCCCTCTCCTCATGCAGTTTGCGGCCGGCCCCCAGGGCCAAGAATTCCGTAAACCTTATGAGATATCCCCATGACTCATCGCATCGTGATTGTCGGCGGCGGCGCCGGCGGCCTGGAACTGGCGACCCGCCTGGGTAAAAGCCTGGGCAAGCGCAAGCAAGCCGACATCACCCTGGTCGACGCCAACCTGACGCACATCTGGAAGCCACTGCTGCACGAAGTGGCAGCTGGCTCGCTGAACTCCTCGGAAGATGAACTGAACTACGTGGCCCAGGCCAAGTGGAACCACTTCAACTTCCAGCTGGGGCGTATGAGCGGCCTGGACCGTGAAGGCAAGCAGATCCAGCTGGCCGCCACCCTCGACGAAGAGGGCCGCGAGCTGGTGCCTGCGCGCACGTTGAGCTACGACACCCTGGTGATTGCCGTGGGCAGCAACACCAACGACTTCGGCACCCTGGGCGCGGCGCAGCATTGCCTGTTCCTGGACACCCGCAAGCAGGCCGAGCGCTTCCACCAGCAACTGCTCAACCACTACCTGCGTGCCCACGCCGGTGACGTGGCCAGCGAACAGATCAGCGTGGCCATCGTCGGCGCCGGTGCTACCGGTGTGGAGCTGGCCGCCGAGCTGCACCACGCCGCCCACGAACTGGCCGCCTATGGCCTGGATCGCATCCAGCCCAAGGACATGCACATCACCCTGATCGAGGCTGGCCCGCGGGTATTGCCTGCGCTGCCTGAGCGCATCAGCGTGCCAGTGCACAAGACCCTGGAAAAACTCGGGGTGAAGGTGATGACCAATGCGGCGGTCAGCGAAGTGACCGAGGATGGGCTGAAAACCAAGGACGGCGAAGTGATCCAGGCCAGCCTCAAGGTGTGGGCGGCTGGTATTCGTGCACCGGGCTTCCTCAAGGACATCGATGGCCTGGAAACCAACCGCATCAATCAGCTGGTGGTGCGCCCTACCCTGCAGACCACCCGCGACGACAACATCTTCGCCTTTGGTGACTGCGCCGCGTGCCCGCAACCGGGTACCGACCGCAACGTGCCGCCACGGGCACAGGCTGCACACCAGCAGGCTTCGATGCTGGCGCAAAGCCTGAAGGCACGGCTGGAGAACAAGGCGCTGCCAACGTATGCGTACAAGGACTACGGGTCGCTGGTATCGCTGTCGCGCTTCTCGGCGGTGGGTAACCTGATGGGCAACTTGATGGGGAGCGTGAAGCTGGAAGGCTGGCTGGCGCGGATGTTTTATGTGTCGTTGTACCGCATGCACCAGATGGCGCTGTACGGGTTCTTCCGCACGGCGATGATGATGCTGGGTAGCAAGATTGGGCGCGGTACTGAGCCGCGGTTGAAGCTGCACTGACAGAATGCTGGGGGCGCCTTGCGCCCCTTTCCGACCGGTCCGGCGCCCCGGCAAGGCCGCTCCTATGTATGGACTCGCCCACATTGTCTAGCTGCTTTTGAGCATTGGAACCCGGTTGCATCTATGTATCAGGCCTATTCGAGGAAGCTTTTCGCTTCTGGCCAACATCGTGGTGAGCTCGCAGCGTGCCGTTTACATTAAGGCCATTACATTAGGCCTGTAGGAGCGGAGGCATCTGTCTGCGACGGTCTTACCAAGGGTCAATGTTCACTAGCAGGGGTTGGAGCGCTCGGCGCCCCGGTGGCATTGCTCGGTTGGTCAGAGGCTCATAGCAGCCTCCGAGTTGTTGTTCGGTTTGCGTTGGTAAACCTGATTGCTCTGTAACAGAGCCCAGATAATGCGCAGATTTCGATTAGCCAGCCTGATAGCCGCCTCCTTGCGCCCAAGGCGGGACAGCCAGCGCAAGAGGCGGCGATCGTCTGGCTGATCGGAATCAGGCCTTAGCTGACTCAAGACAGCATGCGCGCCTTGGATCATCAGGCTGCGTATGTAGCCGTCACCTCGCTTGCTCATCCTGCCCAGCCTGATTTTGTTTCCGCTGCTGTGCTGGTCGGGCACGATACCGAAGAAGGCAGAATACATTCGGCCACTGGCGAATCGACTGGGCTCGGTCTGTTTCGCCACGATTGCCGTGGCGATGATTGGACCGACGCCACGAATGGTGATCAGCCGCTGTGCGACCTCGTCTTCTTGGGCTGTCGCTTCGAGCCGTTTACTCAGCACCGCAATGCGCTCACCTAGATAGAGCCAGTCAGCCAACAGCTCATCGAGCAACTCGCGCAACAAATCAGGCAGGGGCAAGGTGGCATCCTCAAGGGCTCGCGGTATGTGCGTACTCATCGCGGCATCGCCTTGGGGCATCGACACGCCATGCTCAAGCAGCAAGCCACGCATCTGATTGCCCAGTGCCGTATGCCGCTTGATGTTGCCGCGCCGGACACGGTGCAGTGCTTGAATAGCCAGTGCTGTGGTGCTCTTGATCGGTATTGAGGCAATGCTGGTATCGCGACCGGCACGCAAAATGGCATGGGCGTCGTTTCGGTCGTTCTTCGCGCCGCTGCGGTGTTCGGCCACCCGTTGCGCAGGCAGGATACGAACTGGATTACCTTGGGTCTGCAGCAGCCTGGCCCAGGCTTGTGCACCTGGACCGCACTCCATCAAGACGGTCACTGTCGCTGGCAGTTTGAGCAGGAAATCATGGAAGGCCTGACGGGACTTGATGCGATCTTCGTAGATCACCCGACCGGTAGCATCCTCGCCTGCTAACTGGAAGACCTGTTTGGCCAGGTCTACGCAGATGGTTGTGCAAAGCTCCACATCAGTGGAAGACAGAGGATCGTGCTTCGAACTATGCTTTTTCATGGTCTCGCCCTCGCTGCCGTTGGCTTCTATGAACGCCACCGTGGCACTGTGATGCCTCGGCGGGGGCGAGTCCATCGATTACAACAGATGCCGGAGCGGCCCTTGTAGAATTCGAGGCAAAAGAAAAAGGGCATCTCTGTCGAGATGCCCTCTTTACATGGTGGGTCGTGTAGGATTCGAACCTACGACCAATTGGTTAAAAGCCAACTGCTCTACCAACTGAGCTAACGACCCTGAAAATGGTCGGGGTGAGGGGATTCGAACTCCTGACATCCTGCTCCCAAAGCAGGCGCGCTACCGGACTGCGCTACACCCCGAGATTGGCTCCGCGACCTGGACTCGAACCAGGGACCCAATGATTAACAGTCATTTGCTCTACCGACTGAGCTATCGCGGAACTGAACTTCGGTACATCTTTACTGCCTCGAAGTCTGTGTTAGCTTCGATCTCTTTGGCTATCCGCTTTCGCGTTGTCGCTGCTGAGGCCGGCTATTCTACATTCTTCGTTTTGCTTGTCAACCCCTTTTTTTCATTCAACTTACTGATTTGTAAGTTGTTTTGCTAACACCGATGTTGCTGGTGATTCGCTTAGTGCCTGACAGCGGGGCGTATATTAGGTGCACTCGATTTTTGATGCAAGCAATTTTTTCAAAATTTTCAGCAAGTTATCAAAAAAAGTTGGAAGGCCCCGGTTTTAAGGGGTCCAGGCCGGCCTATACACGGGCAAACCCGCCCCCACAGGGGCTGCGGCAGGCTGTAAAAAACCTTTAGCCATAAAAAAGCCCCGCATGTGCGGGGCTATTTTTTTCGCCAGCGGGATCAGGCAAACACGATTTCTTCGCCTTCCACCCGCGCAGTAATCGCTGTACCTGGCAAGAATTTGCCAGAAAGGATCAACTGCGCCAGTGGGTTTTCGATCCAGCGCTGGATCGCACGCTTCAGTGGCCGTGCGCCATACACCGGGTCGTAACCGACTGCGATCAGCTTGTCCAACGCCTCAGGGCTCAGGCTGAGCGACAGCTCACGCTCCAGCAGGCGGCTACGCAGGCGGCCCAACTGGATCTCGGTGATGCCGGCGATCTGCTCGCGGCCCAGGGGCTCGAACACGACCACTTCGTCGATCCGGTTGATGAACTCCGGACGGAAGTGCGCACCCACCGCATCCATCACCGCCGCACGCTGTGCTTCGCGATCACCCACCAGCTCCTGGATCTGCGCCGAGCCCAGGTTGGAGGTCATCACGATCACGGTGTTGCGGAAGTCCACCGTACGGCCGTGGCTGTCGGTCAGGCGGCCATCTTCAAGCACCTGCAGCAACACGTTGAACACGTCCGGGTGTGCCTTCTCCACCTCGTCCAGCAGCACCACCGAGTAAGGCTTGCGCCGTACCGCTTCGGTCAGGTAACCGCCCTCTTCGTACCCCACATAACCGGGTGGTGCACCGATCAGGCGAGCCACGGAGTGCTTCTCCATGAACTCGGACATATCGATGCGCACCATGGCCTCTTCGGTGTCGAACAGGAACTCGGCCAGCGCCTTGCACAGCTCGGTCTTGCCCACACCGGTCGGGCCAAGGAACAGGAACGAACCACTGGGCCGGTTCGGGTCGGACAACCCGGCGCGGGAACGGCGCACGGCGTTGGCCACGGCAGTCACGGCTTCGTGCTGGCCGATCACGCGCTGGTGCAGCAGGTCTTCCATCTTCAACAGTTTCTCGCGCTCGCCTTCGAGCATCTTGGCAACCGGGATGCCGGTCCACTTGGACACCACTTCGGCAATCTCTTCCTCGGTGACCTTGTTGCGCAGCAGCTGGTTTTCCGACTTGCCGTGCTGGTCGACCATCTGCAGGCTGCGCTCCAGGTCCGGGATCACCCCGTACTGCAGCTCGGCCATGCGGCTCAGGTCGCCTTTACGACGGGCGGCTTCGAGCTCTTGGCGAGCCTGCTCAATCTTCTGCTGGATCTGCGCCGAGCCTTGCACTTCGGCTTTCTCGGACGCCCAGATCTCTTCCAGGTCGGAATATTCACGCTCCAGCCGCTCGATTTCCTCGTGGAGCTTTTCCAAGCGCTTCTTCGCGGCTTCGTCTTCTTCCTTCTTCAGCGCCTGGGACTCGACCTTCAGCTGAATCAGGCGACGGTCCAGGCGGTCGAGCACTTCCGGCTTGGAGTCGATCTCCATGCGGATGCGGCTGGCCGCTTCGTCGATCAGGTCGATGGCCTTGTCAGGCAACTGACGGTCGGTGATGTAGCGGTGGCTGAGCTTGGCCGCAGCAATGATTGCGCCGTCGGTGATGGCCACCTTGTGGTGCACTTCATAGCGTTCTTTCAGGCCACGCAGGATGGCGATGGTGTCTTCTTCGCTTGGCTCTTCCACCAGCACTTTCTGGAAGCGCCGCTCCAGGGCCGCGTCCTTCTCGATGAACTGGCGGTACTCGTTGAGCGTGGTGGCGCCTACGCAGTGCAGCTCGCCACGGGCCAGGGCCGGCTTGAGCATGTTGCCCGCGTCCATGGCGCCCTCGCCTTTACCGGCGCCGACCATGGTGTGCAGTTCGTCGATGAACAGGATGATCTGGCCTTCCTGCTTGGACAGCTCGTTAAGCAGCGACTTCAGGCGCTCTTCGAACTCGCCGCGGTACTTGGCGCCGGCGATCAGTGCCCCCATGTCCAGCGCCAGCAGGCGCTTGCCCTTGAGGCCATCGGGCACTTCACCATTGATGATGCGCTGGGCCAGGCCTTCGGCGATGGCGGTTTTACCCACGCCAGGCTCACCGATCAGCACCGGGTTGTTCTTGGTACGGCGTTGCAGCACCTGCACGGTACGGCGGATTTCGTCGTCACGGCCGATCACCGGGTCAAGCTTGCCTTCTTCGGCACGCTTGGTCAGGTCGACGGTGTACTTGTCCAGGGCCTGGCGCGACTCTTCGGCGTTGGCGTCGTTGACTGCCGCGCCGCCACGCAGGTTGATGATGGCGTTTTCCAAGGCTTTTTTGGTTACGCCCTGGCTCAGCAGCAGCTTGCCAAGCTTGCTGTTCTCGTCCATGGCGGCGAGCAGCACCAGCTCGCTGGAGATGAACTGGTCGCCCTTCTGCTGGGCCAGGCGGTCGGCCTGGTTGAGCAGGCGCGCCAGGTCCTGCGACATGTTCACGTCGCCCGTCGGGTTCTGGATTTTCGGCAGTTGGTCGAGTTCTTTCACCAGCGCCTGGCGCAGGCTGTTGATGTCGAAGCCGACTTGCATCAGCAGCGGCTTGATCGACCCGCCCTGCTGTTCAATCAGCGCCTGCACCAGGTGCAGGGGCTCGATGGCAGGGTGGTCCATGCCAACCGCCAGGGACTGGGCATCGGATATTGCTAATTGAAGCTTGCTGGTTAAACGGTCTATTCGCATGGGGATACCTTCCTGTAAGGGCAGGTCGGAGCGATGGACAGCGCCTTAAATGAAGAAACCTGCCTGAGATGACCTTATAGATAAGGCTTATTCTGGAAGTTTCAAGCGTAGCGGGGTTGACCTATATCAACCTGATGGATTAGCCGCGTGGCCGGAGCAGTCAGCGGGGGGCTAACCAGACCAGTGAGGCAAACCGCCCACCTTGCGGGGTACGGCGATACGAGAAGAACCGCTGATCGCTGACCGTGCACAAGCCACCGCCATACACAGCCGTCACCCCGCGCGCCGCCAGGCGAATACGCGCCAGCGCATAGATGTCGGCCATCAGCTTGCCCGGCCGCGCACCCGCAACAAAGGCAGCCGCTGCCTCCGGGTGCACCGCGGTAAAGGCATCACGCACTTCCAGGCCCACTTCGAACGCCTGCGGGCCAATCGCCGGGCCCAGCCACACCAGCACGTCTTCAGCCGGCACGGCCAAACGGTCGAGGGTCGCTTCCAGCACCCCGCCCGCCAACCCGCGCCAGCCGGCATGGGCCGCTGCCACACGGGTGCCTGCACGGTCGCAGAACAGCGCAGGCAGGCAATCGGCAGTCATCACGGTGCAGGCGATGCCAGGCTGGTCAGTCCAGCTGGCGTCGGCCTCGGCCACCACGGCCGGGTCGGCATCCGCCACTGCCAGGCCATGCACTTGCTTGAGCCAGGCAGGCTGGATGGCGAACGCATCGCTCAGGCGGCGGCGGTTTTCGGCGACGGCGGCAGGGTCATCACCGACGTGATCACCCAGGTTGAAGGTGTCAAAGGGCGGCAGGCTGACGCCGCCCTGACGCGTGGTGACACAAGCGCGAACCGAGGCCGGGGCCGGCCAGTCGGGCAATAGCAGCGCCTGCGTCAGACCACTCATCCGATAAAGCTCTCGCGGTCTTCGTTCAGCAGCGTCAGCAACCAGAGGAAGTCATCCGGCAAGGGCGATTCCCACTTCATGACTTCACCGGTAATCGGGTGGGCCAATGCCAGGAAACGCGCATGCAGCGCCTGGCGCGGGAAGGTCTTGACCGCCTCGACCATGGTTGGGCTGGCAGCCGGCGGAATGCGGAAGCGCCCACCGTACGTCTGGTCGCCGACCAGCGGGAAGCCAACGTGGGCCATGTGCACACGGATCTGGTGGGTACGGCCGGTTTCCAGCTTGACCCGCACGTGGGTGTGCGAACGGAAGCGCTTGAGCACACGGTAGTGGCTGACCGCCGGCTTGCCGCCGTCGGTTACCGCCATGCGCTGGCGCATACCGCCATGGCGACCGATCGGGGCGTCGATCTTGCCGCCGGCGGTCACCACACCAATCACGATGCACTCATAGATGCGGCTGACCTTGCGGCTTTGCATCTGCTCGACCAGGCGGGTCTGCGCTTGCAGGGTCTTGGCCACCACCATCAGACCGGTGGTGTCCTTGTCCAGGCGGTGCACGATACCGGCGCGTGGTACGTTGATGATGTCTGGCACGTGGTGCAGCAAGGCATTGAGCAGGGTACCGCTGGCATGGCCGGCGGCCGGGTGCACAACCAGCCCGGCAGGCTTGTTGATCACCATGATGTGGTCGTCTTCGTAGACGATGTCCAGCTCGATGTCTTCTGCGATCCACTCGCCCTGGGCCTCTTGTTCGGCCTCCAGAACAAGCACAGAGCCACCATAGACGGTGTCTCGAGGGCGCACGACGGCGCCATCGACCGTCAGGCGGCCCTCTTTGATCCACGTAGTAAGCCGCGAACGCGAGTACTCGGCGAACAATTGGGCGGCGACCTGGTCGAGGCGTTGACCGCCCAGATCGGACGGTACCTCTGCGCTAAGTTGAATGATCTCGGACATGCTCGATTCGGCGGGCGCACAGCCTTTGGTTTCGGCTGCGAGCTTGTGGTTAAATACGGCTTCTTTTGTCCCGGGGTTGGCCGGGGCGCTCATCATAACAGGACGGCACCGCCCAAGACAGCGGCCGTCAAAGGGACGCAAGCCGCCATGCAAGTGAAACACCTGCTGCTGATCGCCATCCTCGGGCTTACCGCGGCCTGTTCCTCTAACAAGGAAGTCATTGACGAGAACCTCAGCGAAGCCGAGCTGTACCAGCAGGCCCAGGCTGACCTGGATAATTCCAGCTACACCAGCGCGGTGAACAAGCTCAAGGCCCTGGAGTCGCGTTACCCGTTCGGCCGTTATGCCGACCAGGCGCAGCTCGAGCTGATCTACGCCAACTACAAGAACACCGAGCCGGAGGCCGCCAAGTCCGCCGCCGAGCGTTTCATCCGCCTGCACCCGCAGCACCCGAACGTCGACTACGCCTACTACCTCAAGGGCCTGACCTCGTTCGACCAGGACCGCGGCCTGCTGGCGCGCTTCCTGCCGCTGGACATGACCAAGCGTGACCCGGGCGCCGCGCGCGACTCGTACAACGAGTTCGCCCAGCTGACCAGCCGCTTCCCCAACAGCCGCTACGCGCCAGACGCCAAGCAGCGCATGATCTACCTGCGCAACCTGCTGGCTTCGTACGAGATCCACGTGGCCGACTACTACCTGGGCCGCCAGGCTTATGTGGCCGCCGCCAACCGTGGCCGCTACGTGGTCGAGAACTTCCAGGAAACGCCGTCGGTCGGCGACGGCCTCGCGATCATGGTCGAGGCCTACCAGAAGATGCACCTGGACGAACTGGCCGCTACCAGCCTGGAAACCCTCAAGCTCAACTACCCCGACCACCCGAGCCTGGCTGACGGTGAGTTCCAGCCCAAGCAGACCGAGTCTGACGGCCGTGGCTGGTTGTCCAAGGCAACCCTGGGCCTGATCGAGACCGACACCCCGCTGCCGCCGGGCGAAACCCGCGCCAACCAGGACGTGGTCAAGCAGTTCCAGGATGCTCGCGCCGAGATGCCGCAAGAGCTGCTGCCGAAGGACGAAAACGGCGACGTGATCCTGCCGGAAGGCCCGAAAGAAGCCGAACAGGACCGTTCGTGGTTTAGCTACATGACCTTTGGTCTGTTTGACTGAGTGTGTCGAAACGTAGAAAGGGAGGCCTGAGGCCTCCCTTTTTTATTGGCTGCGTCCTAGACTGTGGCCTTCTTCATTCGACAAGCTGGACACCATGGTTCGCCTACTTTTCTGGATCGCCCTGATCGCCGCCGCGTTCTGGCTGTGGCGCAAGTTCAAGATCAGCCAGCAATCGCAACCGGAGCACAAACTCGACGACCCGCTGAAGATGGTGCGCTGCGCCCATTGCGGCGTGCACCTGCCCAATGACCGGGCGCTGCAGCAGGGCAAAGAGTGGTATTGCAGCCAGGCACACCTGCAACAGGGCCCTGGCCGGCAAGACTGACCCCAAAACCTTGTGGGGGCGGGTTCACCTGCCTCTACAGGGTATGCACTACCCGCACATATCCCTCCCCGACCCTTTCGCACCGTTTACGACCCCTCCCCCTCCGCCAGCATTGACCCACCCGGGCAAAATTCGCTAAATCCTATTTATCCGCATAAATATGAAAAATAGCGAAATGCTCAAACCCAAACGCAAGCGCCAGAAGCTGTCCGATGTCATCGTCGAATCGGTCAAGCGCTCGATCGTCACCGAAGCCCTGCACCCCGGCGACCGGTTGCCCACCGAGCGCGAGCTGATGGAGCATTTCGAGTGTTCCAAAGGCACTGCCCGCGAAGCGCTCAAGGCCCTGGAAGTCGAGGGCCTGGTCAGCACCCGCACCGGCCCCAGCGGCGGCGCCTACCTCAACGAGGTCGGCACCGAGCCGGCCAGCCGCGCCCTGCGCAACCACCTGCACTTCCAGCACCTGGATGGCGAGCAGGTGTACCAGTTGCGCAAGGTCATCGAGGTGGAGCTGGCCGTGTCGGTCATGGGCCAGCTGAGCGAAGCCGACTACGCCGCGCTGCAAGCCAACATCGATTTTTGCAGCACCCCGGAAGACAGCGAAGAGGGCCAGCGCGAGCAACGCCTGGCCGAACTGGAATTCCACACCTTGCTGGCGCATCGCTGCCCCAACCCGCTGCTGCGCTTCATGGCGGTATTCCTCAACGACCTGCTGCGCGACCTGGTGGTGCTGAAAAAGGCCTACCTGCCCAAGCGCCAGCAGTTTGCTGCGGCCAACATCGGCTACCACAAGCAACTGTTGCTGGCCCTGCGCGCCAGCGACGAACCCGCTGTACGCCGGTTGATGCACGAACACATGTGCGACGCCGAGCACCACATGACCGCGCTGGAAGGCGAGGTTGCCCGCAACTTCCTGCTGGAGTTCGACCACCGCCACTGACCCGCCTGGACAGAGGCCTGCGCACAGGCCCGGCCGCACCCGCTTTGTCATTGCCACTCCTGCCTAATAACCACAACCAAGGAGTTACTCATGCAAAGACGTACCCTGCTCAAGGCAGGCCTTGCCCTGGGTGCCCTAGGTAGCCTCCCGTTGGGAGCGCACCGGGCATTCGCCGACGAACCGCTGACCTTCTACGGGCTCAAGTCCATGTCTGGCCCCTTCGCCAGTTACGGCAAGTACGCCGACATGGGGTCGCGCCTGGCCATCGCCGAGTACCCGCAGCTACTCGGGCGCCCGCTCAAGTACAAAGTCATCGACACCGAAGGCAACGCCGGCAAGGCGGTGCGCAAGGTACAGGAAGCCATCGGCCAGGATGGCGCGCGCTTTTTCCAGGGCTGCACGCTGTCGTCCTCGGCGTTGGCAGTATCGAAGGAAATCCACAAGGCCGGCGGCGTGTTCATGACGCCGGTCGGCGCCGACGAAATCACCGGCAAGGACTGCAACGCGTCGACCTTCCGCTGGTCAGTACCCACCTATGGCGCCATCCGCGAAACGCTGGTGCCGATGATCCGTCAACTGCCGCAGGCCAAGCGCTGGTACACCATCACCCCGCAATACGTGTTCGGTGATGCGTTGCTGGAAAACGCCCGCAAGGTGTTCGCCGAGTTGGGCGTGGAGCACATCGGCAACAGCTACCACTCGCTGCAAGAGCAGGAGTTTTCCGGTTACCTGACCAACGCCATCGCCGCCAAACCCGACGTGCTGGTGCTGCTGAACTTTGGCAGCCAGTCGTCCAACGCGCTGCGCCAGGCGGTGAACTTTGGCATCAAGGACCGCATGAAGGTGCTGCTGGTGTGGTCGGCCGGGCTCGACCAGTTCCAGGAGCTGGGCAGCGACGTGCTCGAAGGTGTGTACCTGGGCGCGCAGTACTGGCACCAGGTCGACACGCCACTCAACAAACAGCTGGTCGCCGCCACCCGCAAGGCCTACGGCATCAACCCCAACTACCCGTTGGCGGCCGACTACATCGGCACCAAGGTGATGCTCGATGCCATTACCAAAGCCGGCAGCCTGGACGGCGCCAGCGTCAGTGCCGCCTTGCAGGGCATGCGCTTCCAGGGCCCGACCGGCGAAGAGCTGATCCGCCCGGGCGACCACCAGGTGCTCAAGGACTACTACCTGTTGCGCGGCAAGCCCCAGGCGCAGATGCGCGACGAGGACGACCTGGCCGAAATCATCAGCGCCGGCCGCTCGTTCATCGAAGTCGACCACACCGGTTGCGCCCTGGCCTGAAGCCGCGGCGTTAGTCAAAACCACTCGTACAGGCAGCCGCACCACGCGCTGTCGAGGGCACACTCATGCTCGATTTGTACCTGTTCCAACTGCTCAACGGCCTGGGCCTGGGGATGATCTACTTCCTCATCGCCGTGGGCCTGACGATCATTTTCGGCCTGCTCAACTTCGTCAACTTCGCCCACGGCGCGTTCTTCTTGCTGGGCGCCTACTTGTGCTACACCGCCGTGGCGATTACCGGCAACTTCTGGCTGGCGCTGCTGATTGCCCCACTGGCGGTGGCGGCGCTGGCCTGGGCGGTCGAGCGCCTGCTGATCAAACGCATCTACCACTTGCCGCACACCTTCCAGATCCTCGTCACCCTGGGCATCGCGCTGATCATCCAGGAGGCCTCGGTGCTGATCTGGGGCCCGGTGGGCAAGAACATCGCCGTGCCACCGGAGCTGCGCGGGGTGCTGATCCTCGGTGATTTCATCTACCCGTACTACCGCCTGTTCCTCATCGGCTTCGCCGCGCTGATCGGCCTGGGCCTGTGGCTGCTGCTGGAGCGCACCCGCTTCGGCGCGCTGGTCCGCGCGGGTAGCGAAAGTACCGAAACCGTTTCGCTGCTGGGCACCAATATCTTCCGCCTGTTCTCCCTGACCTTCGCCCTGGGCGTGGGCCTGGCCGGCGTGGCGGGCGTGCTGTTTGCACCGCTGCGTGGCGCGCAGCCCTTCGTCGGCCCGGAAATCCTCGGCATCGCCTTCGTGGTGGTGGTGATCGGCGGCATGGGCTCGTTCGGCGGTGCGCTGGTCGGCGGGCTGCTGGTGGGGGTGGTGCAAAGCATGATGAGCAGCCTCTGGCCGCAAGGCGCCAGCCTGATGATCTACGGCGCCATGGCGGCGGTGATCCTGGTTCGTCCCTATGGCCTGTTCGGGAGAGCATGACGATGAGCAATAAAACTGCATTGCCCATGGGCCTTGGCCGCACGCCTGCCCTGCTGTTGCTGGTGCTCGCCAGCCTGGTGGCGTTGCCGCTGATCTTGCCGTCGGCCACCTTGGCCACCGAGATCCTGATCTTTGCCTTGGCGGCGCTGGCCTGCAACCTGCTGCTCGGCTACACCGGCCTGTTGTCGTTCGGCCAGGGCATCTTCTTCGGCGTGGGCGCCTATGGTGCGGCGCTGCTGATGATCCACCTGAAGTGGGGCATGCTCGGTGCCTTGTTCGGCGCAGCGGTGTTCGGTGCCTTCCTCGCGCTGCTGGTGGGCGCCCTGGCCATCCGCCGCACAGGCATCTACTTCGTCATGCTGACCCTGGCGTTCAGCCAGATGGCTTACTTCCTGGCCTACACCCTCAGCGGCTGGACCGGCGGTGACAACGGCCTGCTCGACGTGCCGCGGCCCAACATCGAAATCGCCGGCCATGTACTGGTCGACCTGGCCGACCCTCAGCACTTCTATGTGTTCGTTGCGGTGCTGTTCCTGCTGATATTCGCCGGTGCCCTGCGGGTGATCCGTTCGCCGTTCGGCAGCACCCTGCTGGCGATCCGCGAGAACGAAACCCGCGCCGCCGCCATCGGCTACGACACGCGCCACTTCAAGATCCTGGTGTTCATGCTGTCTGGCGCCATCACCGGCATCGCCGGGGCGCTGTACGCGATGCTGCTGCACTTCGCACCGCTGTCGAACATCGACCTGATGATGAGCGAAAACATCCTGATCATGACCATCGTCGGCGGCACCGGCTCGCTGTTCGGCTCGCTGCTGGGGGCTGGCGCCATCGTGGTGCTGGGCGATGTGCTGTCGGAGCTGTGGCCACGCTGGCTGATGCTGCTGGGGGCGATCCTGATCCTGGTGGTGGTGTTCATGCGCGGTGGTTTGTGGGGCGGGCTGGCGGCACTCGGCAAGCGCTTGCTGGCGTCGCGTACGGCCGATGACAAGGCCCCAGCCAAGACCAAGGAGACCTTGTGATGAGCGATTACCTGCTGGAAACCCGTAACCTGGAGCTGGCCTACGGGCCGTTCAAGGCGGTCGCAGGCGTCGACCTGAAAGTTCGCACCGGCACCATCCACACCGTCATCGGCCCCAACGGCGCCGGCAAGACCAGCCTGTTCCACTGCCTGACCGGCGAGCGCCAGGCCACCGCCGGCAAGATCCTCTTCAACGACCGCGACATCATCCGCAAGCCGTCCCACGGCCGGGTGGCACTGGGCATGGCACGCTCGTTCCAGCTCACCAGCCTGTTCCAGAACCTGTCGGTGCGCGAAAACCTGCGCCTGGCCGCCCAGGGCCGCGACGGCCTGGGCGCGCTGAACTTCTGGCGCAGCGTGGAGCACAAGCGCAGCCACTGGAACACCGCCGACCAGGTGCTCGAACGCCTGAAGCTCACGGCCCGCGCCGAGACCCTGGCCGGCGAGCTGTCGCACGGCCAGCAGCGGGTACTGGAAGTGGGCATGTCGATCTGTGCCAAACCGACCCTGCTGATGCTCGATGAGCCCACCTCGGGCATGGGCATCGACGATATCCCGGTGATGACCGACCTGATCAGCGACCTGGGCCGCGACCATACCGTGCTACTGATCGAGCACAACATGAGCATCGTCATGTCGATCAGCCAGCGCATCACCGTCATGAGCCACGGCCAGATCCTGGTCGAGGGCACCCCTGAACAGGTGCGCAACGACGAGCGCGTGCGCACCGCCTACCTTGGAGAGGCCGCCTGATGCTCAACGTCGAATCGATCCATTCGTACTACGACAAAAGCCACGTGCTCGAAGGGGTTTCGCTGCAGGTCGGGGACGGCGAGCTGGTGACCTTGCTGGGCCGTAACGGCGCCGGCAAGACCACCACCTTGCGCAGCATCCTCGGCATCGTGCGCCCTCGTCAGGGGCAGATCAGTTTCGACGGCCAGCAACTGGTCGGCCGCGAAATCTTCGACATTGCCCGCCAGGGCATCGCCCTGGTACCCGAGCATCGCGGCATCTTCCGCCAGCTCAGCGTCGAAGAGAACCTGAAGATCGCCGTGCGCAAGGGCAGCCGTTGGCAGCTCGAAGACGTCTACAGCATGTTCCCGCGCCTTAAAGAGCGGCGGCGCAACGGCGGCTTCGCCCTCTCTGGCGGTGAGCAGCAGATGCTGGCCATCGCCCGCGCCCTGCTCAACGGCCCCAAGCTGCTGATTCTCGATGAACCCACCGAAGGCCTGGCCCCGGTGATTGTCGACGAGTTGGTGAAGATCCTGCGGCGGATCAAGGGTGAAGGCCTGTCGATCTTGCTGGTGGAGCAGAACCTGATGGTCTGCGACGCCCTCGCCGACCGCCACTACGTACTCGAACAAGGCCGTGTGGCCTACCAGGGCAGCGCCGCGCAGTTCCGCGACGACCCAAGCATCAAGAACCGCTACCTGGCCCTGAGCGCCTGAAAGGAGAATGCCCATGAATACCCGCATCGACCCCTCGCAGCACCTGCTCGGCCAAGGCGCACAGGTCAGCCGTGAGCGCCTCTGGCAATCATTGATGGACCTGGCCCAACTCGGCGCCACCGCCAAGGGTGGCGTGTGCCGCCTGGCGCTGACCGACCTCGACCGCCAGGCCCGCGACCTGTTCGTGCGCTGGTGCACCGAGGCCGGCTGCACCGTCAGCATCGACGCCATCGGCAACATCTTTGCCCGCCGCCCAGGGCGAAACCCGGCCTTGCCGCCGGTCATGACCGGCAGCCATATCGACACTCAGCCTACCGGCGGCAAGTTCGACGGTTGCTACGGGGTAATGGCCGGGCTGGAGGTGATCCGCACCCTCAACGACCTGCAACTGACCACCGAAGCGCCCCTGGAAGTGGTGGTGTGGACCAACGAGGAAGGTTCGCGCTTCCCGCCGTGCATGATGGGCTCGGGGGTGTTCGCCGGTAAGTTCGGCCTGCAGGACACCCTGGACAAGGTCGATGACCAGGGCCTGTCGGTAGGTGCCGAGCTGGCCCGTATCGGCTATGCCGGCCCGCGCGTGCCCACCGGGCATGCCGTGGGCGCCTATTTCGAAGCGCACATCGAACAGGGCCCGGTGCTGGAAGACCAGCGCACCACCATCGGCGTGGTCCAGGGCTGCCTGGGGCAGAAATGGTTCGACCTGGTGCTGACGGGCGTCGAAGCCCACGCCGGCCCCACCCCGATGCACCTGCGCAAGGACGCGCTGGTTGGCGCCGCTGAAGTGGTCGCGGCGGTCAACCGTGTGGCCCACGCCCATCAGCCGCATGCCTGCGGCACGGTGGGCTGCCTGACCCTGCACCCGGGGTCGCGCAATGTGATCCCGGGCCAGGTGCACATGACCCTCGACCTGCGCCACCTCGACCCCACCCACCTGGCCGCCATGGTCGCCGAGGTACGGGAGGTGATCGAAGCCAGCTCGGCACGGCACGGGCTGCGTTTCGAACTGACGCCGACGGCCGACTTCCCGCCCCTGTACTTCGCCGAGCAGTGCGTCGATGCCGTGCGCCAGGGTGCACGCGAGCTGGGCCTGAGCCATATGGACATCGTCAGCGGCGCCGGCCACGACGCCATCTTCCTGGCCGAGTTGGGCCCGGCCGGGATGATTTTCGTGCCGTGCGAAGGCGGCATCAGCCACAACGAAATCGAAAACGCCGCGCCCCAGGACCTGGCCGACGGCTGCGACGTATTGCTGCGCGCCATGTTCCAGGCCGCCAATCAGGGGGCGCATTGAGATGACCAGCAAGACTGCCATCGGCGAATTCACCGCCGTCGAACTGCTTGAACTGTACCAGCGCCGGCAGCTGTCGCCGGTCGAGGTGATCGACGATGTACTGGCGCGCATCGACCAGCACAACCCAGCGGTCAACGCCTACTGCCACGTGGACGGTGAAGGCGCCCGCGCCGCCGCCCGCGCCAGCGAACAACGCTGGCAACGCGGCGAGCCCTGTGGCCGCCTGGACGGTGTGCCCGCGTCGATCAAGGACCTGACCCTGACCCGTGGCATGCCCACGCGCAAGGGTTCCCGCACCACCAGCGGCGCAGGCCCTTGGGACGTCGATGCGCCCTTCACTGCATTCATGCGCGATGCCGGCGCGGTGCTGGTCGGCAAGACCACGACACCGGAGTTTGGCTGGAAGGGGGTAACCGACAACCCGCTTTACGGCATCACCCGCAACCCCTGGGATACCCGCCTGACGGCAGGTGGCTCCTCCGGTGGCGCGGCGGCGGCGGCCGCGCTGAACCTGGGCGTGCTGCACCAGGGCAGTGATGCCGGTGGCTCGATCCGTATTCCTTGTGCCTTTACCGGCACCTTCGGCATCAAGCCCACTTTCGGCTACGTGCCGCAATGGCCGGCCAGCGCCATGACCGTGCTGTCGCACCTCGGGCCAATGGCCCGGACTGTCGACGACGCAGTGCTGATGCTCGACTGCGTAGCCCGCCCGGATGCCCGCGACGGGCTGGCCGGGGCACCGCGGCAGGCACCATGGCTGGGCGAGGGCCAGGACCTCAGCGGTTTGCGCATCGCCTACAGCGCCGACTTCGGCTACGTGCAGGTCGACCCGCAAGTTCAGGCGCTGGTCGCGCAAGCGGTGCAACGCCTGGCCCGGCTGGGGGCGCAAGTGGAGGAAGTCGACCCGGGCTTTGCTGACCCGTTGGAGACCTTCAACACCCTGTGGTTCGCCGGCGCGGCGCGGCTGGCCAGTGCCTTTGGCGATGAACAGCGGGCACTGCTCGACCCAGGGCTGCGCGGGATAGCCGAGCAAGGGGCGCAGGTTGGCCTGAGCGAGTACACCCAAGCGCTGGAAGCACGGGCTGAGCTGATTGCGCGGATGAATGCCTTTCACCAGCGCTACGATGTGCTGGTGTCACCGATGCTGCCACGGGTAGCGTTCGAGGCGGGGCATGACGTGCCGCCCGGTTCGGGGATGGCGCAGTGGATGGAATGGACGCCGTTCAGCTACCCGTTCAACTTGACCCAGCAACCGGCGGCTTCGGTGCCGTGCGGATTTACCCGCGAAGGGTTGCCAGTGGGGTTGCAGGTGGTCGCCGGGCGGTTTGCCGATGAGCAGGTGCTGCGGGTGTGCAAGGTGTATGAGCAGCACTATCCGAGCCGGCATTTGCAGGCGCCGATAGTGGCGTGAAAGCTGAATGATCCCGCCCCTGCAGGAGCGGCCTTGCGTCGCGAAAGGCCCGCCAAGCGGGCCCGGCAATCTCAGCCCAAACGCCCCGCCGGCGCATACGGCGCCGGATCAATGATCGGCGCCCCCCCCGTCAGCAAGTCAGTAAACAACTGGCACGAAGCCGGCGCCAGCACCAACCCATTACGGTAATGCCCGCAGTTCAA
Source organism: Pseudomonas sp. SWRI68 (assembly GCF_014269165.1). NCBI lineage: Bacteria > Pseudomonadati > Pseudomonadota > Gammaproteobacteria > Pseudomonadales > Pseudomonadaceae > Pseudomonas > Pseudomonas sp. SWRI68. Next base: position 15,078 of record NZ_JABWRU010000026.1, on the reverse strand, counting down.
CCACAACCCGTCATGCCCCGGCACCGGCCCAATATACGGGATACCTTCAGGCGACCCCGGCCGCAGCCCCGCCCAATGCCCGACCACCGCGGCATCCTTGAGCTGCGGCAACAGCTCTAGCGCCGAAGCCTTGAGGCTCGCCAGCGCATCCTCGGTCGGGGTCTTGTCGTAGCCGGCATGCTCCAGCGTGCTGCCCACCAGAATGTGCCCGTCACGGCGCGGGATCGCATAGCGCCCCTTGGCCAGCACCATGCTCGGCAAGAAGTCCTCGGCGCACTTGAACAGAATCATCTGCCCCTTCACCGGCGCCACCGGCAGCTCAAGGCCAAGCGTGCGCAGCAGGTCGCCACTCCAGGCGCCAGCACTGAGCACCACGTCATCGGCCTGCAGCACACCGTCCGCTGTCTGCACGCCAGTCACGCGCCCAGCGTCCTGAACAAAGCCGGTGATCTGGCAGTGCTCGCGCAAGGTCACGTTGGGCAATGCCAGCAATGCAGCCTTCAGCGACTTGACCAGCCGCGGGTTACGCACGTTGGCCACGCCCGCCATGTAGATGGCGTGCTTGAAGCCCGGGCCCAGTATCGGCACCGCGTCATAGGCCGCCGAGATATCCACGGCACTCAGTGGCCGCCCCTCGCGTGCCGCCCAGGCCAGCGCTTCGGCCTCGTCGTCCAGGTCGAGCCAGTACAAGCCGGTGGTGTGGACTTCTGGGTCAATACCCGTGCTGGCGAACAGGTGCTCGCCCAGCTGTGGGTAGAAGTCCTGCGACCAATGCGCGAGGGCGGTCACTGCCGGGCTGTAGCGCCAAGGGTACAACGGCGAGACGATGCCGCCGCCCGCCCAGGACGACTCTCGCCCGACCTCGCCCTGGTCACACACCACCACCTGCCCGACGTGCGCCGCCAGGTTGAACGCCGTCAGCAGGCCGATAACCCCGCCGCCGACCACCACTACTTGCTTGCTCATCTGTCGATCCAAACACCTGAAGTAAAACCGCGATGCACCGGGCACCATTCATGCTTCAGCTTCCCCAGCACTGCTCGCTGCTGTCCAGGCTGCCCAGGTTGCTGTGCACGCCTGCATGATCGAGCTGAAAATCACCGCAGCGGTCCTGCGCCATCAGCCCATGCGGCAGCCTGCGGGCGAGCAACAAGAAGGTGTCGCTGTCGCGCTGGGCGTGCAGGCTGTAGTAACGGTTGCCGCTGGGCAGTGCCGGGTCGCCTTCGGCGTATTGGCCGGTGCGAACGCGATGGCGCTCCAGGCGTAGGGCGGCATCCTGCAGCAGACCGACCACTTCGCTGCGTGCGGCGCGCCGAAGCTGCTCGCTGTAACTGGGGTAGGCAATGGCTGCCAGAATGCCGGTCACGGCCACGACAATCAACAACTCGATAAGGCTCAGGCCTTGCTGCATGTCAGGGTTCCCTCAATCGCTGCCGCCAAAGGATGCGCCGCACCTCATCACCTGACAGCGCATACACCGCTTCCAGTACATGCCGCGACCGGGCTTGCCGGCTGACGGCGGTGACCCTGAACAAGGTAGCCTGCTGGCCCTCGGGCAGGTGCGCGGCACGGTCACTTCGGCCAAGGTTCTGCACCTGGAAGAAGCCGCTTGCGGTGCCCTGCCAGTTGCCCTGCAAGTCATGCGGCCGCGGTGGTGGTTGGCAGGGCTGGCACGCTGGGGGCGGTGACAGTTGTAGCTGGGCGGCACCTGCCAGCAATGCCTGCTCGGCTTGCTCGAGTGCCTCGAAACCGTCACGCCACAAGCCAGCCATGCGGGTCTCCACCAGCGCATCGCGCAAGGCCGAGGCCGCGAGCAAGCCAAGCAGCAAGCTCAGCACGAGTGCCAACAGCAACACCACACCGCGCTGGCGCTTCATGGGCCGGCCAGCGGATTGCGCAGCGCCACGCTCAAGGCGTGCTGCTGCTCTATGCCCAGGGTGGGCTCGAACAGCGTCAGGTGCACATCCACCCGCCCACCTTGCGGTGCCTCGACAAACGCCACACGCATCTCACGCACATGGTCGACCAGCGGCTGGCTAGCCCCTCGTCGGCGGAACCGCAAGGTCGTGCCATCCAGCACATAGAGGTGCTGGCTTATGGGGATTGCCAAGGGGTGCTGGCTGCCATCAACTCGCCCGCTGTGCACGTGAGCCTCGTCGATGCAGTTGGTCAGCAGCGTCCAGTCCGGGGCACCGGTGTGCCCGGGCAGCTCGGCCACTACCAGGCTCAGGCTGTTCGCGCCCACCTGCAGGGGCTGGGCGAAGGCTTGAAGCGCTAGCGGGTCGGTGAAGTCGTCGGGCTGCAGGCGCAGGCAGCCGAACATGCCGGCCATGCGAATGTCCTGGGCCATGCGTTGCAACGCCAGGCGGGCATCAGCCTGCAAGCGTGCGGCCGCGCCCTGCAGGCGCCAAGTGTCATGGGCAGACACGAACAATTGGCTGGCCGCTGCCAGCAGCAGCAAACCGATGGCGAGCGCCAGCACCCCCTCGATCAAACCGAAGCCGACTTGTGTGCGGCTCATGGCTGCGCCTTCGGCTCGCCTGCGGCCCTGGCCCGTTCCTGCCGGGTGTGCGCCCACAAGGCGGCCTGTGCATCGTGCCGCGCACTGTCGGTTGCCTGCAGTGCGCGCACCTGCAAGGCGCCAGCGGCAAACATGCCCACCGCCACCACCACCATGGCCAGTAATACCTCGAGGAGCGTCATGCCCCCTTCCATCGCTCGCATCCCTGCGCCCCCTGCGACTTTTCCTGCAACTGATTACTCACTGGGCGACTGGATCAATTGCCCGGCGACCTTGAAGCTGAAGCGAAGCACTTCCAGGGAGAAATGCACGGTGCGGCAACAGGGTGCAACACTGATACAAATGATGTTGGCGCTGGCCATGGCGGCCGTTCTGATACAGCTGGGGATGCCGGCCTACAACGACCTCTCTGAAGGCTTACACAGGGCAACCGCAGCGCGCGACCTGGCACAAGCACTGCGCAGCGCGCGCAGCCACGCGTTGCTGCAAGGCCAGGCGGTGCTGGTGCTGCCGTTGGAAAGTGATTGGGGCAAGGGCTGGCGCGTGATGCTAGGGCACAATCAGCAGGTTCTGCGCGAGCAGCGCCTGGTAAGGCCTCTGAGGATTGTCGCGAATACCGGACAACAGGTGAAGTTCAGCGCACTGGGCGTGCCACAGGGGCGCAACGCCAACTTGCTGGGTGGCACATTGCACATTTGCCAGGCTGGCGCAGCGGCCAGCCAGTACCGGGTGGTACTGGCGACCAGCGGCAGGGTCAGCCTGCGCACAGATGAACTGAGTGAGCCCTTGTGCGCAGGTGCCTGATCAGATCAGCGAGCGAACCCGCAGCTCTTTGGGCATGGAGAAGGTGATGTTCTCCTCGCGCCCATCCAGCTCTTCTGCGCCGGTGGCGCCCCAAGCCCTGAGCTGCTCGATCACGCCGCGCACCAGCACTTCGGGGGCCGAAGCACCCGCTGTGATGCCGATGCGAGCTGCGTCATCGAACCAGGCACGTTGCAGGTCCTCGGCACCGTCGATCAGATAGGCCGGGGTGCTCATGCGCTCGGCCAGCTCACGCAGGCGGTTGGAGTTGGAGCTGTTCGGGCTACCGACCACCAGCACCACGTCACACTCACCGGCCAGTTGCTTGACCGCATCCTGGCGGTTCTGGGTGGCGTAGCAGATGTCGTCCTTGCGCGGGCCACCGATGTTCGGGAAGCGCGCACGCAGGGCATCGATGACACGGCTGGTGTCATCCATCGACAGCGTGGTCTGGGTGACGAAGGCCAGGTGGTCCGGGTCGCGCACCTGCAGCTTGGCGACATCGTCCTCGTCTTCGACAAGGTAGATGGCGCCGCCGTTGCTGGCGTCGTATTGCCCCATGGTGCCTTCGACTTCCGGGTGCCCCTCGTGGCCGATGAGAATGCACTCACGGCCGTCGCGGCTGTACTTGGCGACTTCGATGTGCACCTTGGTCACCAACGGGCAGGTGGCGTCGAACACCTTCAGGCCACGCCCAGCGGCTTCCTGGCGCACGGCCTGGGAAACACCATGGGCACTGAAGATGACGATGACGTCATCCGGCACCTGGTCCAGCTCTTCGACGAAGATGGCACCGCGGTTGCGCAGGTCTTCGACCACGAACTTGTTGTGCACCACTTCATGGCGCACGTAGATCGGCGGGCCGAAGACTTCCAGGGCACGGTTGACGATCTCGATCGCCCGGTCGACCCCCGCGCAAAAACCGCGAGGGTTGGCGAGTTTGATTTGCATGCTCGGCTCCAGGCTTACAAGGCCTTCACGTCGAGGATCTGCACCTCGAAGCTCAGGGTCTTGCCAGCCAGTGGGTGATTGAAGTCGATGGTCACCTGCGCGTCATCGAAGGCTTTGACCACGCCCGGCAGCTCGGCGTTTGCGGCGTCGTTGAAGATCACCAGCAGGCCTTCGGACAACTCCATGTCGGTGAACTGCGAACGCGGCATGATTTGCACGTTCTGCGGGTTCGGCTGGCCGAAGGCGTTTTCCGGGGCCACGGTGACGGTGCGCTTGTCGCCGGCCTTGAAGCCGAACAGCGCGGCTTCGAAACCTGGCAGCAGGTTGCCGTCACCTACCTTGAACACGGCAGGCGACTTGTCGAACGTGCTGTCGACGGTGTCGCCGTTTTCCAGGTGCAGTGCGAAGTGCAGGGTGACTTCGGTGTTCTGGCCGATACGGGTGTCAGTCATGGACCGGATCCTCGGACTTCTTGCTCTTGAACATATCCAGCGCCAGCATCACCGCGCCAACGGTGATGGCGCTGTCGGCCACGTTGAAGGCCGGGAAGTAATGGCGGTTTTGCCAGTGCACCAGGATGAAGTCGACCACATGGCCCAGCACGACGCGGTCGTACAGGTTGCCAATGGCGCCACCCAGCACCAGCGCCAGCGCCACGGCCAGCCAGGTTTCGTTGCGCCCCAGGCGCTTGAGCCACACCACCAGTACGGCACTGACCACCACGGCGATCAGGGCGAACAGCCAGCGCTGCCAGCCAGCGCCATCAGCGAGGAAGCTGAAAGCGGCGCCGGTGTTGTAGGCCAAGGTCCAGCTGAAGTAGTCAGGGATGACCACAATCTGCTGGTACATGCTCAAGGCGTTGTTGAAATACAGCTTGGTGGCCTGGTCGAGGACCAGGACCAGCAAGCTCAGCCAAAGCCATGCAAGGCGCCCGAAGCGCCCCACTGCCGGGTTAGGCATAGTGACGCACCTCGCCCGAGCCGCTCAGGTTATCGACGCAACGGCTGCAGATTTCCGGGTGCTCCGGGTGGCTGCCGACGTCGGCGCGGAAGTGCCAGCAACGGCCGCACTTGGCATGGCCGGACTTCACCACTTTCAGCTTGAGGCCTTCGACTTCGGTAGCCACGGCGTCAGCCGGTGCCTGCACGAACGGCACCACGCTCGCAGCCGAGGTGATCAGCACGAAGCGCAGCTCGTCGCCCAGCTTGCTCAGGTCGGCGCTCAGGCCTTCGTCAGCGTACAGGGTGACTTCGGCCTGCAGGTTGCCGCCGATGACCTTGGCAGTACGCTGGTTTTCCAGCTCCTTGTTGACCGACGCCTTGACCGCCATGACGCGATCCCAGTAGGCACGGTCCAGCTCGGTGCCTTCCGGCAGCTCGCTCAGGCCCTGGTACCAGCCGTTGAGCATCACCGACTCGTTGCGCTCGCCCGGCAGGTACTGCCAGATTTCGTCAGCGGTGAAGGCCAGGATCGGTGCGATCCAGCGCACCAGCGCCTCGCTGATGTGGTACAGCGCCGACTGGCACGAACGACGGGCAACACTGTTGGCGCCGGTGGTGTACTGGCGGTCCTTGATGATGTCGAGGTAGAAGCCACCCAGCTCCTGCACGCAGAAGTTGTGGATCTTCGAGTAGACGTTCCAGAAACGGTACTCGCTGTAGTGCTCTTCCAGCTCGCGCTGCAGCAGCAGCGTGCGGTCCACAGCCCAACGGTCCAGGGCCAGCATGTCCTCGGGGGCCAGCAGGTCGCGGGCCGGGTCGAAGCCCGACAGGTTGGAAAGCAGGAAGCGCGCGGTGTTGCGAATACGCCGGTAGGCATCGGCACTGCGCTGCAGGATCTGCTCGGAAACCGCCATCTCACCCGAGTAGTCGGTGGCCGAAACCCACAGGCGCAGGATGTCGGCACCCAGGGTGTTGTTGACCTTCTCCGGCTCGATGGTGTTGCCCAGCGACTTGGACATCTTGCGGCCGTTTTCGTCCACGGTGAAGCCGTGGGTCAACAGCTCGCGGTACGGCGCGTGGTTGTCGATGGCGCAACCGGTCAGCAACGACGAGTGGAACCAGCCACGGTGCTGGTCGGAACCTTCCAGGTACAGGTCGGCGACCGGGCCGGTGGCGTGGCCGATGTCGTGCGAACCCCGCAGCACGTGCCAGTGGGTGGTGCCGGAGTCGAACCACACGTCCAGGGTGTCGGTGATCTTGTCGTACTGGCCGGCTTCGTCACCGAGCAGTTCGGCGGCGTCCAGCTTGAACCAGGCCTCGATGCCCTCTTGCTCGACGCGCTTGGCCACGGCTTCCATCAGTTCGACAGTGCGCGGGTGCAGTTCGCCGGTCTGCTTGTGCAGGAAGAACGGGATCGGCACACCCCAGTTGCGCTGACGCGAGATGCACCAGTCCGGGCGGTTGGCGATCATCGAGTGCAGGCGCGCCTGGCCCCAGGCCGGGACGAACTTGGTTTCTTCGATGGCCTTGAGCGCGCGCTCACGCAGCGGCTCGCCGGTGCTTGGCTGCTTGTCCATGCCGACGAACCACTGCGCGGTGGCGCGGTAGATCAGCGGGGTCTTGTGGCGCCAGCAGTGCATGTAGCTGTGGCTGATGGTTTCGGTGTGCATCAGCGCGCCGACTTCGCTCAGCTTCTCGACGATGGCGGGGTTGGCCTTCCAGATGAACTGGCCGCCGAAGAAGTCCAGCGACTCGACGTACACGCCATTGCTCTGCACCGGCGTGAGGATGTCGTCGTTGACCATGCCGTAGCGCTTGCAGGTGACGAAGTCGTCTTCACCGTAGGCTGGCGCGGAGTGAACCACACCGGTACCGGCGCCCAGCTCGACGTAGTCGGCCAGGTAGATCGGCGACAGGCGGTCGTAGAACGGGTGGCGGAAGTTGACCAGCTCCAGGGCCGAACCCTGGGCGGTGGCGATGACCGAACCTTCCAGGTTGTAACGCTTGAGGCACGCCTCGACCAGCTCTTCGGCCAGTACCAGCAGGCGCTCGCCGGTGTCGACCAGGGCGTACTTGAACTCCGGGTGGATGTTCAGCGCCTGGTTGGCCGGGATGGTCCACGGGGTGGTGGTCCAGATCACGATGGCGGCGGGCTTGGCCAGCGCGGCCAGGCCAAAGGCGGCGGCCAGCTTGTCGGCATCGGCGGCCGGGAAGGCCACGTCGATGGTCTGGGATTTCTTGTCGGCGTATTCGACCTCGGCTTCGGCCAGTGCCGAACCGCAATCGAAGCACCAGTTCACAGGCTTGAGGCCCTTGAACACGAAGCCTTGCTTGACCATCTCGGCCAGGGCACGGATTTCACCGGCCTCGTTGGCGAAGTTCATGGTCTTGTAGGGGTTGTCCCAGTCGCCCAGCACACCCAGGCGGATGAACTCGGTCTTCTGCCCTTCGATCTGCTCGGCGGCGTACTCACGGCACAGTTCACGGGTGCGGTCGGCAGACAGGTGCTTGCCGTGGGTGACTTCGACCTTGTGTTCGATCGGCAGGCCATGGCAGTCCCAGCCCGGCACGTACGGGGCATCAAAGCCCGCCAGGGTCTTGGAACGGACGATCATGTCCTTGAGGATCTTGTTCAGCGCATGACCGATGTGGATCTTGCCGTTGGCATAGGGCGGGCCGTCGTGCAGGACGAACTTCGGACGATCCTTGCCAATTTCGCGCAGCTTCTGGTACAGGCCAATGCTGTCCCAGCGCTGCAGAATCTGCGGTTCGCGCTGAGGCAGGCCGGCCTTCATCGGGAAGGCGGTGTCCGGAAGGTTTAGCGTGGCTTTGTAGTCGGTCATTTCAGGCTCTTCGTTAGCGGTTGAGCGTGCCAATGTGCACGTGCGGCGGCGATGTCCGCGTCGATCGCCGACTTCAGCGCCTCAAGGGAGGCGAATCGCTGCTCTTCACGCAGCTTGTGGTGGAACTCCACCGTCAGACGCCGGCCATACAGGTCGCCGGCATAATCCAGAAGATGAATCTCCAGGTGCGGGCGCCCATCACCGGCAACGGTGGGGCGCACGCCGATATTGCCGACACCCGGCCAGGCCTTGCCGTCGATTACGATGCTGGCCAGGTAAACCCCGGACAGCGGCACGCGGCGGCGCTTGAGCTGAATGTTGGCGGTGGGCGTGCCGAGTTGGCGCGCCAGTTTCTGGCCGTGCAAGACCCGGCCAGTGATGCGGTACGGGCGGCCCAGCAAGTGCTCGGCCAACTCGAAGTTACCTTCGGCCAGAGCCTTGCGCACTTCGGTGCTGCTGACCCGCAGGCCGTCCTGGATTACGGTGTTGGCGGCTTCGACGGTAAACCCATACTTGTCGCCCGCCTCGACCAGGAAGGCGAAATCGCCCGCGCGGTCGCAGCCGAAGCGGAAGTCGTCGCCCACTTCGAGGTGACGCACGCCCAGGCCGTCGACCAGGATGGCTTTGACGAATTCATCGGCGCTGAGTTTGCTCAGGCGCTGATTGAACGCCAGGCACAACACCCGGTCGATGCCTTCGGCAGCCAGCAGCTCGATTTTGTCGCGCAGCCGCGCCAAGCGTGCCGGCGCGGTATCGGGGGCAAAGTATTCGCGCGGCTGTGGCTCGAAGATCACCACGCAGGTCGGCAGGCCAAGTGCTTGGCCACGCTCGCGCAAACGCGCCAGGATTGCCTGGTGGCCGCGGTGAACCCCGTCGAAGTTGCCAATGGTGGCGACACAGCCCCGGTGCTCGGGGCGCAGGTTGTGAAGACCTCGAACCAGCTGCATAACGCGCTTCTTGCTCATAAAGTGGCCGATTATAACCACACCCGGGCGCCGGTGACAGGCAGCAGCGCCCGGGGGTGGCGTGGAATGCGAAAAACCGACGCCTGACGTGCGCTTGGCTTCAGTGCAGGGCCTTGCGGGCGAAATGCCGAGGCCGGAAGCCGCACAGGTACAGGCAGCCGAAATACGTGACGATACCTGCCAGGATCAACGCCCCGAGACGCACGAAGCGCTCGAGCATGCCACCCTGCTCCCAGGCCGGCATATAGTGCATGCCCGCCAGCAATACCGCCGACATCAATGTCACTGCCAACACCAGTTTGAACAGGAACCTGGTCCATCCGGGTTGCGGTTCGAACAGCCCTTGGCTGCGCAGCTTCCAGAACAGCAGGCCGGCATTCAGGCAGGCCCCGAGGCTGATCGCCAGGGCCAGCCCGGCATGTGCCAGCGGGCCGACCAGGGCCAGGTTCAACAATTGGGTGCAGACCAGCGTGAACACCGCGATCTTCACCGGCGTGCGGATATTCTGCTGCGCATAGAAGCCGGGTGCCAGTACCTTGACCAGAATGATCGCCAACAGGCCCACAGAATAGGCAACCAGTGCGCGCTGGGTCATGGCCGCATCGAACGCGCTGAACTTGCCGTACTGGAACAGCGCCACGGTCAGCGGCTCGGCGAGGATGGCCATTGCCAGGGTGCAGGGCAACACCAGCAAAAAGCACAGACGCAGGCCCCAGTCGAGGATACGTGAGTACTCTTCGCGGTCTTTATTAGCGTAAGTCTTGGCCAGGGTAGGCAGCAGGATGGTGCCCAACGCCACGCCCAGCACGCCGGACGGCAGCTCCATGAGCCGATCGGCGTAGTACATCCACGACACCGAGCCGGCCACCAGGAACGAGGCGAAGATGGTGTTGATGATCAGCGATATCTGGCTGACCGAGACCCCGAGAATCGCCGGCAGCATCTGCTTGAGCACGCGCCATACACCCGTGTCGCGCAGGTTCAGGCGGGGCAGCACGAGCATGCCGATCTTCTTCAGCGCTGGCAGTTGATACAGCAGCTGGGCCAGGCCGCCCGCCAGTACACCCCAGCCCAACGCCATGATCGGCGGGTCGAAATACGGCGTGAGCACCACGGCGAAAAAGATCATCGCCACGTTCAGCAAGGTCGGGGTGAACGCAGGGACCGAGAAGCGGTTCCAGGTATTGAGGATCGCCCCCGCCAGGGACGACAGCGATATCAGCAATATATAAGGAAACGTCACCCGCAACAGGTCGGTGGTGAGTGCGTATTTTTCGGCACTGTTGACGAACCCTGGCGCGGTCGCCCACACCACCCAAGGCGCGGCAAGGATGCCAACGACGGTGACCAGGGCCAGGACCAGGGTCAGCAGACCGCTGACATAGGCAATGAAGGTACGGGTGGCCTCATCGCCCTGCTGGGTCTTGTACTCGGCCAGGATGGGCACAAAAGCCTGCGAGAACGCACCTTCGGCGAAGATCCGTCGCAGCAGGTTGGGCAACTTGAAGGCGATGAAAAAGGCATCAGTGGCGATGCCGGCACCAAAGACACGCGCCAGGATGGTGTCGCGCACAAAGCCCAACACCCTGGAAATCATGGTGATCGAGCTGACCGCGGCCAGAGATTTCAGCAAATTCATCGAAAAGATTCACGTCAGAGACAGAGGACGCTGCAGAGAGCGTTCGAATGTGCGATACTCCCGCGCCTTCGCAGGGGAGCCAAAATTCCCGAGTTTACAGGTCGCGCAGCAGAAAGGAATCTTTCCCTCTTGTTGGCGCACCGCTCGGCGGAACCTTGCAGGTGGCCTTGACATCCGTTCGACTGATCGGCATGATTCGCGGCCTATTTTGTTTGCTATTTACCTAAAGTCTTTCGAGGAGCTCGACGGTGGCCAACACACCTTCCGCCAAGAAACGTGCAAAACAGGCTGAGAAGCGTCGCAGCCACAACGCCAGCCTGCGTTCCATGGTCCGCACCTACATCAAGAATGTAGTTAAAGCCATCGACGCAAAAGACGCTGAAAAAGCGCAAGCCGCTTACGTTCTGGCTGTACCAGTAATCGACCGCATGGCCGATAAAGGTATCATCCACAAGAACAAAGCTGCTCGCCACAAAGGCCGTCTGAATGGCCACATCAAGGCGCTGAAAGAAGCTGCAGCTGCCTAAGCGACATGCTTGTCAAAAAACCGACCCTAGGGTCGGTTTTTTGTTGCCTGCGATTTAACTGTTTACCCGCGCGCTGCTAGCAGGAGCGCCCTTGCCGGGGCGCCCCTCCTGTTGAATCACTTGGCGATCGGGATCTTCGGCGCCCACTGCAGCCACTGATCCTCTGCCTTGTCGAACAGGGCAAAGGTCTGCTGCGGCCGCGCGGGGTTGCCCATCTGCTCGCCATCCGGCGTGGCAAAGGCAATACCGCCATCGATGAGCGTCTCCAGCGATTCGGTACGCACCGTGGCTCCCTTGAACAGCCCCCAATCGAAACCAAACCCGCTGCTGTTCCAGAAGCGGCTGCCACTGCGCACCAATGCTGCGTAGCGCGGCTCGATAAGGATATGAATCAGCACGCGGTCGGCACTCTGGCCCAGTTCGAAGCCTGTCACCTTGCCTACCGCGACCTCACGGTAAGTAACCGGCACACCCGGCTTGATCGAGCCGCGCCGCGGGGCGCTGAGCGTCAACGGCAGGCCGACTTCCGGCCCTGCAACCTGCGGGGCATCGGCCAGGGCAATAAAGTCGCGCTGGGTGCCCTTGTCCTTGGCCGCCGGCTGCACTTCCAGGTACTGCCCACCAATCAAGGTGTCGAGGTTTTCGGTGCGCACCAGGCCCAACGCAGGCTTGACCACCCAGAATTGCGTACCGACGCGTGCAATACGCTCCGGCGCTTCGGTAATGCGTGCCCGCAACATCACGGCCTGCAAGTCTGCAGTCAGGTCGACACTTTCGATGCTGCCGACGTCCAGGCCACGGAAGCGAATCGGCGTACCCGGCTTCAAACCGTCGGCTCGGTCCACACGAATGGTGATCAATGTACCCGCCCGGTTAACCGCCTCCTGGCTCTCATGCAGCCGGAAGCGTGGAATATGGCGTTTGAGCACCACATTGGGCCTTGGCGTGTCGAAGGCGATACCGCCCGCCATGAGCGTCTGCAGGGATTCGCTCTTGATCTTGATGCCCGACAGCCCACCGGTCAGGGTAATGCCACTGACATTCCAGAAGCGCGATGAGCCGTTCACCAGCTTCTCGTACTCCTTCTCGATATGCACACCGATCAGGATCCGGTTGCTGTTGCGCGCAAACTGGTAGCTCTGCACGCTGCCCACCTTCACCTGGCGGTACATCACCGGGCTACCGATTTCCAGCGAGCCCAGGGTATCGGCGAACAGCACCATGTGCAGGCCCGGCGCCTTCAGGTCAAGCGGCGGCGCCTTGGGCCGTGCCTCGAACTCCCGCAGCGGCTTGTCGCCCTTCTCCCCGGGGCGAATGGCAATGTAGTTACCTTTTACCAAGGCCTCCAGGCCGGTAATGCCCGCCAGCGAGATGGACGGCTTGACCACCCAGAACTGCGTACCTTCGACCAGGTAGTCCTCGGTGAGTGGGTCGAGGGTCAGCTCGGCCATGGCGCTGCCCAGGTTGTCTTCCATCTTCAGCGCTTTCAGCGAGCCGACCTGGATGCCCTTGTACATCACCGGCGTGCGACCCGCCTGCAGGCCTTCGTAGTCACTCAGCTTGACCTTGATGCGGATCCCGGCCTGGGCTGCATCGAAGTCTTCATACAGGCGAAACGGCAGGCTGGGGTCGGTTGGCGGGCTGTCCTTGCGGTATTCCGGCGTCGCGAAGGCGATGCCACCGGCGACGATGCTCGACAGCGACTCGCTGCGCACCTTCACACCCGACAGGCTGGCATCGATGCTGATACCGCTGGCGTTCCAGAAACGCGTGTGTTTGCGCACCAGGCTGGCGTAGGCCGGCTGGATGAACACTTTGATCTCGACAGTGTCCTGGTCATCGGAAAGCCGGTAACTCTTCACCCGGCCGACCTGGATCTGCTTGTAGAACACCGGGCTGTCGCGATTGAGCGAACCCAGCCGCTCAGCCTTGAGTGTCAGGTGCAAGCCCGGCTCACTGTCAGACAAGGGCGGCGCCGTAGACAAGGCCTTGAAGCGCTTGGCCTTCTCCCCTTCGCCAGGGCTGACGGCGATGTAGTTACCCGAGACCAAGGTTTCCAGGCCGGAAATACCCGCCAGGCTGACGCTTGGCTTGACCAGCCAGAAGCGCGTCCCGGTAGTCAGGTGCGGCTCGGCTGCCTTGTTCATTTCAATGGTGGCAATCACACCCTGGTTGGCACCCTTGGCATCCAGCACCAACGCCGTCACCTTGCCGACCGGCATGCCCTTGTAGATGACTTCGGTCTTGTTGGCGACGATCCCTTCACCCGTGGTAAAGCGAACCTCGATTTCCACGCCCGCATCACGGTAGGCCTGCCATGCCAGCCAGCCCCCGATCATCAACGCGATCAGCGGCAGGATCCAGATGGCCGACCAGTTCGAAGCTGGGCGGGTTTTTGCCGTAGGCAGGTCACTCATGGTCGTCATCCGACTCCGTGTTATCCCAAATCAGTCGGGGATCGAAAGTTAAAGCAGCAAGCATCGTCAGAATCACCACACTGGCGAAGGCGACAGCGCCCAGGTTGGCTTCGACACTGGCAATTCGCCCGAAATTCACCACCGCTACCAGGATGGCGATGACGAAGATATCGAGCATGGACCAGCGCCCAATGAATTCGATAAAGCGGTACATCAGGATCCGTTGGCGCGCCGAAAGCGGCTGGCGGCGCTGAACCGAGTACAGCAGCAAGCCAATACCCACCAGTTTGAAGGTAGGTACCAGAATACTGGCGATGAACACCACGGCAGCGATGGGCACCATGCCGTGCTTGAGCAGGGTAATGACGCCGGACATGATGGTATCGGGGCTACCCTGGCCAAGGGTGCTGACGGTCATGATCGGCAACAGATTGGCAGGGATGTACAGAATGGAAGCCGCAATCAGCAACGCCCAGGTACGCACGATACTGTTCGGTCGACGGCCATGCACAATGGCCCCACAGCGCGTGCACGTCTGCGAGGCGCTGTCGGCCTCCTGCCTGTTCAATTGGTGACACTCATTGCAGACCAGGATGCCTGCATCAATCGCCCGCATGGAGATCCTCCCCCGAAAGCGCACTCCAGATCTGATGCGGTGACATCACCACTTCGAGCCATACCTGAATCAACAGCAGACTGATGAAACAGAACAGCCCCAACCCCACGGTCAGTTCAGCCAGGTCCACCAGTTTGACGATCGCAACCAGCACGCCCATGAAGTAGACCTCGAGCATGCCCCAGTCGCGCAAGTGGTGATAGATGCGGTAGAACAACAGGCCATAGCTGCGCCCCACATCCAGCCGAATGCTCAGCAGTACCGCCAACTGGCACAGCAACTTTGCCAAAGGAATGGCCATGCTGCACAGGAAGACCACCACGGCCACGCCGCGCATTTGTGAATTGTACAGGCCCACCACCCCGCTCCAGACCGTGTCGTCCGAAGTCTGGCCAAGCAGGTGCAGCTGCATGATCGGCAAAAAATTGGCCGGCACAAAAAGCAGTAATGCCGTCAGTACCAGGGCCAGGCTGCGGTTGACCACATTGTGCCGGTGGGCGTAAAGCTCATAGCCGCAGCGCGGGCACAGGGCTTTTTCATCGTGCTGCAGCACTGGCTTGCGCAGCAACAGGTCGCATTCGTGACAAGCAACGAGTTCGTCCAGCGGCAAGTGGGCCAGTGCTTCGGGTTCGACAGGGTTGGGCATATCGAGCTTCTGAAAGGGTGCGTGGGCTCTATTCTAGTGATCTGGCTCGAAATGTGGGAGGCGACTATTGACCGGTTTGAGCCCGGTGTTTGTGCGAGACAAAGACAAAACCCCTACCTGCTTGCGCAGATAGGGGTTTTGCGAAATGAATCTTGACGATGACCTACTCTCACATGGGGAGACCCCACACTACCATCGGCGATGCATCGTT
>NZ_JABWRU010000025.1:0-62323 GCF_014269165.1 Pseudomonas sp. SWRI68 | reverse complement strand
GCTACCATCTAGGTAGGCTGAGATGGCTGTGAGTTTGAACTGCTCTGTGTATTTGCCCATCGGTCCCCCCAAGGGTTGGATTTTTTGTCCAACTTCTTGGGGGCAGTCCAGGAGCGGCCTGGGCTGCATAGCAGCCCCATTGGCCCGATCAGGCCGCCTCAGGCTCACAGCCCTTGAGCACCAGCCGGATGATGGTCTCGGCCGCAGCGTCATAATCGCTGTCGGCCAGCTTGGCCTTGCCCGTTACCGCCGAGATCTGCCAATCGAAATCGGCATAGGTCTGGGTCGCCGCCCAGATGCTGAACATCAGGTGATGCGCATCCACATTGGCAATCTGCCCGCGCTCGATCCAGCCCTGGATGCACTCGATGTTGTGCCGCGCCTGTTCGTTGAGCTGCTCGACCTGGTTGGGCGACAAATGCGGCGCACCGTGCATGATCTCGCTGGCAAACACCTTGGATGCATGCGGCAGGTCGCGCGAGATGCGGATCTTCGAGCGAATGTACGAACTCAACACTTCCTTGGGGTCACCGTCGGCATTGAACGGCGTCGAGGCCTGCATGATCGGCGCGATGATGCTCTCCAGGACCTCGCGGTAGAGGTTGTCCTTGGATTTGAAGTAGTAGTACACGTTTGGCTTGGGCAGGCCGGCCTTGGCCGCGATATCGCTGGTCTTGGTGGCGGCGAAGCCCTTGTCGGCGAATTCCTCGCTGGCCGCGCGCAGGATCAGTTCCTTGTTGCGCTCGCGAATGGTGCTCATGGTCAGGGATCTTCCTCGTGTCTGGCCACCTCTAAGAGGGATCGGGCATGGTAGCACCGGGCTCGACGGGCGCTCAAGGCAGCGACTTTGGGCTAGACTCCGGCGCATTCATTTCACGGGAAACAGGCAAACATGGCAGGCAGCAGTCTACTGGTACTGATCGACGACATCGCCACGGTGCTCGACGACGTGTCACTCATGACCAAAGTCGCGGCGAAGAAGACTGCTGGCGTATTGGGCGACGACCTGGCGCTCAATGCTCAGCAGGTCACTGGCGTACGCGCCGAGCGCGAGATCCCGGTGGTGTGGGCGGTGGCCAAGGGCTCGTTCGTCAACAAGGCGATCCTGGTGCCGGCGGCGTTGCTGATCAGTGCGTTCATCCCTTGGGCGGTAACGCCCTTGTTGATGATCGGCGGCGCTTACCTGTGCTACGAGGGCTTCGAAAAGCTCGCGCACAAGTTCTTGCACAGCAAGGAAGAGGACGAGGCGCAGCATGAGGCGCGCAAGGAAGCCGTGGCCGACGCCAATGTCGACCTGGTGGCCTTCGAGAAAACCAAGATCAAAGGCGCGGTGCGCACCGACTTCATTCTCTCGGCAGAAATCATCGCCATTACCCTGGGCACCGTAGCCGATGCGCCGTTGACCCAGCAGATCATCGTACTGTCGGGTATCGCCATTGTCATGACCATCGGCGTTTACGGGCTGGTGGGCGGCATCGTCAAGCTCGATGACCTGGGCCTGTGGATGACGCAGAAGGCATCGAAGCTGGCCCAGGTGGTGGGTAACGGCATCCTGCGCGCGGCGCCTTACATGATGAAAAGCCTGTCGGTGATCGGCACTGCGGCGATGTTCTTGGTCGGCGGCGGGATTCTGGTGCATGGCATCGGGCCGTTGCATCATGCGATCGAGGCGTTCAGCGAAGGGCGCGGCGGGGCGCTGACGGGCGCATTGCTCAACGGGGGGGTGGGCATTGTTGCGGGCGCTGCCGTGTTGGCGGTCGTAAGCGGTTTGAGCAAGTTGTGGCGGGTAATGCGCCCGGCTCAGTGACCGTGACACAGGGGCCGCAATGCGGCCCCTGTGGTCTTTCAGGTCAGAAGTGAACCTTGACCAGGAAGCTCGCCGTATTCTGGTCGGTCGTGAAGGCATCGCTGTCCTTGATGCCGTACTTGTTCTTCCAGTAGTCGTACTCAAAACCTACGTACAGCTGCTTCTCACCCAGGTGCAACGCCTTGCCCAGGTCATATTTGACCTGCGGGTTGAAGTGCAGGTTGGCCTGGTAGGTACCGCGACGGTTCTCGTCGTTGTCCACCACCCAGTCCATGAAACCGTCGATGAGGATGTCGGACGAGCCCACAGGGATGGTGTACGACCACACCGGGGTAATCTGCCAGACGTTGTCACCCGCACGGCTGCCGTCGGTGGTGCGCTGGTAGAAGTTCAGTTGGAAGTAGTCGAAGCCCGGAATGTCCAGGTCGAAGCCAGGGCCGATCAGGTAAGACTCGGTATCCCCCTCGCCAAACTCGTAGGTCATCGCCAACAGCACGTCCTTGACCGGGCCGAACGCCAGCTTCTGGTCGAAGATCTTGCCAAACGACAGGCGCGGGCTGATTTCACCGTAGTAAGTGTTGGGGCCGTTCCCGGCGTCTTTCTTGCCCTGGTAGAAGATCTTGTCGACGAAGATGAAGTTGTCGCCGTACTTCCAGCCATCGGCATGCTCGAACGTCACCGTCTGCTGGATCTCGGGGTTGACCTTGAAGTTCTTGCCCCATAGGTAGGTGAGGCTGTTGTTCTGCCACTGCAGCAGGTCGCCGCCGAAGGTGGTGCCGCAGGCCAGCAGGCCGCCGGCGAGGATCAGGCTGTTGATGGTACGCATTGCGAGTGTCGCTCCCTTGATTGATCTGTTGTCAGCGCTCGTTGTTGGCGCTTTTTTGTCTTTTGAGTCAGCTTTTTTCGATAGGCCACAGCTGTTTGGCAAGAGCTGCGCCAACTTTTCGGGGCTGGCACAACCTTCCTGCTCGACTACGTTCTGAACGGATGAAAAGGGTTTTTCAGGCTGGCAACACGTTGGCCAACCGCCCGAATTCATTGACTGAGCGGTCAGTAAACGCAGGCAGAATCCGTTCTGCCCTGAGCGAGGGGGCGCGCAGATTACTGGCTTGCGCGCCGGTCCTCAAGTGCCCCGTCCTGGAGCGCTGTGAAACAAACTTGTGCGTTTGGTCAGTTTCTTAGAAATGGACTTTGACCAGGGCGCTGGCGACGCTCTGATTACTGTCCACGTTGCCACGGCTGTCGATGCCGTACTTGTCCTTCCAGTAGCTGTATTCAAAGCCTACGTACAACTGCTTGGCGCCCAGGTTCAGGGCCTTGCCCAGGTCATACTTGACCTGTGGGTTGAACTGCAGGTTGGCGTGGTAGGTGCCGCGACGGGTCTGGTCGTTGTCCACCACCCAGTCCATGTAACCGTCGATCAGGATGTCGGAGCGGCCCACGGGGATGGTGTAGGACCACGCCGGGGTGATCTGCCAGACGTTGTCCCCAGGGCGGCTGCCCTCGGTGTTGCGCACGTAGAAGTTCAAGGTGAAATAGTTGAAGCCGGGGACGGCCAGATCGAAACCGGGGCCGATCAGGTAGGCCTCGTTGTCGCCTTCGCCACGCTCGTAGGTCATGGCGATCAGCACGTCCTTGATCGGGCCGAACTCGAATTTGTGGCCGGTCATCTTTCCAAGCGACAGGCGCGGGCTGAATTCACCGTAGTAGGTGGTCACGCCTTTGCCGGGGTCGGCCTTGCCGTTGTAGAAAATCTTGTCGACGAACATGAAGGTGTCGCCGTACTTCCATTTGTTGGCGTGCTCGAACGTGATGGTCTGCTGGATACCAGGGTTGACCTTGAAGTCCTTGCCGTACAGGTAGCTCAGGCTTTCGCCGTGCCATTGCAGCCATTCGCCTGCATGCGAGGGGAGGGTGGCCAGCAGGCTGCTGCCCAACAACAGGGACGAGGTGATGCGCTTCATGTTGTGATTCCCGGACTTATTGTTTTTGTTGGCGGTGTTTTTAGCGCGCAGGGGCGCCCCGAGCGGCCCATTCCGGCGGGCCGACGGTGTAGCGGTTACTGCGGGTGTGAGTGAGGGGCGGCCAATGCGCCGCCCCTCGGGCTCAATGCTGGTGACAGGCGTCGTTATGCGCTGCGCGGTCGGCGCCACCGAGGATGTTGAACAACACGTTCAACACCAGGGCGCTGACCGTGGCCATGGCGATGCCACTGTGGGTGATCGGTTCCATCCACTGCGGCATCTGCGCGAAGAAATCCGGGCGCACCACGGGGATCAGCCCGAAACCGACGCTCACCGCCACCAGCAACTGGTTGCGACGGTCGCCGATGTCCGCTTCCTGAAGAATCTTGATCCCGGTGGCGGTGACCATGCCGAACATGGCAATGGACGCGCCGCCCAGTACCGCAGGCGGGATCGAGGCAATCAGGTAGGCCGCCTTGGGCAGCAGGCTGAGCATGATCAACAGCGCACCGGCCACCACGGTAACGTAGCGGCAGCGTACCCCGGTCATCTGCACCAGGCCGATGTTCTGGGCGAACGAGGAATGAGTGAAGGTGTTGAAGAAGCCCGCGATGAACGACGCGCCGGCATCGCACAGCAGGCCGCGACGCAGCATGCCGGGGGTGACTTCACGATCGGTCACCTTGCCCAGGGCGAGGAACATGCCCGTGGACTCGACGAAGATGATCACCACCACCAGGCACATCGACAGGATCGGCGCCAGGCTGAAGGTCGGCATGCCGAAGTGCAGTGGGGTCACCACTTGCAGCCACGGTGCCTGGCTCAGGCCAGACAGGTCGACCATGCCGATGGAGCCGGCCAGGATGTAACCCAGGCCCATGCCCACCAGCACCGAAACGTTGACCCAGAAGCCGCGCATGAAGCGGTTGATCAACAGGATCACGGCCAGCACCAGGCCCGCGACCATCAGGTAGATGGGCGAACCGAAGGCTTCTGCTTCATGGCCGCCACCGGCCCAGTTGACCGCAACCGGGAACAGCGACAGGCCGATCGAGGTGATCACGGTACCGGTAACCAGGGGCGGGAAGAAGCGCACGACCTTGGACATGAAGGGCGCGATCAGCATGCCGAAGAACCCGGCGGCGATGGTCGCGCCGAAGATCCCCTGCAAGCCCACGCCGGGCATGCCGGCCATGGCCACCATGCTGCCGACGGCAGCGAAGCTGGCACCCATCATCACCGGCATGCGGATCCCTACCGGGCCGATACCGAACGACTGGATGATGGTGGCGACGCCTGCAACCAGCAGGTCGGCGTTGATCAGGAAGGCAACTTCTTCACGGGACAATCCAGCAGCCTGGCCAATGATCAAAGGCACGGCAATCGCGCCTCCGTACATCAGCAGTACATGTTGCAGGCCTACCAGAATCAGTTGGAACAGGGGCAGAGGCTGACGCGGCGGCGCAACAGGGATGTACGCCTTGCGTGACTCGGACATGCAGCACCTCGAGTTTTGTTTTTATTCTCGGATCCAAGCGTCAAGCTCCAAGCGGCAAGCTTCAAGAAGAAGCTTGGTGATCCGCGTTGGAGCCTGACGCTCGATGCTTGCTTGTTACCTACGACTTACAGCTTGAGGCTTGAAGCTTGCGGCTTCTATCAGTTGACCTGGGCGCCTTTGGCGATCCAGTCACCAACGAGCTTGCGCTCTTCGGTGGTCATCTGGGTGATGTTGCCCAGCGGCATGATCTGGCTGGCGACCGCTTGCGCCTGAATGCGCGCGGCCTGGGCCTGGATCTGCTGCGGGGTGTCGAACATCACGCCGGCAGGGGCGGCGCTGAACAGTGGGCTGGTCGGTTTCGACGAGTGGCACACGGTGCAGCGTTCCTGGATGACATTGTGGATCTTGTCAAAGTCGCCACCACCGGCCTGGGCAGCGGCCTGGGCCGGTGCTTGCGCAGGTGCGGCTGGCGCTTGCGCTGCCTTGGCGGCGTCCTCGGCGCGCTGCTCGGCAGCGGTCTTGCCACCGACAGCAGTTGCAGGCAGCGGCTGGTACTCGATCTTCGCTGCGGCTTGCTCAGGGCTTACGGCCATCGGTTTCGGGCCGGTGACGTAGGCCAGGCAGATCATCGCCAGGGCGCCTACCGGCAGGGTCCAGGCGTACTTGTTGCTGTCGTGGCGGGTGTTGAAGTAGTGGCGGATCAGAACCGCGGCTACTGCGATACCGGCCAGGATCAGCCAGTTGTACTGGCTACCGTAGGTGCTCGGGAAATGGTTGCTGATCATGATGAACAGCACCGGCAGGGTGAAGTAGTTGTTGTGGCGCGAGCGCAGCAGCCCCTTGGCCGGCAGGCGCGGGTCCGGGGTGGTGTTGCTCTCGATCGCGGCCACCAGCTGGCGCTGGGCCGGCATGATGATGCGGAACACGTTGCCGACCATGATGGTGCCGATGATCGCGCCGGTGTGCAGGTATGCGCCACGGCCGCTGAACACCAGGCTGAAGCCCCAGCAGGCGGCGATGATCAGCACGAACAGTACACCACCGAGCAGCGCTGGCTTCTTGCCCAGGGGCGAGTCGCACAGGAAGTCGTAGATGAACCAGCCAGCGATCAGCGAACCGATACCGATGGCCACGCCTTCGGCACCGCTCAGGGTGCTGCCAGGGGCCAGCAGGTACAGGGCCGGGTTCCAGTAGAACACCACGCACAGCAGGGCGATACCGGACATCCAGGTGAAGTAGGCTTCCCATTTGAACCAGTGCAGGTTCTCGGGCATTTTCGGGGGTGCGAGTTTGTATTTCTCCAGGTGGTAGATACCACCGCCGTGAATCGCCCAGAGATCACCCGACAACCCATCGCGCGGGTTGCTTCGGTTCAGGTGGTTCTCCAGCCAGACGAAGTAGAACGATGCACCGATCCAGGCGACACCGGTGATCATGTGAACCCAGCGAATGCTCAGGTTCAGCCATTCGTGAAGGTGTGCTTCCACAGTATGTACCTCTGCCAATCACCTTGCGATGATCGACCTTTTCTTATTGGTGGGGATTGAGGATCAGCATCTGTTCCTCGGTGAAGTAATGCTCATCGCAGTTGTTGCCAGAACCACTGCGATCAACCACCAGGAAATCATCCCGCTTTTCGATCGTCAGCACCGGGTGGTGCCAGACGCCGCGATGGTAATTGATGCCCTGCCTGCCGTTACTGCGGAAGGCGCGGACCAAACCTGATACAGGTGCATCGCCAACGGGCGCGACCACGATCAGAAAGGGGTTGCCGAGCAGCGGGATGAAAGCCTGGCTGCCCAGCGGATGGCGTTCCAGCATGCGTACGGTCAGCGGCATGTCCAGCGCGTCGGCGCGGAAGATGCTGATGATCGCTTTGTCTTCAGGCTCGGCGGTCTCGACCGTGGCGAGCTTGTGAAAGCGCATGGTCGAGCCGTTGTTGATCATGAAGTGGTCACTGCCATCGGTTTCGATCACGTCACCGAACGGGGCGAAGGCTTCTTTGGTCAGGGGCTCGATCATCAGGGTGCGCATGCGGTTATCTCTTCTATGTTCGTTATTCTTGAAAGGGCTCTAACGTTCGTTGCAGCGGTAATTACAGCTGCAGCAGACGGAACAGGGCGATCAGGTTGATCTGCGCCAGGGCTTCCTTGAATTCGGCATCGCTGTCGTTGTGGATGCGTTTTTCGAAAGCGGCGAGGATCTGGTGCCGGTTGCTGCCCTTGACCGCCATGATGAACGGGAACTGGAACTTGGCCTTGTAGGCGTCGTTGAGCTCGGTGAAACGGGCGAACTCTTCGGCGGTGCACTGGTGGATACCGGCGCCGGCCTGCTCGTTGGTGCTCGATTCGGTCAGCTCGCCCTGGATGGCCGCTTTGCCAGCCAGGTCCGGGTGAGCGTTGATCAGCGCCAACTGGTCGGCGTGGCTGGCGCTGAGCAGGATGTCGCTCATACGCTGGTGCAGCGCCTCGACCTCGTCCAGCTCGATCAGGTTGCCCAGGCCATAGGCTTTTTCAGCGACCCACGGCGAGTGCTCGTAGATGTCGGCGAAGGCGGCGACGAATGCGTCACGGCCCAGGGTGGAGGGCTTGAGGGTCTTGAAGGCGGTCATCAGGCGTTCTCTTTCTTGTACGGGTGGGTGGCGTGCCAGTGGCGGGCGATGTCCGCGCGACGGGCGAACCAGACCTGGTCATGGCTCTTGGCGTAGTCGACGAAGCGCTTCAGCGCGGCCAGGCGCGCCGGGCGGCCGACCAGGCGGCAGTGCAGGCCGATGGAGAGCATCTTCGGTGCTTCGGCGCCTTCGGCGTAGAGCACATCGAAGGCGTCCTTGAGGTACTGGAAGAACTGCTCGCCGCAGTTGAAGCCCTGTACCTGGGTGAAGCGCATGTCGTTGGTGTCCAGGGTGTAGGGGATCACCAGGTGCGGCTTGCCGGTCGGGTTGTTCGGCTCCCAGTAGGGCAGGTCGTCGTCGTAGGTGTCGCTGTCATAGAGGAAGCCACCTTCCTCCATCACCAGGCGGCGGGTGTTCGGGCCGGTGCGGCCGGTGTACCAGCCCACCGGGCGCTCGCCGGTCAGTTCGGTGAGGATGCGGATGGCCTCGAGCATGTGCTCGCGCTCCTGCGCTTCATCCATGTTCTGGTAGTCGATCCAGCGGTAGCCGTGGCTGCAGATCTCGTGGCCGGCTTCAGCCATGGCGCGGATCACGTCCGGGTGGCGCTGGGCGGCCATGGCCACGGCGAACACGGTCAGCGGCACGCCGCTGTCCTTGAACAGCTTGAGCAGGCGCCACACGCCGGCACGGCTGCCGTACTCATACAGCGATTCCATGCTCATGTTGCGCTGGCCCTGCAACGGCTGGGCAGCCACCATCTCGGACAGGAAGGCTTCGGACTCTTTGTCACCGTGCAGGATGTTGCGCTCGCCACCTTCTTCGTAGTTCAGGACGAAGGACAGTGCAATGCGGGCGTTGCCCGGCCATTGCGGGTGAGGTGGGTTGTTGCCGTAACCGATCAGGTCGCGAGGATAGTCAGCGCTCACTGCAGTCTTCCTTCTTGTGCGTTAGTGCGGGGGTGGGCGGGCCGCGTCGGGATGTCGCACCACCGGATGGGCTGATTGTATACAACTTCTGAAATCTTTTGTAAGCCTGTTTTTCCGCATTTCTTCCCTTTTGTCGCCTGAGAATCCCTTGCAATAAACCTGCCTGGTTGGTCAGCTAATGACGTGGGTGTCGGCATGGCGTCTGTATTTGCGACTGTATGACGGCTTTAGGGAGGCGGCGACGGATGGGTTCAAAAAATTGTGTACAATTTGACGATGGAATGTCTTAATAACGCCATTCCCGCACATCGCAGGCCGTTTGGCGTGATGATGGCCGTGTATTTTTTGCCCACAGATTGAACAAGAGGCGACAAGCAATGGGACGTTTGACCACACACGTACTGGATGCCGCGCATGGCTGCCCGGGCAGCTCGATCAAGGTCGAGCTGTACCGCGTCGAAGGCCAGCAGTTGGAGCTGGTTAACACCGCCCTGACCAACAGCGATGGCCGCGTCGATGCGCCGCTGCTGCAGGGTGACGATTACCGTACCGGCGTTTACCAGCTGCAGTTCAGTGCTGGCGCCTACTACCGTGCTCGCGGCGTACAGCTGCCGGACACGGCGTTTCTGGATGTTGTTGTGCTGCGTTTTGGCATCGACGAGCAGCAGGAGCACTACCACGTGCCGCTGCTGATCTCGCCGTATAGCTATTCGACCTATCGCGGAAGCTAGTTGGTCGCTAGAAGAATCTTCGTAGGTCCTTTGGCCCGCTCTCACACTGGCGGGCTTTTTTTCGTCTGGCGGAAAGTGATGGGGGGGTGGCTTGGATGTTGTAGTGGCCATGAGATCGAGCGCCGCGGGTGCGGCGCTTGATCTCGAATGCACTGAAACTCTAAAGCCGGGTAAGCAATGCCTTAAAGGAACACGAACTTGGCAATGAAGATGGCGCACAGCACCCAGAGGCTGGCCGAGATTTCCTTGTACTTGCCAGTGCCCGCCTTCAATGCCACATAGGTGATAAAGCCCAGGGCAATACCGTCGGCGACCGAGAAGGTCAGCGGCATCATGATCACTGTGACGATCGCCGGAATGCTGTCGGTGGCTTCGTCCCAGTGGATATGCGCCATGCTGCCCATCATCAGCATGGCCACGTAGATCAATGCACCCGCAGTGGCATAAGCCGGAATCATCCCGGCCAGCGGCGCGAAGAACATCGCCGCAATGAACAGCAGCCCCACCACCACAGCCGTGAGGCCAGTCCGGCCACCGGCGGCCACGCCTGCGGCACTTTCTACATAGCTGGTTACCGGCGGCACACCGACCACCGCGCCGAATACGCTGGACGCACTGTCTGCCTTCAGCGCCCGTGACAGGTTTTCGATACGCCCATCAGGCGCCACCAGGTTGGCCCGTTGTGCCACGCCCATCAGGGTGCCGGCGGTGTCGAACATGTGCACGAACAGAAACGCCAGCACCACGCTGATCATGCTGACGTTGAACACGCCGGCGACATCCATGGCCATCCAGGTCGGCGCCAGGCTCGGTGGCATCGATACCACCCCGCCAAACTTCACCAGGCCCAGCCCCCAGCCGGCGAGGGTGACGCCGATGATGCTGATCAGGATCGCGCCGAATACCCGTTTGTAGCTGAGGATGGCAATCGACAGGAAGCACACCGCCGCCAGCAGAGGGCCGGGTTCATGCAGCGAGCCCAGCTTGATCAGCGTGGCCGGGCTGTCGACGATGATGCCTGCGGTCTTCAGGCCGATCAGTCCGAGAAACAATCCGACGCCGGCCCCCATTGCATGGCGCAGGCTCAACGGGATGCTGTTGAGCAGCCACTCGCGCACCTTCGACAAGGTGAGGAACATGAACAGCACACCCGAGACGAATACCGCGCCCAGTGCTGTTTCCCAGTTGTAGCCCATGGTGCCGACCACGGTGTAGGTGAAGAAGGCGTTCAGGCCCATGCCGGGCGCCAGGCCCACCGGCCAGTTGGCATACAGGCCCATCAGCAGGCAGCCCAGCGCTGCGGCGATGCAGGTGGCGACGAAGGCCGCGCCGTGATCGATGCCGGCGTCGGCCATGATGTTGGGGTTGACGAAGATGATGTAGGCCATGGTGATGAAGGTGGTCACCCCGGCGATCATTTCAGTTTTGACGGTGCTGCCGTGTTGCTTGAGTTTAAAAATCCGTTCCAGCCAGCTCGTTTCGAGCGGTGGGGCGAGATCCAGCGTAGGGGCTTCGGATTTGCGGCTTTCCACAGCGGGTACTCCTCAAGTCTTTCTTGTTGTGTCGGAGCCATTGTCCTGCGCATGCACTTGGCGGCTCCGCGAGGGGAAGGCAGACGCCTGACCATTTTGTTGACTTATGGGTCAGGAAGTCGCACGGTGGATTATGCTTTTGTGTACAAAGAATGCAAATAATGTTTTATCTTTTGTGCGCACAAATGCGCGTACAACGGCTATATATGTGAAAGGCCACCTGCAGAAACGGGTCAGCCTGTGTACAATGGCGCCATACCTTGGTCCTTCATCCCTTTTCAGGACTTGCCAGCCACCCTCTGACACGCGTTACAGTCAAGGTCCGACTGGTGGATCCACGTGCTCGAGTGCCCATGAACGAACAGCTGCAACCTCTGAAAAAACCTGTGCGCACTGGCAAGGCCGGGCGCAGTGGTACCCAGGACGACATCGTCTACGCGCATATTTTCGAGGCGATCCTCGAACAGCGTCTGGCTCCGGGCACCAAGTTGAGCGAGGAAGCGCTGGGCGAGATCTTCGGCGTCAGCCGCACCATCATCCGCCGCGCCCTGTCGCGCCTGGCCCACGAAAGCGTGGTGCTGTTGCGGCCCAACCGCGGTGCGGTGGTGGCCAGCCCGACGGTTGAAGAGGCGCGCCAGGTGTTCTTCTCGCGGCGCATGGTCGAGCGCGCCATCACCGAACTGGCCGTGCAGCACGCCACCCTCGACCAGCTCAACGAGCTGCGGCAGATGGTGCGCGAGGAGCGCGACAGCTTCTCGCGCGGCGATCGGGGTGCGGGTATCCGTCTTTCTGGCGAATTCCACCTCAAGCTGGCCGAAGCGGCGGGCAATGCGCCCTTGGTCAGCTTCCAGCGCAGCCTGGTGTCGCAGACCTCGCTGATCATTGCCCAGTACGAAAGCGGCAACCGCTCGCATTGCTCCTATGACGAGCACATGCAACTGATCGATGCCATCGAAGCGCGTGACGCCGAGCAGGCGGTGAGCTTGATGATGCACCATATGGACCACATCGACAGCAAGCTGAACCTGGACGAGGAGAGTGCCTCGGACGATCTGCATGCGGTGTTCTCGCACCTGCTGAAAAAGCCAAAGGTTTCGGCCAAGGGTTGATCGTTTGCCTCGGTAGATGTGGGGTTTTGCAGGCGCGGGCTTGCCCGCTCCTACACATCAGCCAAAGGTCTGCTAAATTCTTGTGAGCAAACCTTCATCAAGCAGTTGGGCTTGCGCATTCGTTGCGTTCAACTTCTTGAGGAATGGATTCATGAGCATGTCCCTCGGTAAACGCATGGGTGCCGAATTGATCGGCACCTTCTGGCTGGTCCTTGGTGGCTGTGGCAGTGCGGTACTCGCAGCCAGTTCCCCCCTCGGTATCGGCGTTCTCGGTGTTGCTTTCGCCTTCGGCCTTACAGTGCTGACCATGGCCTTCGCCATCGGCCACATTTCCGGCTGTCATCTAAACCCTGCCGTATCGTTCGGGCTGGTGGTGGGCGGGCGTTTCCCGGCCAAAGAGCTGCTGCCCTACGTGATCGCACAGGTAATCGGCGCCATCCTGGCTGCGGGTGTGATCTACCTCATCGCCAGCGGCAAGGCCGGTTTCGAGTTGTCTTCGGGATTGGCTTCAAACGGCTACGCCGACCACTCGCCCGGCGGCTACACACTGGGTGCGGGTTTCATCAGTGAAGTGGTGATGACGGCGATGTTCCTGGTGGTAATCATGGGCGCCACCGACTCCCGCGCCCCAGCAGGTTTCGCGCCGATTGCCATCGGCCTGGCCCTGACCCTGATCCACCTGATCTCCATTCCGGTGACCAATACTTCGGTCAACCCCGCGCGTAGCACGGGGCCGGCACTGTTCGTCGGCGGTTGGGCCCTGCAGCAACTGTGGCTGTTCTGGCTGGCGCCGCTGATCGGGGCTGCGATCGGCGGCGCGTTGTACCGGGGCCTGGCGAAAGAACCTTAGCGCTGGTGCACGCAACGCCCGGCGGCGTAGGTTTCCCGCACGGTGCGGTCATCGCCCAGGGTGGTGAGCACGAACAGGGTCTCTTCGATGCTGTTGGACTGCTGGATACGGTAGTCCAGCAGCGGCGTGGCCTTGTAGTCGAGCACGACGAAGTCGGCATCGTTGCCGGGGCGCAGGCTGCCGATGCGATCGTCCAGGCGCAGTGCGCGGGCGCCGCCGAGGGTGGCCAGGTACAGCGACTTGTAGGGGTGCAGGCGCGCGCCCTGCAACTGCATGACCTTGTACGCCTCGTTGAGGGTGTTGAGCAGCGAGAAGCTGGTGCCAGCGCCCACGTCGGTGCCCAGGCCCACGTTGACCTTGAAGCGCTCGGCCTGGGGCAGGTTGAACAGGCCGCTACCGAGGAACAGGTTGGACGTCGGGCAGAAGGCCACGGCCGAACCGGTTTCGGCCAGGCGCTGGCACTCGTCGTCGCACAGGTGCACGCCATGGGCGAACACCGAGCGCTCGCCGAGCAGCTCGAAGTGGTCGTACACGTCCAGGTAGCCCTTCTGCTCCGGGAACAGTGACTTGACCCAGTCTATTTCCTTGAGGTTTTCCGACAGGTGCGTGTGCATGTACACGCCTGGGTGCTCCTTGAGCAACTGGCCAGCGAGTGTCAGTTGCTCTGGCGTGCTGGTCGGTGCGAAACGTGGGGTCACCGCGTAGTGCAGGCGGCCCTTGCCGTGCCAGCGTTCGATCAATGCCTTGCTTTCGCTGTAACCGGACTCGGCCGTGTCAGTCAGGTAGTCAGGGGCATTGCGGTCCATCATCACCTTGCCGGCGATCATCCGCAGGTCGAGGCGCTCGGCTTCTTCGAACAGGGCGTTGACCGACTCCGGGTGCACGCTGCCAAACACCAGGGCGGTGGTAGTGCCGTTGCGCAGCAGTTCCTTGAGGAAGATTTTCGCGACCTGGTCGGCATGGCCCTTGTCGGCGAACTGTTTCTCGCACGGGAAGGTGTAGGTGTTGAGCCAGTCCAGCAGCTGTTCGCCGTACGAGCCGATCATGCCGGTCTGTGGGAAGTGGATGTGGGTATCGATGAAGCCTGGGGTGATCAACGCATCCTGGTAATGCACCACTTCGATGCCGGCATCCAGGGTCGGCAGCAGGTCGCTGGCGTGGCCGAGGGCGCTGATGCGGCCATCGTCGACCACCAGCAGGCCGTCTTCGTAGTAAGCGTGGGAGGCGTCAAGGCCGACTTCGGCCGGGTCGGCGATGCTGTGCAGGATGGCGGCACGGTAGGCTTTGCGGGTTGCGGTCATAAAGCGCTCGTCAAATGGCTTGGCTGCGCCGGGAGGGCGGCAGCAACTGGGCAATGGGGCCGGCGTTGGCGGCAGCGTCATGCTGGCCGAAGCAGGCGTTGTAGGTGGCAATGATTTCACCGGCGATGGACACGGCGATCTCGATCGGCAGCTTGCCCTTGACCTCGGCAATGCCCATCGGGCAGCGCATGCGCGCCATGACGGCATCATCGAAGCCGCGCTCGCGCAGGCGGTGCTCGAACTTGGCCCGTTTGGTCTTCGAGCCGATCAGGCCGAACCAGGTGAAATCATTGCGTTTGAGAATGGCGGCGGTCAGTTCCAGGTCGAGCTGGTGGTTGTGGGTCATGACGATGCAGTAGCTGCCGGCTGGCAGGTCGGCCACTTCGTCGACGGGCTCCTCGTTGACCACCTTGGTCACCCCGTTGGGGATGAGCTCGGGAAACTCCTGTTCGCGCGAATCGATCCAGCGCACCCGGCAGGGCAACGCGGCGAGCAAGGGTACCAGAGCGCGGCCGACATGGCCCGCGCCGAACACCGCGATCTGCGCCTGCACGGCGGCCATTGGCTCGAACAGCAGCACGGTCACGCCGCCGCAGCACTGGCCGAGGCTTGCACCCAGGCTGAAGCGCTCCAGGTGCGGGGTGGTGCGCTGGTCTTCGAGCATTTGCCGGGCGATATGCAGGGCCTTGTATTCCAGGTGGCCGCCGCCGATGGTATCGAACAGCGCGGTGGCGCTGACGACCATTTTCGAGCCGGCGTTACGCGGGGTAGAGCCGCGCTCCTCGATGATGGTCACCAGCACGCAGGGTTCACCGCGGGACTGGTGGTCGGCGAGGGCGTTGATCCATTGGTGCATGATCCAACCTCTCTTCTGTCTACGCGGGGCTTGTGTAGGAGCGGCCTTGCGTCGCGAACGGGCTGCGCAGCGGCCCCAGGATTTCAGCTTCGCTGCTGAGCTGGCTGGGGCCGCTTCGCGCCCCTTTCGCGACGCAAGGCCGCTCCTACACACACACACCCAACGGAGCGCAGGCTCAGTGGCTAACGGTTTCCAGTTCCTGCGATGCAGGCTGCGCGGCGGCCACCGCCTTGCGCATCTGCTCGCAACCCCACAACACCCGCTCTGGCGTTGCCGGGGCATCAACCTGGGGTTGCAGGCGATAGTCGGCAATGCTGGCCACGGCGTCCTTGATCGCGCACCAGGCGGCGATGCCAAGCATGAATGGCGGCTCGCCCACGGCCTTGGAATGGAACACCGTGTCTTCGGGGTTCTTGCGGTTTTCCACCAGCTTCACGCGCAGGTCCAGCGGCATGTCGGCCACCGCCGGCACTTTGTAGCTGGCCGGGCCGTTGGTCATCAACTTGCCCTTGGCATTCCACACCAGCTCTTCGGTGGTCAGCCAGCCCATGCCCTGGATGAAACCGCCTTCCACCTGGCCGATATCGATGGCCGGGTTCAGCGAGGCGCCGACGTCATGCAGGATGTCGGCGCGCAGCATCTTGTATTCGCCCGTCAGGGTGTCGACGACCACTTCCACGCAGGCTGCACCGAAGGCGAAGTAGTAGAACGGCCGGCCGCGAGCCTGGCTGCGGTCGTAGAAAATCTTCGGCGTACGGTAAAAGCCGGTGCTCGACAGCGACACCTGGGCAAAGTACGCCTGCTGCACCAGTTGCTCGAAGCTGACGATCTGCTCGCGCACGCGCACATGGCCGTTGCGGAACTCGACGTCTTCCTCGGTCACCTGGTAATGCCGTGCGGCGAACTCGGTCAGGCGCTTCTTGAGGATTTCGGCGGCGTTCTGCGCGGCCTTGCCGTTCAGGTCGGCGCCGCTGGAAGCTGCGGTAGGCGAGGTGTTGGGGACCTTGTCGGTGTTGGTGGCGGTGATCTGGATGCGGTCGATGTCGACCTGGAAGATCTGCGCCACCACCTGCGCCACCTTGGTGTTCAGGCCCTGGCCCATCTCGGTGCCGCCGTGGTTCAGGTGGATACTGCCGTCGGTGTAGATGTGGATCAGCGCACCGGCCTGGTTGAGGAAGGTGGCGGTGAACGAGATACCGAACTTGACCGGGGTCAGCGCCAGGCCCTTCTTGAGAATCGGGCTGTTGGCATTGAAGCGGCGAATCGACTCGCGCCGCTCGGCGTAATCGCTGCTGGCCTCAAGCTCGGCGGTCATCTCTTCGAGCATGTTGTGCTCGACGGTCTGGTAGTAGTGGGTGACGTTGCGGTCGGTCTTGCCGTAGTAGTTGGCCTTGCGCACCGCCAGCGGGTCGCGGCCCAGGTGGCGGGCGATATGGTCCATCACCTGCTCGATGGCGACCATGCCCTGCGGGCCGCCAAAGCCGCGGTAGGCGGTGTTGGAGGCGGTGTTGGTCTTGCAGCGGTGGCCGTGCACGGTG
This sequence comes from Pseudomonas sp. SWRI68, assembly GCF_014269165.1. Classification (NCBI taxonomy): domain Bacteria; kingdom Pseudomonadati; phylum Pseudomonadota; class Gammaproteobacteria; order Pseudomonadales; family Pseudomonadaceae; genus Pseudomonas; species Pseudomonas sp. SWRI68. Next base: position 45,600 of record NZ_JABWRU010000025.1, on the reverse strand, counting down.
GCATCGCCCAGGTAGTAGGCGTTGTCGGAGTGGAACATGGCGCGGTCGACGATCGAGCCGGACAGGTCGGGCGAGTAGCCGCAGTTGCCGGCCAGGTCGAAATTGATGCCGTGCAGGCGGCCAGTGTCATCGAAGCCCACGTCGTACTCAACATAGAACGGGTGGCGCTTGCCGGTCATCATCATGTCTTCGACGCGCGGCAGGCGCATCTTGGTTGGCTGGCCGGTCAGGCGCGCAACCACCGCACACAGGCACGCCGGGCTGGCGGCTTGGGTTTCCTTGCCGCCGAAACCACCGCCCATGCGGCGCATGTCGAGGACGATCTTGTTCATCGGCACGTCCAGCACTTCGGCGACCAGCTTCTGCACCTCGGTGGGGTTTTGCGTGGAGCAGTAGACGATCATGCCGCCGTCCTCGGTCGGCATCACCGAGGAAATGTTGGTTTCCAGGTAGAAGTGCTCCTGGCCGCCGATATGCAGGGTGCCTTGCAGGCGGTGCGGGGCGCTGGCCAGGGCGGCGGCGGAGTCACCGCGCTGGTGGGTGTGGCTGTCGAGCACGAAGTGCTTCTTGCGAAACGCTTCGACCACATCCAGTACCGGCTCCAGGTCTTCGTACTCGATGATGGCCGCCATCGCTGCGCGGCGGGCGGTTTCCAAGTCGCGGGCAGCCACGGCGAGCACCGGCTGGCCGAAGAATTCGACTTTGTCGATGGCCAGCAGCGGGTCGCCGGCCACCACCGGGCCGATGTCCTTGAGGCCGGGGATGTCTTCGTGGGTGATGGCGATGCGTACACCCTCGAAGGCATAGCACGGCGTCGTGTCGACACGCAGGATGCGCGCATGGGCGCGGTCGGCGGTGCGCGCATAGACGTGCAACTGGTTGGGGAATTCCAGGCGGTCATCGATGTACACCGCTTCGCCGGACACGTGCTTGTCGGCACTGTCGTGCTTGACGCTGCGGCCGACCCCGGTGGTCAGGTCCTGGCTGAACAGTTCGGCCATCTCGGCCTGGCTCTTGGCTACGTGATGGTTAGACATAAGCGGTCACCCGGGTTTCGATGTGCGGTGTTTGCTGTTCGATGAAGTACTTGCGCAACAGGTTCTGTGCGGTCAGCAGGCGGTACTCTTTGCTGGCGCGGAAGTCGCTGAGCGGGGTGAAGTCTTCGGCCAGCGCCTGGCAGGCGCGCTCGATGCTGGCCTGGTTCCACGCTTTGCCGCGCAGGGCTGCTTCGCAGGCACGTGCACGCTTTGGAATGGCGGCCATGCCGCCGAAGGCGATCCGCACGCCGCTGACCACACCGTTCTCGATGCTCAGGTTGAACGCTGCGCACACGGCGGAAATGTCGTCGTCCAGGCGCTTGGACACTTTATAGGCGCGGAAGGCCCAGTCATCGCTGGCGCGCGGCACGATGATCTTCTCGATGAACTCGCTGTCCTGGCGCGCGGTGATGCGGTAATCGATGAAGTAGTCTTCCAGCGCCAGGGTGCGCTGGCGTTCGCCCTGGCGCAGCACCACCTGGGCATCCAAGGCAATCAGCAGGGGCGGCGAGTCGCCAATCGGCGAGGCGTTGCCGATATTGCCGCCCAAGGTGCCCTGGTTGCGGATCTGCAGCGAGGCAAACCGGTGCAGCAGGTCGCCAAAGTCGGGGTACTCGGCATTGAGCGCTTCATAGCAGTCGGTGAGCGGGGTAGCCGCGCCGATTTCCAGGTGGCTGGCGGTCTTGTCGATGCGCTTGAGCTCGGCCACGTGGCCGACATAGATCATCACCGGGAGCGTTTTGTGGAACTGGGTCACTTCCAGTGCCAGGTCGGTACCACCGGCCAGCAGGCGTGCTTCGGGGTGCGAGCTGTACAGGTCGGCCAGGTCGGCCACGGTCAACGGCACCAGGCAGCGCTTGTCGCCACTGTTGAGCTCGCCGGTCTGGGTCGGCGCGATGGCCTTGAGGCGGCTGATGGTCTGGGCTTGCTGGGCGTCGAACTGGTCGCGGCAAGGCTGGCGGCAGCTTTGCTCGGCAGCATCGAGGATCGGCCGGTAGCCGGTGCAGCGGCACAGGTTGCCGGCCAGGGCTTCCTGGGCCAGGTGCAGGTCGGGGCCTTGGCTGTTTTTCTGCAGGGCGAACAGCGACATGACAAAGCCTGGGGTGCAGAAGCCGCATTGCGAACCATGGCAGTCGGCCATGGCTTTTTGCACGCTGTGCAGTTCGCCCTGGTGCTTGAGGCCTTCGACGCTGATCAACTGCTTGCCATGCAGCGAAGACACGAAGGTCAGGCACGAATTGAGGCTGCGGTAGCGCAGGGTGTCCTGGCCCTGGTCGTCCTGGGTCAGTTCGCCGACCACCACGGTGCATGCACCGCAGTCACCACTGGCACAGCCTTCCTTGGTGCCGGGTTTGCCCAGGTGCTCGCGCAGGTATTGCAGCACCGTCATGTTTGGGTCCAGGGCGTGCTCATTACGCAGCTCCTGGTTGACGAGAAACTGGATCACGGGGGTGGCCTCGCAATGGTTTTATTGTTGTTGGGCGGACAATAAGCAGACCTGACGAACTGGTCAATATTTTTCTGACTCAAAGGTCAGGAAAATACGCATCTCTACACCCGGCCCTACACATGGCCTTTACTACAAGCATAGATCGCGCCGGGCAGGCGGCTGTCTGGCAGGCCAAATAAAGCGCAAGGCCCCTCTGCGCGCGTGCCGGTCAAGTACGCTACAATCCGCCCCTTGTGCCCAGTTCAATGATTTTGAAGGAAAACCATGACGTTCAAGGCCCCGGACAGCCTCTCCGAGCAGATTGCCGATTACCTGGCCGAACGCATCATCCGCGGCGAGCTGGCGCCAGGCGAGCGCATCCAGGAGCAAAAGGTCACCCAGGCGCTGAATGTCAGCCGCGGTTCGGTGCGTGAGGCACTATTGATCCTCGAACGTCGGCATCTGGTCGCGATTTTGCCGCGTCGTGGCGCCCATGTGACCAAGCTGGACGAGCGCAGCGTGCGCAGCCTGTGCAACCTGATGGGCGAGTTCTACATCCTGCTGGGCAACGCCGTTGCACAAAAATGGCGCCTTGAGGCTGATCTGCGCCCGTTTCTGGAGATCCAGCAGCGTCTGCAGCTAGCCCGCGACAAACGGGACATCAAGGTGTTCGTTGCCGAAAGCTTCGCGGTGATGCGGGCGGCCTATCCGTTCGCCGACAACCCTTACCTGCAGGAAACCGTAGAAAACCTGCAGCCGGCCATGAGCCGCGCCTACTACTTGGCCCTGGACCAGCGCCAGGCCAGCACCGACGACTACTTGCAGCTGTTCGCCTGCCTGCTTGAGGCCGTGGTCTCGCGCGACCTGCCGCGCATCCGCGAGGTGCTCACCGCTTACTGCCAGCGCAGCTGTGAACTGGTGCTGGCGGCGTTGGCCCGGGCCTGACCATGCGCCTCAAATGCATTCGCCTGGCCGGGTTCAAGTCGTTCGTCGACCCGACCACGGTCAACTTCCCCAGCAACATGGCGGCCGTGGTCGGCCCCAACGGTTGCGGCAAGTCCAACATCATCGACGCGGTGCGCTGGGTGATGGGCGAGAGCTCGGCGAAAAACCTGCGCGGCGAGTCGATGACCGATGTCATCTTCAACGGCTCCACCAGCCGCAAGCCGGTCAGCCAGGCCAGCATCGAGCTGGTGTTCGACAACAGCGACAACACCCTGGTAGGTGAATACGCGGCCTACGCCGAGATTTCCATCCGCCGCAAGGTGACCCGCGACGCGCAGAACAGCTACTACCTCAACGGCGCCAAATGCCGTCGCCGCGATATCACCGATATCTTCCTCGGCACCGGCCTTGGGCCGCGCAGCTACTCGATCATCGAGCAGGGCATGATCTCCAAACTGATCGAAGCCAAGCCCGAGGAGCTGCGCAACTTCATCGAGGAGGCGGCGGGCATCTCCAAGTACAAGGAGCGCCGTCGCGAAACCGAAAACCGCATCCGCCGCACCCAGGAAAACCTGGCGCGCCTGACCGACCTGCGCGACGAGCTGGAGCGCCAGCTCGAACGCCTGCACCGCCAGGCCCAGGCCGCCGAGAAGTACCGCGAGTACAAGGCCCAGGAACGCCAGCTCAAGGCGCGCCTGTCGGCCCTGCGCTGGCGCGACCTGGACGAACGCGTACGCCAGCGCGAAGCGGTGATCGGCGACCAGGATGTGTCCCACGAGGCCTTGGTGGCCGAGCAGCGTAACGCCGACGCCAGCATCGAGCGCCTGCGCGATGGCCATCACGAATTGTCCGAACGCTTCAACCAGGTCCAAGGCCGCTTCTATTCGGTGGCAGGCGATATCGCCCGGGTCGAGCAGAGCATCCAGCACGGTCAACAGCGCCTGCGCCAATTGCAGGACGACTTCAAGGAAGCCGAGCGCACGCGCTTGGAGACCGAGTCGCACCTGGGCCATGACCGCACCCTGCTGGCAACCCTTGGCGAAGAACTGGCCATGCTGGTGCCTGAGCAGGAAATGACCCTGGCGGCCGCCGAAGAGGCCGCCGCCACCCTCGAAGAAGCCGAGCTGGGCATGCACGGCTGGCAAGAGCAGTGGGACAGCTTCAACACCCGCTCCGCCGAGCCCCGGCGCCAGGCGGAAGTGCAGCAGGCGCGCCTGCAGCAGCTGGAAACCAGCCTGGAGCGCTTGGCAGAGCGCCAGCGCAAGCTGGGTGAAGAGCGCGACCTGTTGGGCGCTGAGCCACAGGATGCCGCCCTGCTCGAACTGGCCGAACAGTTGGCCAGTAGCGAAATGCTGCTGGACGAGTTGCAGGGGGCCGAAGAGCAAGTGGTCGAGCGCCTCGAAGGCACGCGCGAGCAGTTGCAGCAGGCCACCCAGGCGCAACAGCAGGCGCAGGGCGACCTGCAGCGTCTGGGTGGTCGCCTGGCATCGTTGGAGGCCTTGCAGCAGGCTGCGCTGGAGCCTGGTGTAGGCGCCGCAGACTGGTTGCGCGAGCAAGGCCTGGCGCAGCGCCCCCGCCTGGCGGAAGGGCTGCGGGTCGAGCCGGGCTGGGAGCTGGCAGTAGAAACGGTGCTTGGCGCCGACCTGCAGGCGGTGCTGGTCGATGACTTCAACAACCTCGATTTCGCCGACCTGGAGCAAGGCGAGTTGCGCTTGCTGCAGGCCGGCGGCGAGGGTGCGCGGCTGGCGGGCAGCCTGCTGGACAAGGTCGAAGGGCGTACCGACCTGACGCCCTGGCTGGGGCAGGTAAAGCCGGTCGATGACCTGGCCCAGGCGCTGGCGCTGCGGGCCACCCTGAATGAAGGGCAGAGCCTGGTCAGCCGTGACGGTTACTGGGTGGGCCGGCATTTTTTGCGGGTCAGCCGAGGTGGCGAAGCCGAAGGCGGGGTGTTGGCCCGCGGCCAGGAAATCGAACGCCTGGGCCAGGAGCAGTTGGAGCAGCAAGCCGCCCTGGAGCATCTTGAGCAACAGCTTCAAGGCCTGCGCGAGCAGCAGTTGGGCTTTGAAGAGCAGCGCGAGCAGTTGCGCCGCCGTACCCAGGAAGAGAGCCGCCAGCATGGCGAGTTCAAGGCCAGCCTGTCGGCCAGCCGTGCCCGTGCCGAGCAAGTCGAATTGCGCCGCCGCCGTCTGCAGGAAGAACTGACCGAACTGCAGGAGCAGCGCGCCCTGGAACACGAGCAACTGGGCGAGGCGCGGCTGGTGCTGCAGGAAGCCCTGGACCTCATGGCCCAGGACACCGAACAGCGCGAGCAGTTGATGGCCCGTCGCGATACCTTGCGCGAAGGCCTCGATCGCGTTCGCCAGGAGGCGCGCCAGCACAAGGACCATGCCCACCAGCTGGCCGTGCGCCTTGGCTCGCTGCGGGCCCAGCATGACTCCACCCGTCAGGCCCTGGAGCGCTTGGAGCAGCAGGCCGCACGCCTGACCGAGCGCCAGGAGCAACTGAGCCTGAACCTGGAGGAGGGCGAAGCACCCCTCGAAGAGTTGCGCCTGAAGCTCGAAGAGCTGCTTGAGCGGCGCATGAGCGTCGACGAGGAAATGCGCCAGGCCCGGCTGCACATGGACGAGGCCGACCGTGCACTGCGCGACGCCGAAAAACGCCGCAGCCAGGCCGAGCAGCAAGCCCAACTGCTGCGCGGCCAGCTGGAGCAGCTGCGTTTGGAGTGCCAGGGCCTGGATGTGCGGCGCAAGACCCTGCAAGAGCAATTGCTGGCCGACGGTTACGACCTGCAAGGCGTGCTTGCCACGCTCGAAGCCGACGACAGCGAACAGGGCACCGAGCAGGCGCTGGAACAGACCGAGGCGCGTATCCAGCGCCTGGGCGCGATCAACCTGGCAGCGATCGAAGAATACGAGCAACAGTCCGAGCGCAAGCGCTACCTGGACGCGCAGAACGCCGACCTGGTCGAAGCGCTGGAGACCCTCGAAAACGTCATCCGCAAGATCGACAAGGAAACCCGCAACCGCTTCAAAGATACCTTTGATCAGATAAATGCTGGATTACAGGCGCTTTTTCCAAAAGTTTTCGGTGGTGGCAGCGCTTATCTGGAACTGACGGGCGAAGATCTACTCGATACAGGGGTGACGATCATGGCGCGACCACCGGGCAAGAAGAACAGCACCATCCATTTGCTGTCCGGTGGCGAGAAGGCACTGACCGCCCTGGCGCTGGTGTTTGCCATTTTCAAGTTGAACCCCGCACCGTTCTGCATGCTCGACGAGGTCGATGCGCCGCTGGACGATGCCAACGTCGGGCGTTACGCGCGGCTGGTGAAGGAAATGAGTGAGAGCGTGCAGTTCATCTACATCACCCATAACAAGATTGCCATGGAGATGGCGGATCAATTGATGGGGGTAACCATGCACGAGCCCGGCTGCTCCCGCCTGGTGGCGGTGGATGTGGAGGAGGCGATGGCAATGGTCGACGCCTGATGAGCGAAGATACGGCACATTCTGTAGTGAAATGGCCCCGTCATGTGCGACAGACGGTGTAAAGTTCTCTTTGGTCGTGCTAGCTTAATGTCACTCGTTTTTTGCGTGGGTAAAACGCCTGTCAGAACATAGAGTTGGCGCCACGTGTTAAAGGGCTTTGAACCCTTTGTTTTCAAGCATATTTTTATAGAGGCACGGGATTACATGGAAATCGGTCTGCGCGAGTGGCTGATCCTCATCGGCATCATTGTCATTGCCGGTATTCTTTTCGACGGCTGGCGCCGCATGCGCGGCGGAAAAGGCAAGTTGAAATTCCGCCTGGATCGCAGTTATACCAACGCCCCCGACGAAGAGGGCGGCGCCGAAGTGCTCGGCCCGTCGCGGGTGCTGGATAACCACAAGGAGCCAGAACTGGATGAGAGCGACCTGCCCTCGCTCAGTGCGTCGTCGCGTGATCGCGAGCGCGAGCCCAAGCCGGTCAAGGCCAGCAAGCGTGGCAAGCGTGCCGCAGAAGTGCCGCAGGGTGACTTGAACCTGGTGGCCGAGTCGCGTGAGCCTGACCTGTTTGCCGATGCCGATGATGACTTTGCTGCCGACAACAACCGCAACAGCGGTGCGTCGTCCGCCAACAACACGGTCAAGGAATTGCCCCCCGCTGAAGAAGTGCTGGTGATCAGCGTTATCTCCCGCGACGAGGGTGGCTTCAAAGGGCCGGCGTTGCTGCAGAACATTCTCGAGAGCGGCCTGCGTTTTGGCGAGATGGACATCTTCCACCGCCACGAGAGCATGGCCGGCCACGGCGAAGTGCTGTTCTCCATGGCCAACGCGGTGAAGCCCGGCATTTTCGACCTGGACGATATCGACCACTTCAGCACCCGTGCGGTGAGCTTCTTCCTGGGCCTGCCGGGCCCGCGTCATCCGAAGCAGGCGTTCGACGTGATGGTTGCAGCGGCGCGCAAGTTGGCCCATGAGCTCAATGGTGAACTCAAGGATGATCAGCGCAGCGTGCTGACCGCCCAGACCATCGAGCATTACCGCCAGCGCATCGTCGAGTTCGAGCGCCGCGCGCTGACCCAGAAACGCTGATAGATCCAGACAAAGAGCAGCCTGCGGGCGCGCTGGTCGGTTCAGGTTTTGAGTGTGCCTGTACTGACCCTTTCGCGGGTCAAGCCCGCTCCCACAGGTACACCACTGCCTGCAAGGCTTACGGTGTACCTGTGGGAGCGGGCTTGACCCGCGAAAGGGTCGGCATTGACAACCTCAAACCCTGTTCTGGCACGGTGCCCCAAGGCTGCTTTTTGCTTTGCAAGAGACCCTGACCCATGAACGCCGAATCCCGAATCCACGCCCTGCGCGCCGCACTCGACCAGCATAACTACCGCTACTACGTGCTCGATGAGCCCAGCGTGCCCGATGCCGAATACGACCGCCTGTTCAACGAACTCAAGGCGCTAGAGGCTGAGCACCCGCACCTGGTGACGCCCGACTCGCCAACCCAGCGCGTCGGCGGCCAGGCCTTGGCCGCGTTCAGCCAGGTGCGTCACGAAGTGCCCATGCTCAGCCTGGGCAACGCCTTCGAAGAAGCCGACCTGCGTGAATTCGGCCGTCGTGTGGTCGACGGCCTCGACCAGCCAGGTGCGGTCGACTTCAGCTGCGAACCCAAGCTCGATGGCCTGGCTGTGAGCCTGCTGTACCGTGACGGCCAATTGGTGCAGGGCGCTACCCGCGGCGACGGCACGACCGGTGAAGACATCAGTGCCAACGTGCGCACCGTGCGCAACATCCCGCTAAAGCTCCAGGGCGAAGGCTGGCCGGCGGTGCTGGAAGTGCGTGGCGAGGTGTACATGAGCAAGGCCGGTTTCGACCGGCTCAATGCGGCCCAGGCAGAGGCGGGCGGCAAGACCTTCGCCAACCCGCGTAACGCTGCGGCCGGTAGCCTGCGCCAGCTGGACTCGAAAATCACCGCCAGTCGCCCGCTGGAGTTCTGCTGCTACGGCGTAGGTCAGGTGTCCGAAAGCATCGGCGACAGCCACATTGGCATCCTCGAACAGCTCAAGGCCTGGGGCCTGCCGGTCAGCCGTGAGCTCAGGCATGCCGCCGGCATCGAAGAGTGCCTGGCGTACTACCGCGACATCGGCGAGCGCCGCAACAGCCTGCCTTACGAAATCGACGGTGTGGTGTTCAAGGTCAACAGCCTGGCGTCCCAGCGTGAACTGGGCTTCCGCGCCCGCGAGCCGCGCTGGGCGATTGCCCACAAGTTCCCGGCCATGGAAGAGCTGACCGAAGTGCTGGATGTCGAATTCCAGGTCGGCCGCACGGGGGCGGTAACCCCTGTGGCGCGTCTGAAGCCGGTCAAGGTGGCTGGTGTGACCGTGTCCAACGCCACCCTGCACAACATGGACGAAATCGCCCGCCTGGGCCTGCGCATCGGCGATACGGTCATCATTCGCCGGGCCGGTGATGTCATCCCGCAAGTCATGCAAGTGGTGCTCGAGCGCCGTCCCGAAGATGCCCGCCCGGTCGAAGTGCCGAGCGAGTGCCCGGTGTGTGGCTCGCAGGTCGAGCGTACCCAGCTGGTCAAACGCAGCAAGGGCAAGGAAACCACCAGCGAAGGCGCGGTGTACCGTTGCGTCGGCCGGCTGGCCTGTGGCGCTCAGCTCAAGCAGGCGATCATCCACTACGTTTCGCGCCGCGCGATGGATATCGACGGCCTGGGCGAGAAGAGTGTCGAGCAGTTGGTGGACGAAGGGTTGATCGGCTCGCCGGCGGACCTGTACAAGTTGGAATTCGACCAGATCGTTGGCCTGGAAGGGTTTGCCGAGGTGTCCAGCAAGAAGCTGCTGGATGCCATCGAAGCCAGCAAGCGCCCGAGCCTGGCGCGTTTCATCTATGCCCTGGGTATTCCAGATGTGGGTGAAGAGACAGCCAAGGTGCTGGCGCGCTCGCTGGGTACGCTGGAGCGGGTGCAGCAGGCCCTGCCGCAGGTGCTGACCTACCTGCCGGACATCGGCCTAGAAGTGGCTTACGAGATCCACAACTTCTTTGAAGACGAACACAACTGCAAGGTCATCGAACAGTTGCTTGCGTGTGGCATGCAATTGCAGGACGAAGGCGACCTGGCCGCCGAGTTTGCTGCCAGCACCACCTTGGCTGGGATGATCGCCAAGCTCGACATTCCCTCGGTCGGCCCGACCGGCGCTGAAAAGCTGGTGGCCAAGCTCGATAGCCTGGACAAGATCATCGCTGCCGATGGCATCGACTTGCGCCAGGCCTTGGCTGCCAAGCAGGCCGAGGCGGTGCGCGAGTTCTTCAAGGACGAAGCGAACCAGAAGCTGGCGCGGGCCATCGAGGCCCAGTTGCTGGCGTTCGGCATGCACTGGCACAGCGAGAAGAAAGTCGCCGAAGGGCTGCCGCTTGCGGGGCAGACCTGGGTGTTGACCGGCACCCTGGAGCGCATGAGCCGCGACATTGCCAAGGAGAAGCTGGAAAGCCTTGGCGCCAAGGTTGCCGGTTCCGTTTCCGGCAAGACCCACTGCGTGGTCGCCGGCCCAGGCGCGGGCTCCAAGCTGGCCAAGGCCAGTGAGCTGGGGGTGAAGGTGCTGGACGAAGACGCGTTCATTGCCTTCCTCGGCGAGCAAGGCATCACCCTCTGACCCTGCGCGGACCTCGTAGGAGCGGCCTTGCGTCGCGAAAGGGGCGCGAAGCGGCCCCAGCAATCTCTGCGGCGAAGCTGAAATCCAGGGGCCGCTGCGCGACCCTTTCGCGACGCAAGGCCGCTCCTACAAAGGCCGTCGTTCGCCAAGGTACCCCCAGATTCAAACAAGTCATTGAGAAATGATGACTTTTTCTCCGGCCAGAGGTTGTAACTTCGCCTCAGACCGGTACAATGGCGCGGCTCGCTGCTTAGCGAGTCGCGTTAGTGGTGGCCCCATCGGTCCCCCCGCATTGATTACCCGTTAACCTGGTCAGGCCCGGAAGGGAGCAGCCATAGCGGGAACATCGAGTGCCGGGGTGTGGCTGGTGGGGCCGCCTCCATTACGTAAGTCCTTGAAATCTCAAGGATTTCTCGCTCAAAAAACTCGAAGTGTGACAGCGTTTAGGTACACCTAGGTGTGCACCTTAAGCAGCATGTTATCGCCTGCCTATCGTTTCTCCAACTTTTCTCCAAGCCAACCATCTTGGCCACCTCATGCTGCTGGCTGCTGGCTGCTGGCCGTGTCGCTCAGTACAATCATTGAACCTAATGATGACGCGTGATGATGAGCCGTAAGCCTCCAAGTAAGGTGCGTAGCGGTTCACCAAACAGGGCATCTCCTTGGACATGGAGTAATGTGTGGACTACGCAAAGATTTATGCCGCCTTGGTAAAGAACGCGAAGGCGAGAGGTCTGAACAAGAGTAAGGTTGAGGGGTATTTCGAAGCCCACCATATCATCCCCCGCTGCATGGGCGGGAGCGATCACAAGAGTAATCTGGTGATGTTTACGGGCCGTGAGCACTACATTGCACACATGCTGCTTTGGAAGGCTTACCCAGAAGATGTCAGCCTGATGCGGGCTGCCCACATGATGTCGTCTCGTTGGCGAAGTTCAACAGGTGTGAAAACAACCTCCAGACTGTACGCCCAACTTCGCCTTGAGTACGCCGTTGCCGTAAGCGAGCAAGTAGCCGGAGAGGGGAATCCTTTTTACGGAAAAAAGCACAGCGAGGAATCTATCCAGAGTATTCGGAACAGTAAGTTGCCATATTATGCAGGTCAGCGCCTCATAAACTGGCGAGCAAATAACGACCGATACCTGAGGCAGGTATTGCGACCTATTTCAGTCCCGCAACCATTCTTCCCATCTAAAGTCGATGAGTTCAAGGCCTTCCGTTTTAAGGGGGCATTAGAGGATTGGCTTACGTTCCACTGCTATAAGGATTTTTGGGTTCGATCTGGAAAGACCTCTAACAAGGATTTTGCAACAAAAATTAACAGAGTCACTGCGGGAGCGTTTACTTCTTCCTATTTCAAAACCATGTGCGAGCGATTCGCTAGCGGTTGGGAACCAGAGGGATGTTCTGACTTCATTGTGAAGGCTCTGAATACTTCTTGTGGCGATTACATCCAGCTTCGCAAGTCGCAACTGGAAAAGACTGTGGAGGAAATAGAGGCAGAGTACGTCGCGGAATGGATGAGCACTCGGGTGATTAAGAGGATTATTATTCAAGCAACCATAAATTCACTTGGTCTAAAAGTCCATCCTAATACCAGTGTGGCCAAGCTATCCTTGCTAGATGTCGCGGAAGCGTTGATACTATGGCGATCAGGTAACATGCAGCAAAAAGACATCGCGCAGTTGTACGGAGTTGCAAAGAATAGTTTGTCTGTCGCCCTGAGTGGAGCTGATAGTTGGAAAGTTCTTAAGGACAATATCGAGATGATAGAAAGGATAGTCCTTGCAAAAACTTAATTCGGATGGGGTGCTTCGACTAGGCTGATTAATAATTAGATGGTAGACATTCAATCGAAAACATGAGCTGCCCCGGAGCTGGGAGGCAGCCCACATCTCAATAAATTCTAGTTATTAGGGATCTTAGTGATCGATGCTGTATCGACCTGGTTTTTTTCTACATCGATATACCTTGTATAGTTAGTGAAACTTAAATACTGTTCGTCACTTTTAAAAATTGATTTTGCAACATCTTCAATTTTTGCGTTCATGTTTTTTTGAACTATTTTGTAAAGCTCGCGTCCAGCCATTGTAAGTTCCCAATAGCAAAAACTCGGATCTTCCAATTTTGAGGACTTTAACTCATCTTCATAGATAAAGATGAAAAACTCACCGCATCTTACATAAAGTGCCGGCTTTACATAATTTTCCGATATTTCAAGGTTCGTCTTTGACCAACGGCTAGAGCGGTAGTTGCCGGGAGTAAAGTTAATAATCAATCCAGCATCTCGCATCGAAGCAAACACTTCGTTGCTAATGGGCTTGCCTTTCTGATTATCTATAACCACCTTGTCAAATGCAACATAGTTACAAATATTGTTAAAATTGATTGCTTCTATCTTGGAGATGTTTCTGATTACATCAAGTGTCCTCAGGCTAATGCTTCCTGGCGAGCTGACTTCTTGAGCAAGCACTCTTCCCCAAATGGCCTGCGCTGCGTTAGAGGAAATGAACTTTGCCTCGTTCTTCCATCGATTAACAAAATCCTCAAGATCTTCAGCTTCGGCTGCATCAGGCTCTTCTTCAATGTATGCTGCTGCGTGAATCGAGCACTCAATCAGATTGGAAGCCTCATCAATGCGAACTCTTTCCGCAACCAGAAGCTTTGGATCACCAGTGTTGGCGGTTGTGAGCTTGTGATTTGAGTGATCATAGGTGGCCTCACCAGACAATATCTTCCTGACATCAACGGCATTTTGAGCTTCGGCCAGTTTTAGCATCCGCTCGGCCTCAGCATGCTTTTTTCCAAACAGGAGGTTAAATATATACTTTATTCCGGTTGGAGTTGCTGTTAAGACGGGGGCAAGATCGGCGTTAACATTGATGCCACTGCTTTCACCGCTTTGATCGGTCACTATTTTTCCTCCATGTTGGTCCGCGCCACGGCTGGTTGAACTGTCAGCCTTAGGCTGACGCTAGCAAAATGCCACTCTGTAGTCTATAGAGCCTTGGCAGTCTCTCAATAGCCGTTCCCTGCAGCAGTTCCAAAGCATCAGCGGTTGCAGCGGTCTTGTCATCCATGCGCTGATACCTCGTATGTGCGTGGGTGCGTAGCATTGATTGGTTTGGCGCTGATTAGATTCAGCTTCACGCCAGTTTGAGGAATGATATTTCCAGCTGGGTGTTGCCCTAGTCATAGCAGGGCAGGCCTTAAGGCTTGCAGTCTTACCACTTCCTCGATCATCGCCGGGCTTTCCGGGATCAGGGCTTCAGTACACGCTATACGCATATCCAGCCAGAACAGCACTACTGCGTTCACCAAGTCTCGCAGTAGGTCGACGGTAATCTGCATCGCGCCTAAAGGCAGTGAGGTTAGTAGAGAACCCCCGGTCTGTACGGCTTCAACCATTGCCTGTGGCCATAACTCGGGGTATCGCGCCTGTAGCTTGTCCGCTGAATCCCCCGCACCGTGCCGACATGCGTTCCCCAACAGGTGGAGTTTGTCGAGGCGCCTATACGACTCAAACCCTTCAATCGGCAAGCCGCGTATTTCGCTAAACCGCTCGTTGAGCGTTGGCGCCTTGGGCGAGAAGCCCCAGCTGGCTTTTCTAATTATCTTCCACGTGGCCCCGCCCGCCCTTGGGCAATTGCAAAGGTAGTCGCGTAGCTGCTGCTCCCACAGCGACTGGATGCCTAAGCACAGCGCCATGCTGGTCTTGGTGATCAGGTGGCGATGATCATGTAGATGGAAGGCAGCAAGCACTTGATCTTCCTGTTTCGCAATTTCAACAGCTTTCTGCTCCAGGGCTGCCAGCGATGGAATGACCACGAGCGACAAGAAGTCTTCAGCTACCTCGCCGTATTTATTGGCGTAGGCGTCGGCTATCATCGGCGTCCATTTCGGTTTTATGGTCATCAAATGTCCTTTGCCTTGGGCAAGATGCGTACGTCACTAGCCACATAAGAGAGCGTCACAATGAAGTCAGCAGGGATAGCGGCAGTCATCGCGATGATGGGGGCGGGCAACGCTTGGGCATCCCCAGACTACCGCTGCACCGTAGAGCGGGCAGTATCTGCCTCCGAAAGCTCACTTGGTCATATGTACATCGGCAAGCAGTTCACAGTCGAGCGTAACACTGGTCTGATGGCTGGCGCCCTAAAGAACTCGTACGTTACCGAACCGCAGGTTATCGACTACGGCTCTAGTGAGAATAGCTACAAAGTCGTCACGACTATGCGGAATGATCAGGGAGCCGGGGCTGGGTCGAGCTTGTTCGCACTCACGATCAACGAGTACGCCGATGATGTACGCAAACCGTTCGTCTTCCTCAGCGACAGCGATGTGTACTTCGGGTGGTGCGAGCATTTCTGAAGCGGACCTTCACCCGCAGTGAATATCGTCCCTGAAACATGGGCTTGAATATCGTCATATGACGAACCAGATTTGGTTAATCAGTGCACAGGGCTAACAATCATCATCGAAGTTAGACAGGCCGCTGCAAACTGCTGGGTGCCGCCGCTTGGTGCTGGCATTCTACCATTGCAGGGGGTAACGTGAACGTCCCTGTCTTGTGAGACATCGCAATGGACCACCTTGTAACATCCATCATCACTCTCTTTGGCGGCATCCTGATCTTCGTCATCAGCCAAGCCATACTGAAGCTAATCATCGAGCCGGTACAGCAGCTTAAAAGCGCGTTGGGCCAGCTATCCGATACCCTGCTACGCCACCAACCTAGGATTACCATATCCACACCCAACAGCGAGATTGCCGCGTCTCTAAGAGAACACGCAGCTGACATTACGGCCAAAGCAGCAGTAATTTCCCAATACCAGCGAGCTGCTCGACTATTCGGCCTGCCATCTAGAGAAGATATTGCAGCTGCTGCTAGCGCCCTGCACCGCCTAGCACACGCGATGAGAACCAAAGAAGACGAACAAAGAGACTTGGACGAAAGCCGGCTTGTGCTGTCAGAGGCGATGACTAGCCCGACCGAACTGCTTAGATTGGTAGGGCAGAAGCTGAAGATCCAAACCACTTGGAACTGAAAGGGCGCGGGTGCCAATCACCTAATAGGCGGAATACCGCCCATTTTCAAACCGACCTTTGCCCACCGCCGAATATTCACTTGTGAGCCGGGGCTGAAATATCATAGGGAGATTGACCAAAGAAGGCTAAGTGTGGGTCAGTCTCTAACCCTCACGCCGATTACCGCCCTACCTACCAGCTAGAATACTGAAATATCAGGCACGAGAAACCGCCCGAAGGCGGCTTAGGTGCGAAGGCGTTCTATTGCTGAAGCAATGGCAGCGGCGGTGGTATCAAGTGCCTCAAGACAGGCCATTGTGTTTTCGTGGGCATTCACAGATCCACGCTGCCTGATCCATGTACTTACTTCTTCGATGGCTGCCCTCAAGGCTGTCTGGTTCATATGCAGCAGCTCTAGGGCGTCGGCAGTAACAGCGGCCTTATCATCCATGTGGCGTTCTCGTTATAGGGCAGATACCGCAGCGTAGGGCCTTACAGCGCTTTGTTCCAGTGCCGTTTGACCGTGGCGATACCGATATTGAGTTCGGCTGCCACTTCCGCCTGTGTCATGTTCTTGGCCTTGGCCTTCTGCACCGCCTTGGTGGTATCAACCGCTTCAGGGCGCCCCAGCTTCTTGCCTTCTGCTTTGGCACGTTTCAGGCCGGACTGGGTTCGCTCGATCAGCAAGTCACGTTCAAACTCTGCGACAGCGCCAAGCACCTGCATAGTCATCTTGCCTGCTGCACTGGTCAGGTCTACGCCCCCTAGGGCGAGGCAGTGAACGGGGATATCGGTGGCTGCCAGTTGCTCTACTGTCTGCCTTACATCCATAGCGTTACGGCCAAGGCGGTCCAGCTTGGTGACGATCAGCACATCACCTGATTCCATCCGTTCAAGTAGCTTCTGGAAGCCGGGACGCTCGCTGGCAGGGACGCTGCCGGAAATGGTCTCTTCGATTACCCGGCTGGCCTGTACATCGAAGCCAGCGTTCTTCACGTCCTGGACTTGGTTCTCGGTGAACTGATTGGACGTGCTTACACGGCAGTAAAGAAAGGTACGGGGCATCGGCATCACCAAAGGGATCATTTAACGTAGGATCATAGCATGGGTATCACTATACGATGTAAACCCTATTTTGTTGATACCACTACAGGCCAGATTTTACGGCATCGTTTAACGGTCGTTTGCTGATACCAGCTGAAGCCGCTAACGCTTGCACATAGAAAAGCCCGCACGAAGGCGGGCTGATTAGGACTCAGCAAATCTGCTGGCTCCTACAGTTGCGGAGTGCAGTAGCCCACAGTCTTGGGGTCTAGTCATATTTCCATGTAATTCTTGTGGAATAAGCTGATATGTAGGACTTGGCTAAGCCCCTTGTAGCGTAGGCCCCCGTAAACACTGGGCTGTAGTCGTGTAGCGGCATCCAGACGGGCCGAAAAGGTGGTCAACTGGATTAGTTACGGCGTTAGCTCCCCATTAGTTATCTGGCTGCTGCCCGTTTGGCCTTGTATGCCCTGAACTCATCCATCGTGAGGGCTGGGGCGCCCACCAACCTGCCGATGAGATTGTGTCTCTTCACTTCCTGTTCTTCTGGGGTTCCCTTGTAGTGCAGCTCCATCGCTGCAAGGTCAAGGTCGGCGGGCCAGTACTTCAGCCTCGTCTGTACAAACCAACGGTCGATACATCCGTTTTTACCGGGCATATCCACCCGCCCCATAGAAGACTTGGCCAATCCTTGGTCCACCAGTGCTTTTAAGGTGCGTGTTAGGTTGGCCAAGTCGAAGTATCCGTAGCTGAGATCGTCTTTGAGGATTTGCTGAACAGTGACAGCGTTGTACGGTGGGTACTGGTTCTGGGAGGAATCAATATAGGCGAGTGCTTCAAGCACCCGCACCTTGTTGGTCGTCATTCTCATAGATGGTTCACAATTCTTACTGACAAGTAGCGTGGGGAGCAAAATTTCACTCTCTCCTACGCAGCCTGTGCCGCTGGCTCTGCGGCTAGTGGTGGGTACTCAAGGTGTGCGGGGTAGCCCTTAAAGCCCCACTGGCTGTAATAGCGGCCACGATACACTCGCTTGAATCGGGGCTGTGCCAAGTAGTCTCGACGGCCCTTTTCGATGGCTGCGTGCAGGCAATCAAGTAAGCCAGTACGGGCAGCTTCAACCTGTTCAGCGGTACACAGGGATAATGCAAGCAATGGCTGCCACTCGAGTTCGGCATCTGCGTACAGGGCAGCGATGTAATCAGGCCATGTATCCAGCTTTTTGAACCGCTGCTAATCAGGTACAAGCACCGTTGGCATCAGAACGGCCACATCAAGACGCTTCAGCAGGCGGGCGCGTAGCAACCCTTTCGGGATATCTGGACCCGACAGTGCGTGGTAGCAGAGTTCGGGGATGCTCTCGGTCGGCAAGCGGTGGTCAGCTTCACTGAATTACTGACTGGGTTTGCCTCACGATTGCCGCCAGGTCATGTAGGTCTGCGGCTGCCATTCGATTGGTGTCAGCGGTTGGGGCTTTGGCTTTGGGCCGTCTCACATGCCTTCAAAAAGATCAGAGATGCTGACGCCTAAAGCGTCGGCTAACACCTTGATGGCGTTAATTGACGGGTTAGCGCCACCGGTCTCAATGCGAGACATGTACGTCCTGGCGAAGCCGCAACGATCAGCGAAGGCTTCCTGGCTCATGCCCATAGCAACACGCAGCTCCCTGACACGGGTGCCGAACTGATGTTGAAGCACGGGGGAAGGCGGTGGTGCGGGCATTCCCCAATGGTCCGAGGATGTGATCTAATCGGACACACACTAATCGTGACATCCGTCGGCGGAGCTACCTTCCAATGGTGTGCAAAGGATCCCATCTATGACCGAGCTAGCCTCAAATTCCCATGCCTCCCAAGGCGCGGTGTACTTCAAACCTGACGCCATGACGCACGTGCTCAGGTTAGTGCTCTCAGATCGCTCTGCTGGCGCAATCATGCTTTCCCTATGGTCGAACGTGGGCGAAGGCGGAATAGTGCGAGTTACGCAGGCAGCCATCGCTCATGAGTGCGATATCACCCTACGCAGGCTGTCCAAAGAGCTCACCTACCTTGTCGATGGCGGCTGGATAGAGTTGGTAGACGTGAGCATCGAACCGGGCGGTCCACTTGTATGCGTCATTAATTCTGGCGTTCTTCAGGTTATCAATCCCGGATAACGTGCTCGATCGTAGCTGGTTGAGATGGTCCTAGAGGGCCTTCTCGACAGCGTTCAGGTGTATCCCACACCTGCTTTCAATGCAAAGAGCGGCATCCTGCAGTGCTTGTCACGCTGGCTCAAGCGAGGCATGGCTACAGTGCTATGAGACTTACCTGTCCAAGTTATTTTGTGACGCTTGGTCACGAAGTAATGCTCCTTCTATGTTCAATCAGGTGGAGATGGGTTGGTGGTGCACCACATCGCCCTAGTATTTCCTGTGATGCCTTGCGGCATGGTAGTTATAAAGGCGGGGGTAGAAGCGGAAGCCCCCGATCTGCTTAGGCTGAGCTGTAGGTTTAGATATAATGTGTCGTTGCTGGGTTATGCTGCACTGATGCCTGTAGAGTTAGAAGCAAGATCAAAAGCGGGGAAGGGGTTGTGCCCCTTCTTTCCCTACTTAATAGATATTGTTTATTCTGAAGCGTGTGTGCGTGGTAGGTAGCCACTCCCTTATATTATCTGTCGTTAATTGGTGCTGGTTGACCCCCTGTGCCAAGCTCAATGTCAATCTCACGATACCATTTCTTCACCGTGTTCTTGGATATGCCCAGCTCCTTCGCAATAGTCCTTTTCTGTACCTTGGATC
Organism: Pseudomonas sp. SWRI68; assembly: GCF_014269165.1. NCBI lineage: Bacteria > Pseudomonadati > Pseudomonadota > Gammaproteobacteria > Pseudomonadales > Pseudomonadaceae > Pseudomonas > Pseudomonas sp. SWRI68. Next base: position 26,191 of record NZ_JABWRU010000025.1, on the reverse strand, counting down.
TCATCATCATTAACGCCGCCTGTTTCATGGGGTGCTCTGTATTTTTGGTCGGCTCAGTGTGGTAGTCACCTGTTCTCCACAGTTTGTCGAATTCGATAGATATGTCTAAGGACTGTACAATATGTGGATGCCGCTCAAGATACAGAGCAATGCCTCTCAATGCTATTCTCGCTGCTTCGACAACTCGCTGTATCTGCCGGGTGCACATAGGTTTACGGTCATGGTTTAGCAATCTATCTGCGATAGCCGCTGTGGTAATTATAGGTAGTCTAAGCACTCGCATTACATCTCCAAGGGAGACGCTTTGCTTCCCGTTGATCACTCCCGGTCCTGTATGTATTGCCCCGAATGCGATGTCATCTAGCCAAGGTGTAGATCGTTGTTCAATGTTGAGAATGCAAAGCGCCGGAGCTATAGGGTTGTAGATTATTTGTGGCTTAGGTCCGCGAGTGCTGCTGGATCTGGCCTCTGGTAACGTCTCTTGTGGAAGTAGCTCGATAACAGGGGCAAGCACGGGTACTTGGGTCGAGGTGTCGAGAGTTTGCAACAGGGATACGGTGCCGTTATCCTCTGCGAACCAGTTCTCGCCTAGTATTGCCGGTGTGCCCGCAACGTAGATAGTTGGCTCTGGTGTGTAGGGCTGAGAGATGTACTCGCCATACCACTCTCCAGTTACTCTGTCGTAGACGTTTCCTTCGATTACTCTGGTGTGCGCCTCAGAAATACGGAGGCGAAGTGATTCTTGGAGGGCAGTGGGGCTGATGCATGGAGTGCTCATAGTTGTGATTAGATCGTTTTGTTATGTGGTGTATGCTGTAGAGTTGATATGTTTTAGATGGCGGTAGGTTTGAGTTGGGTGCAACTGTCTTATATGTAGAAAATTATTGGGGTTATTTTATTCGCTTGCTCGGAATAGTAATTGGCTGAGGCAGGGTGGGCTAGCCTCGTGGAACTTATGATTCGTAAAGGGTGCCGAGATGCCTCTAGGTTTGCCTTGTGTTTGTTATTCTCAGCCATAATTGGTTGTCGGCTTGGTTTAAACTAACTATACCGCCTGCTTCTGCATCGGCCAGTCAGGCTTGCGAAGCAGATCCCTGATGTAAATTCAACTTTGCCAGTTGCTTGGTCTATTGGCTAGGTAAAAACCGCTAGCGGTTACATGTAGCTTGCCTGTAACTACGAAGTTTCCCTATTCAATGTGTCGCTGCTGGGGCTTTTCATCACCCATCAAGATGTTCTGCTCAAACAGCCACTTGAACAGCTTGGTATGACCGAACCCAAGTATCCTGGCGAAGTCGCCAATAGTCTGTATGTTCTTCGCATCCCGAACCTAGGCGTAGTAATCGACCTTCGGTTCGTCTTCAGCGATTTTCTCTGCTTGGATACCAGTCTTATGTTCCAACTACATCACCTGGTGTAGCCCAGCAGCAGGCTACGCAGAGCAGAGGCATCGCTGAGGTTCACGGTTGCCGGCTTGGCCACCTCGGCTTCCAGCTCACGCCAACGGTCGATAACCTTGGCACGGAGCGTTACGCTGTAGCCCGTGAGCAGGATGTCAGTCTCTCGCCGTGGAAGCATGATTTGCGAGGTGTACCCCCGCGAATCCTTGAGCACTTCCACATGACGTAGATTTGCGTCATCTTCTGCGACCAGATCATCCATCATTTTCTTGACGTCACGGATAACGTCACAGTGACGCTTACTCATGAGCTTCGCGATTTCTTTGCTGCTCATGGTCAGCGGTGCATCAGTGTTGCCAGTAATATGTGTAACTTGACTCATTAAATCTGTTGCCCTCCAGGGCATGAATTGGCGCCCACCTTTGTAGACGCATTATTGTTTATGCTGCGTCGTTCAAATCGTTAATGTACTGCTGCATCTCTGCCATCTACTCTGCTTCCCATTCTGCCCGGTACTCAGCGTAAATAGGCAGACGTTCACGCAAATCATCAGCGAAGAAATACAGGTCCTTGCCGTTGTCCAAGATAGCCACAAACTCATCGTCAGTCAGGAACCCTGCGTAAGTTCGTTGTACCCATTCACGATTTACACGCTCGGTATAAGCCACTCCTGCACGCACATCCGATTCTTTGCCATAGCCTGGTGAATAGGAACAGGCATGAATCATCATGGTGCTACTGTCGTGAATAACCCACTCATCAGCTTGTAGTGCGATAGCAGAGGCGGCTGAGGCACAAGTCATGCCGATTTCTACAACGATGTTTGCTGTGCATTCAGCGATGCGACGGCAGAGATAGTCGCAGGTCTCAAGGCTGCCGCCTGGTGAGAACAGTTGAATGTGGATTTCATCTTTAGCTGTTGCGTTAGCGAGAATTTCGGTTAGCTCGCCGTATTCGTCGATTTCTCCAATTGGTCCGGTTGTTGGAACAACGTATTGAGTGTATTTCAGTTGCTTGATGAGGATGTTTTTCGAAGGGTAAATGGTTACAAGGTCTTGCCGTTGGGTGGTATTCATAGTTTCACTTTTCAACTTTTGTTTCTCAGATAATGAGTGTCCGTAGCTCGATTGAAATATTCATCGGGCTTGGTTGGTGTTGGGTTTGTTGTTTTTAGGTCTAGCAGTGGTTGCTACATGATTTTGTTTAGTTGCTAGTGCACAGCTTCCAAGCTAAGGGGCTGATATGTAGTGCACAAATGTAGGCGCTAAAGGGTGGCTTGTTCAGATGCGAGTCACCCCTGAAGTATATGTCTTCCAGGTCGGTTTATGATGTCGCCCAAGTAGATTGTAACTTCAATTCTAGCGCTCTGTTGTGTCAATGCTATCTGTGCAGCAATGGACGTCTGTGACTGTTCGGTACTTAGTTATTTACAGTCCAGTACGACCATGCTTATCGATATACTGTTTAAGCCAGATCAGCCCTTTTCCAGTTACAAGTATGATTGGTTTGAGATGGCGATTTCCTTCGGAGTCCTCATAAAAACCCCACTCTACTTTAAAGCGTCCGCAGTCCAAGTGTTGCTGATATGGAAGGTTCTTTTTGTAGCCGCCTGCTGTGAGAATTCCGTGGTCGCGAAGGTAGCGAACAAGCCGGACTTTTCCTGTATCCAGGGCCTTGGCGGCTACACCAAAGTTAAATACATCCTTTGCTTCCTTCATGCTGTCGTAGAACTCAATTTTCTCAGCATTAACAATGATCTTCTCTTGAAGTTCTTGCACCTGCTCTTGGTGGTCGTACACAAACTGCTCCAAGATGGACTGCACCATATTAGACCCTGAGATGATGATGTTCGGGTCGCAGTGACGCAGCTTAAAGCAAGGTACTACCGTACCCGAACTGTCGGTGGATTCAGCCAAAAATTTACTTGGGCACAGTTTAAGAACTTTAAGTGCTGCGTAAATTTCCGACATGATCTGATGGTGTGTTTTTCCAGAAAGCAGTGCTACTTCCGTGCTGTACACAGTCGTTGGAACCACTTTGTTGAGCTCGTTATTCACGGTCGCCGGCGGCACATATTCGCTATCGCTTTGGCGCCGTGGAGTAGCCCGGCGATGATGGCGAGTGGTAAAGTAACTGTTCTGTTGCGTGCTGTATTTCTGATTCATAATGTAACCTTATTTTGGGCAAAGCTCTCCCGTGCTCTAGATGTGAGCGTGTAGGTGGGAGAATATATTTGGTGTTCTTTTTGAGTGTGATGTTTATTTGGCTGGCTAACGCATAGTGCTTACCTTTGGTAGGGTGTGGAGGGTGTAAGTGTTGGCTGCTTGGGTTTTATATCATTATCTTGCCTCTTGTTGTTGGCGTACAGAGAGCGTATTGGCTTTCAAGGTCGGCATAATAAAAGTGGTTTCTTGTTATGCCGCCTCTAATAGTGCGGAGTGCAGTCTTCTTTCTGTTGGACCGTCGTCGTTCTGTGTGGCGCCATCCTAACAAGGTGATTTTTTAATGCAAGAACTTTTTGAGTTAACATTTCGACTGTTTTAGAGTATTAGTCCGTATTTGCTGGCTTACCACTTAAAATCATTTTTGTTAATTTTCATATTCTTCAGTTTTCCATGTCGTTAATACCCTGAAAGTTGTCAAAATGTTAATTATTAGTTGTCTGGGTAGTACTTGGATGGTGGCGCCGTGCTCAGCGTGCCTAAGTACTTCTATTGCCGGGGTCAGCGTGAAAGCTGTGTTCGATGTGAATGTGCTTCAGGGCATCTGCCATGGCTCTCAGCGGGCTACGGCTGCCGTACACGCTGAATGTCACTGCGCCATCCTCGTGGCCGGCTATCCGCTTAATCAGCGAGTCCTGCACGCCTGCATCACGCAGATCGTCAATGAGCGTGTGGCGGAAGCTGTGGAACGTCTTCCTAGCATCAGTGATGCCCAGCTTCGTTTTGTATCGACCGAACCACTTCGATGGGGCGTGGCCCAACTTCCCTCGCACTGCATCTAGCTCTGGGAACACCCGATCAGCGCCACTGGCTCTGACTGACTCGACATGCTGAAGCAGGCCCAGGTCCAACAGGGCAGGGTGTATAGGTAGGATGCGACGACTACTGGCGTTCTTCAGGTTCTGGCCTTCACGGCTGTCATCAATGCGGATGCACTGAATCCCCTGGTGCTCAGTGAAGTCATCAACTCGCAACTGGCACAGCTCTTCCAGTCGTGCCCCGGTCGTCCTTCCCATTAGTGGCAGCCAGTAGCGCCACGGGTGCTTGCGTGCTTCCTTTCGCAGCGCCTCATAATCCAGCAGGGCTGCCAGATCGCGGGGGTCAAATGACAGGCGTGCTTCCTTCGCTGATCCCGTCATGACCTTCATGCCGGCTAGCGGGTTGTCAGTCACGTACCCATTCGACTTGCACCAGTTCATGAACGCAGTGAGCTTGCGTAGCCGGTTATTAATGGTGACGGCAGTGATGGCCTTGTACGTGCTGCCTGACTCGACTACCTGCTTCAGTGTCTTACCCTTGAACTCGGGGCGTAAGCCGAAGTACTGGGGGCAGCGGCTAAGTCGTTCTTTCAGCAGGCGTGCTTGCTGAGCATCGAAGGCTAGGGCAGGCATGTCACCCATTAGCTCGAACAGGTCAGATAACGCACGCTCGACTTCATCCGCACTGACCTGTCGCCATGTGCCGCCCCGTTTCCCTTCTTCTATATAGAGCTTCGATAGGGCGGCGAGGGTTGGGCTGTCGCTCCCGACCTTCACTGGGGCAGTTGAGGTCGCACGTGGTGCTACAGGAATGGCTGGTGTTGGGGCTGAGTCCCGCCACTGCGAACATAACGCACGAAGCGTCTGAAGGTCTGTTAGCGGGTGTTCGCTTAGGTGCCCATGTAGCCGTTGGACGATGGATGCGGCGAGGAACAAGGCGCTCTGCCGGTGCCTGATGTTTAAGCTCAAACGCAAAGTGTGACACCTCGGGAAGAGGTGCTTGGGCAGCTTGAGATTCAGGTAGTAGACGGCTTTGCGTCGGATCAGATAGGCCATGGGTGTGACACCAAAGTGTTACAGCAAAGTGTGACAGTGCTGGCTACACCCCAAGTTTTGAGCGACCGTGCTGAGTGTCTGCACGGGTAGAGCGTCTGCTACCCAATCAGCCTGAAACCCTTGCCCCGTAAGGCCTGCATTGATTCCCGAGCATGCTTGCATGCCACCTGGTCAGATCCGGAAGGAAGCAGCCACAGCGGGAACATCGTGTGCCGGGGTGTGGCTGGTGGGGCCGCCTCCATTTCTGGGGTCCTAAAACCTCAGCCTTTCAGACTAAGGCCTTCCCTCTGGCCTGTTCTGCGCTCCTGCTGTTGCCAACTTCTGCAATCGCTGAAATTCAAGACTGCCACTTTCGGACACGTTGCCGCGCTCGGGTTGCCCTCATGCACGTTGTAGCCGCTGGGCAGTTGAGAATATCCGGACGCTATGTAAGGGTTGGGCTGCGCCTGCATCCCAGATCGCCTACATGAATGGACTCCGCGAAAATGCACAGCCTACCGATCCTCGAAACTCCGCGCCTCATACTTACGCCGCTGCAGCTCGGTGACGCGGACGCCATTCAGCAACTGTTCCCACACTGGGACATTGTTCGCTACCTGGACAGCCGCGTACCTTGGCCTTACCCAGAAGACGGCGCGCTGGTCTACGTCCGAGACATCGCATTACCCGCCATGAACGCCGGGTGTGAATGGCATTGGATGATTCGCCTGAAGACGGAGCCTGCGCAGATCATCGGAAGCATCAGTCTCTATGACCAGCCGGGCAACAACCGTGGCTTCTGGCTTGCACAGGCATGGCAGAAAAACGGCTACATGCGGGAGGCCTGCGGGGTCATCAACCACTACTGGTTCGAAACGCTTGGGCGTTGCGTCATGCAGGTGCCCAAGGCCGCGAGCAATGACCGATCGCGCAGTGTTTCCGTGCACGAAGGCATGCGGCTGGTGGGAACTGAAGAGGGCCATTTCGTCTGTGGCCCCGTGCTCAAGCAGATCTGGGAGTTGAGCCGTGAGCAGTGGCGTCGACGGGGCGGGCGTTTAGGTAATGAAGTGACGATCTCAACGTAAGCAAATGCTTGCCTTTGCCTGTGCCTTGCCGTGATAGAAAACAGCACCTACCCGCAAGGACTGCTTTCATGAGGTTTCAGCCATTCACGGTGTTCTGCATCGCGTGCTTCCTGCTGTCCATCAGCTATGGCACGACGTTCCTGCTCTCGATGCTGGTGCAGACGCTGGGCGGCACTGCAAGCGAGGCCGGGCAGGTATTCGCTGTTGCCATGCTAAGTACGTTGCTCTCTGTGCTCGGCTCGGGGCACCTGCTGCAGCGCTTTGGCGCTGCTCGCAGCATCGCTGTGGGGGCGCTCTGCCTGGTCGGGTCATCAGTGGGCTTTGCCATGGTCTCAAGCCTGGGCATCGCTTTGTTGGCATGCGGCTTGATGCTTGGCATCGGCTGGGGGGTGTTCTACACCATTGGCCCCATCATGGTGACGCAAATGGTCGAGCCCACGCGCCGTACCCATTGTTTTGCACTGCTCTCTGGCAGCATGCTGACCGGCATTGGCACCGGGCCCTTGCTGGGCAAGTTCGCCGCTTTTGTTGCACTGCCTACCCAGCTCGCGTTCTGGGTGGCGGCGTGCGCTGCAGGGTTGGCGGGGTTGTACTTTGCTTGGCTCGCTTCGACTTCTCAGGGGCAGCGACCTGCTGAGAAGGTGCAAATCGGGTTGGCGTCCGCGCTCAAAGTGATGAGCTCGCGCTCTGGGCTGTCGATCCTGATGGTAGGGCTAGGCGGGGCAATCTTCGGCACCATGGGCAGTTTCCAGACCAGCTATGCCGCCCGCCTGGGGCTTGATTACTCGACCTTCTTCATTGGCTTCATGGGCGCTGCGATCTCCTGCAGGCTCCTGCTGGCCGGCTGGGTCGTGAAGCAACACCCGCTGGCGACCTCCTGGGTTTTAACCTTGATCATGGCAACGGCCGTGCTGGGGTTCGACCAGTGGGTGCACAGCACGGAAAGTTATCTGGCCATGGCCGTTCTTCTGGGCGTGGGTTACGGCCTGAATTACTCGGTGATCAACGGGCTGGCTGCCAACGAGGCACCGGCAGGGCTTACGGCACAAGCGCTGCTGCTGTTCAGCTTGTCGTATTTCATCGGTGTGTTCGGCTTCCCCTACGTCGCCAGCCAATTGATCACGCAGCTTGGGATCAACGCGATGATGCTGAGCATTGAAGGCGTGGCGTTCCTGGTCGTAGGGCTAAGTACGGCCAGGTGGCTGGCTTCGCGCTTTTCCAGGCCTGCTCTGGTGTAGGTGTTTTTCCCCAAGGGCGCCTGCTGCTGACAGCTTCATCAAACGCTGAAATTTCGGACAGGCCAGGTGATCTACCTCAGGGCACTGCGCTGCATGCCGCAGCCCCTTGCTCATGGCCCGCAAGCGTTTGACCCGGGTGTCGATTTCGTCCGCCTTGGCTATCAGCATCTGTCGATCGACCTGAAGGTCCACCAGCATCGCCCCGATCTCATCCAGGGAAAACCCTGATGCTTGCCCCAAGGCGATCAGTGCCAGCCTATCCGCAATGTCGGCGGCGAACTGGCGTCGCTGGCCACGCCCGGCGAGCGACGTGAGCAGGCCTTTCTTTTCGTAGTAACGCAGGGTCGACGCAGGGACGCCTGTGCGTTTGGCGACATCGGCAATGTCCATCGAGGTCCTTGACTTGAAGTTGACTTCAACTTCTATGCTGCGCGGCAGGTAACTGAACGTCAATCCTAGGGGGCTGAATCAATGACGCTTGCCATGCTACAAGCCGCTTTGCTGATCGGGGTCGGCGCCACCGTGATCATGGACCTATGGGGCGTGTTGCTGCGGCGCTTGGGCATCGCCACCTTGAATTTCGCCATGGTCGGGCGTTGGGCGGGGCATTTGATGAAGGGGCGAGCGCGGCATGAGGCGATTGCCAAGGCGGAGCCTGTGGCCAACGAGGTGGCCTGGGGTTGGCTGATTCACTATGGCATCGGTGTGCTGTTTGCGGTGATGTTGGTGGGGATGGTCGGGGAGGGCTGGCTGAGTGCGCCGACGCTGTGGCCTGCGCTGGCGTGGGGTGTGGTGACAGTGGCGGCGCCGCTGTGCTTCATGCAGCCGTTGATGGGGGCAGGGTTCTTTGCCTCCAGAACGCCGACGCCTGGGCGTAACTGCCTGAAGAGTCTGGTGACGCATTCGGTGTTTGGGGTTGGGTTGTTTTTGAGTGCCGGTTTGATTGCGGTTGTGTGAAGACAGTGCTCAGGCTTACAGCAGTCGCAAGATCAAGAGGCCCGCAAGAAACAACGCCAAAGCAAAGCCCGCACCGAGGCTGAACGGCAATAGCGCTGACCAAGGAGAAAACGATCTGGCCTTGCGCATGTCTTCGGCCAGGGCCTCTACTTCGCGATGGGATTGCTCAACCCTATCTTGAGTGGAACGCGGCATGATCTTTCCTCTTGCCAAAACGAGCGTGCTTAGAGTTTAACCAGCAGGGTCATGATACCCGCAATGGCAGTCAAAATGACCGAGCCGGTTGCGAAGGGGTGCCAGAACGCTTCTTGTCTAAGCTTGCGCTCTTCTGCCATGAATTTAAGTGCTTCTGCAGCTAGCTTGCGATTCTCGATCTGTAGTTTGTCGAGTTCCAGATTGTCTCGATCATCTTGGAGCATGAGGCTGTCTTTTTGAGGGGTAGCGGTAATTATGCGGCATCACTGTTAAGGGTCGATATCGCTCTCTACACCAGATCTTGTAGTCCAATCACCAGCAAAGAAGTTTCCTACATTCGTATAGGCGACTTCCTGCTGTATCTGTAAGGCTCGCAGAAATATCCTACGCATCCCGTCGACTCGCGTCTGATTGTCCTGGGGAACCCCACCCCATAGGCTTTTGCGGTCGCTGTCGGTCCAGCGATCGGGTGTGGAAGCCCGGGAAAGACTTGGAGCAGTTGTCTGTTATGGCAGCTGTGCGTGGGAGGTATTCATACCTGCCGGGTTTTCCATGTGCCTGGTCTTCCACCCCGCGTACAGTTGTCACCCTAATGCGTGGAAGCAAAAGGGTGCAGCTCACCCACATGGAGCCTGCATGAAAAAAATCGTCCCCGACCCACCCCATACCTTCGACTTGCCCCCGGGCAAGTCCCTTTCCCGCGCCATCAGCGAAGGCATCGTGCCAATGCACTTCGCGCTGATGAATGTCTCCCACTACCTGATGTTCGCCTACAGCGACAGCCGCCGAGTTGAGCGTCAGCACTGACCGATTGTCGCGTAGGGCGCAAGGCCGCTATCACATCATCACGGCCTTGGCGCTGCGGCATTCCCGGCATACCCCGCAGCCCCATACCGCTGGCTGATCCGCTCGATCTCCCCCGTCTGTTTTATGCGCACCAGCGCCCTGAGCACCCCTTGCGTCGGTACCGCCGGGTCGCTGCGCACCATGCACCCCAGCTCCTGCTCCTCCAGCACCGCCAGCACCTGCAACCGCTGCCCCGCCGGCAAGCTGTGGTTGAACCACTGCAACGACAGTTCATTGCTCACCGCATGCAGGTATCGCCCCGCGTGCAGCTTCTGCAGGGCCAAAAGTTGGCTGCGGCTGTCTTCGCGGTGCAGCCGGCCCTGTTCGAACAACGGCTGCAGGGTTGAATAGGCATAACCCAGCACGGTGCCGATGGCTTGCGGCGCCAGTTGTTCCGGGCGGGTGGGGCCGGCTTCGCCAGCGCCGCCAACCAGCACGTCGCGCTGATGAATCAACGGGATGCTCCAGACATAATTGCCCGGCCGATCATGAAACCATTGGGAGCTGACATAACAGCGCACGTCGATATCGCCGCTCTCCATGGCCTCCTGCAGGCGCAGGCGTGCCAGTACGTGATACTCCGGGCGTACACCTGCTTCCCGGGCAATGGCCTGCATCAGGTCGAACAGCAAACCCTCCACCGGTTTGTCGCCTTCGACGCGCATCAGCGGCATGCTCCAGCTCTCGGCGACGGAAAAACGCAGCACCGGTTGTTCGGCCAGGCTGTGAGTGGCCCAGAGCAATAGCAGGGGCAACAGTCTTCGCAAGGCACATCCTCCCTGGATAGCGCGCCAGTTTCATAGCTTAGACCAGTCGCGCAGGGTGCAATTTCGGCCCCGCTCCGCTAGCATTAGCGATCTTCCGCTCGATCAGGCTACGATGGTTTTTCGATGAGTTATCAGGTTCTTGCACGAAAATGGCGTCCGCGCTCGTTCCGCGAAATGGTCGGCCAGGCCCATGTGCTCAAGGCCTTGATCAATGCCTTGGACAACCAGCGCCTGCACCATGCCTACCTGTTTACCGGCACCCGTGGCGTGGGCAAGACTACCATTGCCCGCATCATTGCCAAATGCCTGAACTGCGAAACCGGCATCACCTCCACGCCCTGCGGCACCTGTTCGGTGTGCCGGGAGATCGACGAAGGCCGCTTCGTCGACCTGATCGAGATCGACGCCGCCAGCCGTACCAAGGTCGAAGACACCCGCGAGCTGCTGGATAACGTGCAATATGCCCCGAGCCGTGGGCGCTTCAAGGTCTATCTGATCGACGAAGTGCACATGCTCTCGACCCACTCGTTCAACGCCTTGCTCAAGACGCTGGAAGAGCCGCCGCCCTACGTCAAGTTCATCCTCGCCACCACCGACCCGCAGAAATTGCCGGCGACCATCCTCTCGCGCTGCCTGCAGTTCTCGCTGAAGAACATGAGCCCGGAGCGGGTGGTCGAACACCTCAGCCATGTGCTCACCGCCGAAAGCGTGCCGTTCGAGCCCGATGCCCTGTGGTTGCTTGGCCGCGCCGCCGATGGCTCGATGCGCGATGCCATGAGCTTGACCGACCAGGCCATCGCCTTCGGTGAAGGCAAGGTGCTCGCCGCCGATGTGCGCGCCATGCTGGGCAGCCTCGACCACGGCCAGGTCTACGGGGTGTTGCAGGCACTGCTCGAAGGCGATGCGCGGGCGCTGCTGGAGGCCGTGCGCAACCTTGCCGAGCAAGGCCCGGACTGGAGCGGTGTGCTGGCCGAGATGCTCAATGTGCTGCACCGTGTCGCCATCGCCCAGGCGCTGCCAGAGGCGGTGGACAACGGCCAGGGCGACCGTGACCGCGTGTTGGCGCTGGCCCAGGCGCTACCGGCCGAGGACGTGCAGTTCTATTACCAGATGGGGCTGATCGGCCGTCGCGACCTGCCCTTGGCGCCCGACCCGCGTGGCGGCTTCGAGATGGTCCTGCTGCGGATGCTGGCCTTCCGCCCGGCCGATACCGACGATGCACCGAAGCCGGTGCTAAAGCCGGTGGGGATCAGCCAAGCCACAGCTGATCCTGCAACCCCGGTGGCAGCGGCGCTGGTGGCCCCTGCGCCGCCAGTCGCAGAGCCCGTGGTGCCGGTTGTCGCGCAAGCTGTGCCGGCCCCGGCCGCGCCGGCCGTCGAGCAGGCGCCTGCGGTTGATCAGCCCGCGCCTGTCGTTGAGGTGCCCGTAGAGACCGCAGCACCGGCGCCGGAGCCCGTCGCCGAGGTCATCGACCTGCCTTGGGAAGAGCCTGTAGCGCCTATAGCGCCTGTGCAGCCGGTTGCTGTCGCCCCCGAGCCCGTTGTTGCGCCGCAGCCTGCCGTGGCCGAGCCACAGCGTGATCAGCCGGCCTACGACGAGCCGCCGTTCGACCCGTCCGCCTATGCAGCGGCGGGCATGGACCGTGATGACGAGCCGCCGGCGGACGAAGACTATTACATCGGTGACAGCGACCCGGTCGGCTTCAGTTACCTCGATGAACTGGCCGAGCATGTTCAGGAAGAGCAGGCCAAACCCGCTGCCGAACCGCTGCCGGCCGCCAAGCCGGCCACCGGCCTGGCCCTGCAATGGCTGGAATTATTCCCACAGTTGCCTGTCTCCGGTATGACAGGCAACATCGCGGCAAACTGTACGTTGATGGCCGCCGACGGCGACGACTGGCTGCTGCACCTGGACCCTGGCCAGGGCGCGCTGTTCAACGCCACCCAGCAGCGGCGTTTGAACGAGGCGCTCAATCAGCACCTGGGGCGCACCCTGAACCTGCGTATCGAGCTGATTCGCCCAGAGCAGGAAACCCCGGCCCAGGCGGCCTCGCGCAAACGTGCCGAGCGCCAGCAAGACGCCGTGGTGTCGATCGAGCAGGATCCGTTGATCCAGCAGATGATCAAGCAGTTCGGTGCCAAGGTGCGACAGGATACTATTGAGCCTGTAGAGGCCCTGGCCAATCAGGGCCAGTAACGGATAACCATGCGGCCGGCCCGGTGCCAGGCCGCATCACACGACCCAATCGAGGTATACCCCCATGATGAAAGGTGGCATGGCCGGCCTGATGAAGCAGGCTCAGCAGATGCAGGAAAAAATGGCCAAGATGCAGGAAGAACTGGCCAACGCCGAAGTGACCGGCCAATCCGGTGGTGGCTTGGTGAGTGTGGTGATGACCGGTCGTCACGACGTGAAGCGCGTCAGCATCGACCAAAGCCTGATGTCGACTGATGAAGACGACAAGGAAGTGCTCGAAGACCTGATCGCTGCCGCACTGAACGACGCGGTACGCAAGGTGGAGCAGAGCAGCCAGGAAAAAATGGGCGGCATGACCGCTGGCATGCAGTTGCCACCGGGCTTCAAGATGCCGTTCTGATCGACCTTTTGCGTCAAATGGGGAGTAACGGCCGTAGGGTCGTTGCTCCCTTGTTCATTCTGTTCCCCCGACTTGCAGGCCTGTCTACATGAGCTTCAGCCCACTGATCCGCCAACTGATCGACGCTTTGCGCACCCTGCCGGGTGTCGGCCAGAAAACCGCCCAGCGCATGGCCCTGCAGTTGCTCGAACGCGACCGCAGCGGCGGCCTGCGCCTGGCTCAGGCGCTGACCCAGGCCATGGAAGGGGTGGGCCATTGCCGCCAATGCCGCACCCTGACCGAGCAGGAACTGTGCCCGCAGTGTGCCGACCCGCGCCGTGACGACACGCAATTGTGTGTGGTCGAGGGGCCGGTGGATGTGTATGCAGTGGAGCAGACCGGTTACCGCGGCCGCTATTTCGTGCTCAAGGGGCACCTGTCGCCACTCGATGGCCTGGGGCCTGAGGCGATCGGTGTGCCGCAGCTGATGGCGCGGATCGAAGCGCAGGGCACCTTTACCGAGGTGATCCTGGCGACCAACCCGACGGTGGAAGGGGAGGCGACGGCGCATTACATCGCCCAGTTGCTGAACGAGAAAGGCCTGGTGGCGTCGCGGATTGCCCATGGCGTGCCGCTGGGGGGCGAGCTGGAGTTGGTGGATGGCGGGACGCTGGCGCATGCCTTTGCAGGGCGCAGGCCGATTTCACTCTGATTTCAGATCTTGGGGCTGCAAAGCAGCCCCGGTATGTAACTCAATTTTCGTTAAGCGAAAACTCGGTCAGGCAGAACGTCGGCACACCCGCCGCCTGCAGCCGGCGCGAACCTTCCAGCTCTGGCAGGTCAATGATCGCCGCCGCCTCAAACACTTGGGCCCCGGTACGACGCACCAGGTTCGCCGCCGCCAGCAGCGTGCCGCCAGTGGCAATCAGGTCATCGAAAATCAGCACCGAGTCGCCTTCACACAGGCTGTCGGCATGCACTTCGAGGAAGGCCTCGCCATACTCGGTCTGGTAACCCTCGCAAAGCACGTCAGCCGGCAGCTTGCCTTGTTTGCGGAACAGGATCAGCGGCTTGTTCAACTGGTGGGCGATGATCGAGCCGATCAGGAAGCCGCGCGCGTCCATGGCGCCGATGTGGCTGAACTCAGCCTCGACATACCGCTCGATGAACTGGTCGGCGACATAGCGCAGCCCGCGCGGGGACTGGAACAACGGGGTGATGTCGCGAAAGATCACGCCCGGTTTGGGGAAGTCCACTACCGGGCGGATCAGGGCTTTGAGGTCGAAGGCTTCGCTGTGCATTGGTGCGGGTATCCTGGAAAAACGATTGCGCCAGTATACCCGTTAACCCAGGCTCAGGCGTCCATTGCACCGCCGGCCAGTGCACACAGCTGGATCGGGTCGAGGATATGCACTTCCTTGCCTTCGGCGCGCAGCAGGCCGTTTTGCTGGAAGCGGGTGAACACCCGCGACACGGTTTCCACCGCCAGGCCCAGGTAATTGCCGATTTCGTTGCGCGACATGCTCAGGCGGAACTGGTTGGCCGAATAGCCGCGGGCGCGGAAGCGCGCGGACAGGTTGACCAGGAAGGTGGCGATGCGTTCGTCGGCGGTTTTCTTCGACAGCAGCAGCATCATCTGCTGGTCGTCACGGATCTCGCGGCTCATTACCCGCATCAACTGGCGGCGCAACTGCGGCAGTTGCACCGAGAGTTCGTCGAGGCGCTCGAAGGGGATTTCGCACACCGACGTGGTCTCCTGGGCCTGGGCCGACACCGGGTAGGCCTCGGTGTCCATGCCGGACAGGCCGACCAGCTCGCTGGGCAGGTGGAAGCCGGTGATCTGCTCTTCGCCGCTGTCACTGAGGCTGAAGGTCTTGAGGGCGCCGGAACGTACTGCATAGACCGAGCCGAAATTGTCACCCTGGCGGAACAGGAACTCGCCTTTTTTCAGCGGCCGGCCACGTTTGACGATTTCATCCAGTGCATCCATGTCTTCCAGGTTGAGCGAAAGAGGCAGGCACAGGGGGGCCAGGCTGCAATCCTTGCAATGGGCCTGGGCATGTGGGCGCAGTTTAACTGGCTCGGACATTTTCAATCGATCCTTGTGGGAAAGCACACATAAGACGTAAGGGTAACTCACGGCGTGGGTGTAGGCCAGCGGGCGCTATTGTGGTGCGTGCTGGCCAGGCCTCGGCGGGTGCGCGCCGAGGCCCTGTGTGTGCCCATAGTGTGCTGGCCAAAGGCGCTTGTCCATGCGGTCGAACGCCTCGCTTTTCAGATCACCCGCGAGAAGCGTTGGCGGTTGTGCATGGCCAGGTAGGCATCGAACACCATGCACACAGAGCGCGCCAACAGGCGGCCGGCAGGCAGGATGCGGATGCCCTTGTCGTCCAGGCTGATCAGGCCGTCCCGCTGCAAGGTCAGCAGTTCTGGCCAGAGGTCGTTGAAGTAGCCGCGAAAATCGATGGTGAAGGCCTGTTCGATTGGCTCGAAGTCCAGTTCGAAATGGCAGATCAACTGCTGGATCACAGCCCGCCGCAGGCGGTCGTCGTGGTTGCACAGCAGGCCACGCTGGGTTGCCAGCTGGGCGTTGGAAAGGGAGTCCTGGTAGGTGTTGAGGTCGCTGCTGTTCTGGCAGTAGAGATCACCGATCTGGCTGATGGCAGAGACCCCCAGGCCGATCAGGTCGCAGTGACCGTGGGTGGTGTAGCCCTGGAAGTTGCGTTGCAGGGTGCCTTCTTCCTGGGCCATGGCCAGCTCATCGTCAGGCAGGGCGAAGTGGTCCATGCCGATGTAGCGGTAACCGGCGGCGGTCAGCTGGTCGATGGTGGCATGCAGCATCTCCAGTTTCGCCGTCGGGCTCGGCAGGTCGTTGTTGTCGATGCGCCGCTGGGGCATGAAGCGCTCCGGCAAATGGGCATAGTTGAACACTGACAGGCGATCGGGCTGCAGGCGGATGACTTCCTCGACGGTACGCGCGAAGCCTTCTGGCGTCTGCTTGGGCAGGCCGTAGATCAAGTCCAGGTTGACCGAGCGGAACTGCAGGGTACGCGCCGCCTCGATCAGGGTGCGGGTCTGCTCCAGGCTTTGCAGGCGGTTGACCGCACGCTGCACGGCCGGGTCGAGGTCCTGCACGCCCAGGCTGACACGGTTGAAACCCAGCTCGCGAAGCAGCCCCATGGTCGACCAGTCGGCTTCGCGCGGGTCGATTTCGATGCCGTAGTCACCGGAGTCGTCGTCCAGCAGGTTGAAGTGCTGGCGCAGGGTCGCCATCAGCTGGCGCAGCTCCACCGGGCTGAGGAAGGTGGGCGTGCCGCCGCCGAAGTGCAGTTGTTCAACCCGTTGCTTTGGGTCCAGGTGGCAGGCGATCAGCTGGATTTCCTGCTCCAGGCGTTGCAGGTACGGCGCGGCGCGGCCGCGGTCCTTGGTGATGACTTTGTTGCAGGCGCAGTAGTAGCAGATGTTGGCGCAGAACGGCACGTGCACGTACAACGACAGCGGGCGCACGGCCCGACGGCTCTCGCGCAGGGCGTGCAGCAGGTCGAACGAGCCCACTTCGCTGTGCAGTTGCACGGCGGTCGGGTAGGAGGTGTAGCGTGGTCCGGCCAGGTCGTAGCGGCGGATCAGGTCGGTATCCCAACGTAGGTCGTCGAGCATGTGGGCGGTCCCCGGATAGAGCGAGCAGTGTCCGGAGTCTAGGGGCGTCTGTAGGAATCTGTGTTGATTTGTATCAAAAGCTGCTGGGGCTGCACAGCAGGCCTATCAGTGCCCCATCAGCCAATGCTGGTGCGGCCCTGGCAGCGTCCACAGGCCAAACAGGATGACCAGCAGCCCGCCCGCCATGCGCACACTGCGCCGCCGCAGCAGGCTGCTGACGCGCTCCGCCGCCAAGCCCGTCGCCAGCAGCACCGGCCAGGTGCCGAGGCCAAACGCAAGCATCAACGCCGCGCTGTACCCCGCATTGCCCTGGCTCGCAGCCCACAGCAAGGTGCTGTACACCAGCCCGCACGGCAGCCAGCCCCACAAGGCGCCCAGCAACAAGGCGCGGGGCAGGCTGGACACCGGCAGCAAGCGCGAGGCCATGGGCTGGATATGCCGCCACAGCCCTCTGCCCAAGGCTTCGATCCGCGTCAGCCCGCTCCACCAGCCCGCCAGGTACAGCCCCATGGCAATCAACAGCAGTGCTGCCAGCACCCGCAGCGCCAGGGCCGCCGGGCTGCTGGCCACGGCCCAGCCTGCCAGGCCCAGCAACAGGCCGGCGCAGGCATAGCTGAGAATACGCCCGACGTTGTACGCCAGCAGCAGGCGCAAACGCCGGCCGCGTTGCTCGGGCGGGATGGCCAGGGTCAGCGCGCCCATCAGGCCGCCGCACATGCCCAGGCAATGGCCGCCGCCGAGCAGGCCAAGGATCAGCGCCGAGCCGAGCAGGGGAAGCAGGTCAGGCACGGGGAGGGGGTTCCTTGTCGTCTTCGGCCGGGGTGTCGTCCGTTTTCACCGCAGCCTGGTGGCGCGGGTCCTGGTCGTCGAAGAGGATGCTGTGGGCAGGGCCGTCGAGGTCGTCGTACTGGCCGCTGTCCACCGCCCAGAAGAAGATGTAGACGGCAACACCGACCAGCAACAGGGCGGCCGGGATCATGACATAAAGGGCTGGCATCGGGCGGCTCCTGCTCAGGCGGTGGCGGGTTGCCGGTGGCTGCTGGTGGCCGGCGCAGTTGGCAGCCGGGTCAGGCGCAGGGCGTTGAGGACCACGATCAGCGAACTGACCGACATGCCGATGGCCGCCCACACCGGGGTGATCCAGCCGAGCGCGGCAAACGGCAACATGAGGCCATTATACAGGGTTGCCCACAGCAGGTTCTCGAGGATGTTGCGGCGGGTGCGGCGGGCCAGGTCGAAGGCCTGTACCAGTGCCTGCAGGCGGTTGGACAACAGCACCGCATCGGCGCTGGTCTTGGCCAGGTCGGTGGCGCTGCCCATGGCAATGCTGATGTCGGCAGCAGCCAGCACCGGCACGTCGTTGACCCCGTCGCCCAGCATCAGCACCTTGCGCCCTGCCGCCTGCAGCGCCTTGAGCCGGTCCAGTTTGTCGTCCGGGCGCAAGCCGCCGATGGCCTGGTCGATGCCCAGCTGTGCAGCCACCTCGGCGACCATGGGTGAACTGTCGCCGGACAGCAGCAGCGTCCGCCAGCCACGCGCCTTGCAGGCGGCGAGCAGGGCGGGGGCGTCGTCGCGCAGGCGGTCGTCCAGGCCGAACCAGGCCAGCGGCCCCTGGCGATCGCCCAGCAGCAGCCATTGCCCACGTGGCTCGGGCACGCCGGGTATCTCGGCGCCACTCAGGGCGCAGACGAAGGTGGCCTGGCCGATGCGCAGGCGCTGGCCGTCGACCCGCCCCTCAAGGCCCAAGCCGGGTACTGTCTGCACATCGTCGGCAGGCGCGGCAGTGCGGCCGAACGCACGGGCGATGGGGTGTTCGGAGCGGTTTTCCAGGGCGGCGGCCAGGGCCAGGCAACGGTCGGCGGCCAAGCTGCCCAGTGGGCGGATGCTGCGTAGGGTCAAGCGGCCTTCGGTGAGCGTGCCGGTCTTGTCGAAGATGACCGTGTCGATCTGGTTGAGGCCTTCGAGCACATGGCCGCGGGTCACCAGCAGGCCGAGCTTATGCAGGGTGCCGGTGGCGGCGGTGAGGGCCGTCGGGGTGGCCAGGGACAGTGCACACGGGCAGGTGGCTACCAGCATGGCCAGCACGATCCAGAAGGCCCGGCCCGGGTCCAGGTGCCACCACCACAGGCCGATGGCCACGGCGGCGATCAGGGTGAACAGCAAAAACCACTGCGAGGCGCGGTCGGCGATCTCGGCCAAGCGCGGTTTTTCGGTCTGCGCGCGTTCCAGCAAGCGGACGATGGCCGACAGCCGCGAGTCGTGGCCGAGGGCTTCGACCTCAATGTTCAAGGTGCTCTCGACGTTCAGCGTGCCACCGGTGACCCGCTCGCCGACGCGGCGCGGTTGCGGCAGGTATTCGCCGGTCAGCAGTGACTCGTCGACACTGGAGCGGCCTTCGACGATGCGCCCATCGGCGGGTATTACCGCGCCGGGCAGCACTTGCACCGTGTCGCCACGCTGCAGTTCGCTGAGCAGGATGCGCTCGGCGCGGCCGAGGGTGTCCAGGCGCAGGCACGAGGCCGGCAGCAGGTTGACCAGTTGTGCGGTGGCCGCCGCAGTGCGCTCGCGGGCGCGCCGTTCGAGGTAGCGGCCGGTCAGCAGGAACAGGGCAAACATGCCCACGGTATCGAAATACAGCTCGCCGCTGCCGCTGATCGCCGTCCAGATCCCGGCGCCGAACGCCAGGGCAATGGCCAGCGAGACCGAGACGTCCATGGTCAGGTGGCGGGTGCGCAGGTCACGCGCCGCGCCCTTGAAGAAGGGCGCGCAGCTGTAGAACACGATCGGGATGGTGAGGAACAACGCGACCCAGCGCAGGATGGTGTGCAGCTCGGGTGAGAGGTCGATGTTGAATTCAGGCCAGGTGGCCATGGTCGCCATCATCGCCTGGAACCACAGCAAGCCGGCGACGCCCAGGCGCCTGAGAGCGCTGCGGTTCTCGCGGGCCAGTTGTTCGGCGGCCTGGTCGGGTTGGTAGGGGTGGGCGGCGTAGCCGATCTGGCGCAGCTCGGCGAGCAGGCGCGAGAGCGCCAACTGGTTGTCGTCCCAGCTGAGCAGCAGGCGGTGGTTGGACAGGTTCAAGCGAGCTTCGGCGACCCCGGGCAGGTTGCGCAGGTGTTTTTCGATCAGCCAGCCGCAGGCGGCGCAACTGATGCCCTCGACCAGCAGGGTGGCTTCGGCCAGGTCGCCTGTATGGCGGACGAAGGTTTGTTGCACGTCGCTGCGGTCGTAGAGTGCCAGCTCATCCTGCAGTTGCCTGGGCAGCGCCTCGGGGTTGGCGCTGGTGTCGCTGCGGTGCTGGTAGTAGTGCTCCAGGCCCCCGGCGACGATCGACTCGGCCACTGCCTGGCAGCCCGGGCAGCAGAACTGTCGGGTTTCGCCGAGCACCACAGCGGTGAAGCGGTTGCCGCCGGGGACGGGCAGGGCGCAGTGGTAGCAGGGGGTGGGTTGGGTCATAAGGCAAGCACGCATTGAGTAGCGGGGACGGGGCCTGTGGGAGCGGGCTTGCCCCGCGAATGGGCCGGTAGGGTCAACATCAATAAGCAGGCCTGGCCCTTTCGCGGGGCAAGCCCGCTCCCACAGGTTGGGTAAGTGTCGCGATTATTTGTGTTCCGCACCCAGCAGCGCTTCATCGCCCAGTTGCAAGGTTACCCCATGCTCCACTTTCTCTTCCTCGAACAGCCGCCATACCTGCCCTTCCTGGCTGCCCAGCAACTCGACGAAGCGCCGCCCGTCGACCTTGTCGTCCAGTTGGCCGACATAACGCCCCGCCTCGGCACGGCTCAGCAGCACCTTGCGGTCCTTGTCCGGCTGGGTGGGCGATATCAGGTTCAGTTCCAGTGTCTGCGGGTCGCTGTCGCCGCTCAGGCGCAGGTCCACTTCGCCGGTCAGGTCGTCCAGGTGCACGCTGGCCTTGAGCTTGAGGGTCTGGGCCAGCAGCTCGCGGTCCAGCGAGCGGTTGATGCCCTTGCCGGCCTCGTAGTAGTTGTCATTCACCAGGTTGTCGGGGTTGCGCACGGCAATGCTGACCATGGTCAGGCTCAGGCACACGGAGGTGGTGAGGATGCCGATGATGATCCAGGGCCAGAGGTGTTTGTACCAAGGGCTGGCGGCGGTGGCGGCAGGCATTGTCGATAGTCTCTCTCAGCGGATCTGTGGGCCGATGAAGCGGCTCTTGGCTTCAACCTGGGCGTCGCTGTCATCGGCGCTCTTGAGGGTGAAGATGATTTCGTTGGTGGTCGATGGCAGTTTCTCGGGCGCCACCGACAGTTGCACCGGCAGGCTGACGATATCGCCGGCCGCCACGCGGATTTCGCGTTGGCCTTCGAGCTTGAGGTCCGGTAGGCCGGCGGCGTCCAGCACGTAGACGTGGTCGCGCTGGTCCTTGTTCATGACCTTGAGGCTGTAGACGTTCTCGATCCGCCCCTGGGCGTTTTCGCGGTACAGCACCCGGTCCTTGCTGACGTCGAAACCGACCAGCGAGCGGGTAGCGAAGGCGGTGGCCAGGGCGCCGATCATCACCAGCAGCACCAGCGCGTAGCCGATCAGGCGGGGGCGCAGCATGTGGGTTTTCTGTCCGGACAGGTTGTGCTCGGTGGTGTAGCTGATCAAACCTCTGGGGTAGTTCATCTTGTCCATGATGGTGTCGCAGGCGTCGATGCACGCGGCGCAGCCGATGCACTCGATCTGCAGGCCGTCGCGGATGTCGATGCCGGTGGGGCAGACCTGTACGCACATGGTGCAGTCGATGCAGTCGCCCAGGCCCTGGGCCTTGTAGTCGATGTCTTTTTTACGCGGGCCACGGGTTTCGCCACGGCGCGGGTCGTACGACACGATCAGCGTGTCCTTGTCGAACATCACGCTCTGGAAGCGCGCATAGGGGCACATGTACACGCACACCTGCTCGCGCAGCCAGCCGGCGTTGCCATAGGTGGCAAGGGTGAAGAACCCGACCCAGAAGTAGGCCCAGCCATCGGCTTGGCCGGTAAAGAATTCGATGGCCAGTTCGCGGATCGGCGAGAAGTAGCCGACGAAGGTCATGCCGGTGACGAACCCGATCAGCAGCCACAGGCTGTGCTTGGCGAACTTGCGCAAGAACTTGTTGCCGCTCATGGGCGCCCTGTCGAGCTTCATGCGCTGGTTGCGGTCCCCTTCGGTGACCTTTTCGCACCACATGAAGATCCACGTCCATACGCTTTGCGGGCAGGTGTAGCCGCACCATACGCGGCCGGCATACACGGTGACGAAGAACAGGCCGAAGGCGGCGACGATCAGGATACCCGACAGCAGGATGAAGTCTTGAGGCCAGATGGTGGCGCCGAAGATGTAGAACTTGCGCTCGGGCAGGTTCCACCAGACGGCCTGGTGGCCGCCCCAGTTCAGCCACACGGTGCCGAAGTACAGCAGGAACAGCAGCGCACCGCCGATCATGCGCAGGCGGCGGAAGACGCCGGTGAAGGCGCGGGTGTAGATTTTCTCGCGGGCGGCGTAGAGGTCGACGGAATCCTTCCCTTTGCTGGCAGGCGGGGTGACGTCATGTACCGGAATTTGCTTGCTCATCATCAAGTCCCACGGCAGTGGAGAAATGCCGCGGCCAGTGCATGCCGGCCGCAGTCTCGCGCAATCTGCTAGCGCGCTGCGCCCCATGATACGCCGGTGATGGCAGCCTGGGGTCGTGCTGCGACCTTTAGTCGCGTTGGGTTCGTGGCGTGAATCGTGTTATGGCGGGTGTCAATTGATCCAGGTCATCTGGGGTTGCATTCGCCGGCCCTTTCGCGGGGCAAGTCGGATCGCCGCACCGCCGCTCCCACAGGTAACCCATTGCTCCCATATTCGGTGGGGTACCTGTGGGAGCGGCGGTGCGGCGATCCGACTTGCCCCGCGAAGCGGCCAGGCCTGCCTTACTCGGCCTTGGCCGGCTCCTGCTCCTGATGCGACAGGCTGTACACATAAGCGGCCAGCAAATGCACCTTGTCATTACCTTGCAGTTGTTCCTGCGCCGGCATCTGCCCCTGGCGACCATAACGGATGGTCTGTTGCAGTTGAGCAAAGCTCGACCCGTAGATGAACGCCTGCGGGTGGGTCAGGTTCGGCGCGCCCATGGCTGGGGTGCCCTTGCCTTCAGGCCCATGGCAGGCCACGCAGTTGGCGGCGAAGATCTTCTGCCCGTTCTCGGCATCGGCCTTCACGCCTTCGGGCAGCGTACGGCCATCGAGCTTGCTGACCACAAAGGCCGCCACATCAGCCACACCCTGCTCGCCGATCACCTCGGACCAGGCCGGCATCACGCCGTGGCGCCCGCCCATGATGGTGGTCTTGATGGTTTCCGGCTCACCGCCCCAGCGCCAGTCCTTGTCGGTCAGGTTGGGGAAGCCGTAGGCGCCCTTGGCGTCGGAGCCGTGGCACACCGAGCAGTTGGAGGCAAACAGCCGTGCGCCCATTTTCAGTGCCTGCGGGTCCTTGGCCACGTCCTCGATGGGCATGGCGGCGAACTTGGCGAAGATCGGCCCGAAGCGGGCATCGGCCTTGGCCATTTCCTTCTCCCACTCGTGCACGCCGGTCCAGCCCGGCTGGCCGTTGGCAAACTCGGTCTGCTTGTCGGTATCCAGGTACGAATAGCCTGGCAGGATGCCTTTCCAGTTACCCAGGCCCGGGTACAGCACCAGGTAGCCGAGGGCGAAGATGATGGTGCCGACGAATAGCCAGAACCACCATTTGGGCAGTGGGTTGTCATATTCCTCGATGCCATCGAAGGCATGCCCGACGGTCTCGTCGGTGACCTCTTCGCGCTGGCCCTTGCGGGTCGACAGCAGCAGCCAGGTCAGCGAGGAGATGGTGCCCAGGGTCAGGACGGTGACGTACAGACTCCAGAAGGTTGTCATTGTTTTTTGCTCCCAGAAGCTTTTGCTTGCGCTTGCTCGACGTGCCGGGTGGCTTCGGGGTCATCCGCGAAGGGCAGCCGGGTCGCCTCGTCGAACTCCTGCTTGCGCCGCGGGTTGAACACCCACAGCGCCAGGCCCACGAAGGCCACCATCACCACGACGGTGCCCAGGCCGCGAATCATCCCGATATCCATCAGCGTCACCGTTTGCTTTTGATGATGGTGCCAAGACCCTGCAGGTACGCGACGATGGCGTCCATTTCGGTCTTGCCCTTGACCGCGTCACGCGCGCCGGCGATGTCGGCGTCGGTGTACGGGGTGCCGAGGGTCCGCAGGACCTCCATCTTCTTCGCGGTGTCCTTGCCGTCGAGCTTGTTCTCGACCAGCCACGGGTAAGACGGCATCTTCGACTCGGGCACCACGTTGCGCGGGTTGTACAGGTGCGCACGGTGCCAGTCATCGGAGTAGCGGCCACCGACGCGGGCCAGGTCCGGGCCGGTACGTTTGGAGCCCCACAAGAACGGGTGGTCCCACACGCTTTCACCGGCCACCGAGTAGTGGCCATAGCGCTCGGTTTCGGCGCGGAACGGGCGGATCATCTGCGAGTGGCAGCCCACGCAGCCTTCGCGGATGTAGATGTCGCGGCCTTCAAGCTCCAGCGCGGTGCGCGGCTTCATGCCTTCAACGGGTTTGTTGGTGACGTCCTGGAAAAACAGCGGGACGATCTGGGTCAGGCCACCGACGCTGACGGCGATGACCATGAAGAAGGCCAGCAGGCCTATGTTCTTCTCGACGGCTTCATGCTTCATCAGTGCGCTCCCACGACGACGATCTTGGCGGCTTCATCCGCTTCTACCGGGTTGGCCGCGCGTACGGTGCGGAACACGTTATAGGCCATCAGCAACATGCCCGAGGCGAAGAACGCACCGCCCAGCGCACGGACGATGTAGCCCGGGTGGCTGGCCTGCAAGGCTTCGACGAAGGAGTAGGTGAGCGTGCCGTCATCGTTGATGGCGCGCCACATCAGGCCCTGGGTGATGCCGTTGACCCACATCGAGGCGATGTACAGCACGGTGCCGATGGTCGCCAGCCAGAAGTGCGCGTTGATCAAGCCGACGCTGTGCATCTGCGCGCGACCATACAGGCGCGGGATCATGTGGTAGACCGCGCCGATCGAGATCATCGCCACCCAGCCGAGGGCGCCGGCGTGGACGTGGCCGATGGTCCAGTCGGTGTAGTGCGACAGCGAGTTCACGGTCTTGATGGCCATCATCGGGCCTTCGAAGGTGGACATGCCGTAGAACGCCAGCGAGACGACCAAAAAGCGCAGGATCGGGTCGGTACGCAATTTATGCCAGGCACCGGACAAGGTCATCATGCCGTTGATCATGCCGCCCCAGCTTGGCGCCAGGAGGATGATCGACATCACCATGCCCAACGACTGCGCCCAGTCGGGCAGTGCGGTGTAGTGCAGGTGGTGTGGGCCGGCCCAGATGTACAGGGTGATCAGCGCCCAGAAGTGCACGATCGACAGGCGATACGAGTAGATCGGCCGCTCGGCCTGCTTGGGCACGAAGTAGTACATCATCCCCAAAAAGCCCGTGGTCAGGAAGAAGCCTACCGCGTTGTGGCCGTACCACCACTGGATCATCGCGTCGGTGGCACCGGCATAGGCCGAGTACGACTTGAACAGGCTGACCGGCAGCGAGATGTGGTTGACGATGTGCAGCATCGCGGTGACCACGATGAATGCACCGTAGAACCAGTTGCCGACGTAGATGTGCTTGGTCTTGCGCTTGACGATGGTGCCGAAGAACACCAGCCCGTAGGTGACCCAGACGATGGCCAGCAGGATCGCCAGCGGCCATTCCAGCTCGGCGTATTCCTTGGTGGTGGTGTAGCCCATCGGCAAGGTGATCAGTGCGCCGACGATTACCGCTTGCCAGCCCCAGAAGGTGAAGGCCGCCATGCTGTCGGAGATCAGCCGGGTCTGGCAGGTGCGCTGCACCACGTAGTAGCTGGTGCCGAACAGCGCACAGCCGCCGAAGGCGAAGATCACCAGGTTGGTGTGCAGCGGGCGCAGTCGGCCGAAGCTGGTCCAGGGCAGGTCCAGGTTCAGTTGCGGCCATACCAGTTGCGAGGCGATGAAGACGCCGAGGCCCATGCCAAGGATCCCCCAGACCACCGTCATGATGGCGAACTGGCGGACGACCTTATAGTTATAAGCAGTCGGACTGATTGCTGTGCTCATTCTAAGGTTCCACGGTTTTAATGTTCTTGTTGGTCGAAAAATCGGCGCCAGTATCGATAACCACCGGGGTTATCGCAACGCAACTTTGGTACGCCGACCCGTGTCCAAGCCCGTTCACCTGTGTCCAGCGGTGTCAGGGTTCGAACGATTGTACACAAATAAATATTTGTAATGTGTACCGTTTTTCATCTTTTTCTGATCGATCGGTCAGGCTTTTTTATCGGACGGCGCTAGGCTGTGCGCCGCGTCTGCTTCGCTGGATTGGCAGCGAAGCCCACTGAGGCAACAAGCTTAGTTCGGTTAGGGGGGGGTGCAAGGGAGGGCG
>NZ_JABWRU010000024.1:0-63073 GCF_014269165.1 Pseudomonas sp. SWRI68 | reverse complement strand
CGCTACCATCTAGGTAGGCTGAGATGGCTGTGAGTTTGAACTGCTCTGTGTATTTGCCCATCGGTCCCCCCAAGGGTTGGATTTTTTGTCCAACTTCTTGGGGGCAGTCCAGTTTGTAGGAGCGGCCTTGCGTCGCGAAAGGGCTGCGAAGCGGCCCCGGCAATCTCTGCTGTGACATAGAACCTGGGGCTGCTGCGCACCCCTTTCGCGACGCAAGGCCGCTCCTACAAAGGCCCGCAAGGTGGTTTCCACAAGGTCATTCGGGCAGCAATCTGTCGCGGCTGTTGGACAGGTGCAGGCACATCGCCGCCCGCGCGGCATCCGGGTCCTGGCGGCGGATGGCATTGAGAATCGCCTCATGCTCCAGGTTGGCCAGGTACGCATGCCGGGCCAACCTGGCCCCGGCACGTTCGGCCAGGGCCATGCGGTTACGTGGGATCAGGCCGCTGCCAAGCTGCACCATCATTTCGCTGAAATACAGGTTGCCGGTGGCCTCGGCGATCAACAGGTGGAAGCGCCGGTCAGCCTCGATGCAACTGTCGCCGGCGGCCGCCAGGTCTTGATAGTCGTCCAGCGCCTGGCGCATGCGTGCCACGTGCCCGTCGTTGTGACGCACCGCGGCGAGGGCGGCGGCCTGGCCTTCGAGGCCGATGCGCAGCTCCAGCAGGTCGCGCACGCTGGCGGCGTTTTCTGCGCCAACGCGCAGGCCTGCCTGGGGCTGGCGCTCGATCACGAATGTACCGATACCGTGGCGGGGCTCCACCAGCCCTGAGGCCTGCAACTTCGACAAGGCTTCGCGCACCACAGTGCGGCTGACCCCATGCTCGCGCACCAGGGTGTTTTCCGAGGGCAACTTGTCGCCGGGTTTGAACGTGCCCAGCAAAATCTGCTGGGTCAGGCTGGAAACCAGGTCGTGGGCGCGGCTGTGGCCGCGAACACGGGTGGGGGCTGTGTCCATGGTGGGCTCGGTGTTATCGGTTGGCTTGTACGACAAGTTAATTCATAACAATAATCTCTGCTGGTTTTTAGTCTGCTGAAGCCAGCGCTGTGCGCAGTTTTTTTTGAAAGATCGCAGCATTTTCTCATTATGAAAGCTTGTATTTTGCCTTTTTAGCGATTTTATCGATCTTGTCGTACAACTTCGCGAAGCCTATGCTCCCCCCACTGTCATGTCAGACAACCCGCATAAAAACAACTAGTGGGAGACCCGCAAAGTGAACGACACCCTCGCTCCGCCTGCCTGCAATGGCGGCGACACACTGGCCAGCGCCGTGGCCAAGGTCAAACGCCATGTGCTGCCGCTGTTCGTCATCATGTTCATCGTCAACTACCTCGACCGCGTCAACATCGGCTTCGTCCGCCCCCACCTTGAAAGCGACCTGGGCATCAGTGCGGCGGCCTATGGGTTTGGCGCCGGGCTGTTCTTCATCGGCTATGCACTGTTCGAAGTGCCCTCCAACATGCTGCTGCAGCGTGTCGGCGCTCGGCTGTGGCTGACCCGCATCATGTTCACCTGGGGGCTGGTGGCCACGGCCATGGCCTTCGTCCAGACCGAAACCCAGTTCTATGTGCTGCGGTTTCTGCTGGGCGTTGCCGAGGCCGGCTTCTTCCCCGGGGTGATCTACTACTTCACCCGCTGGTTGCCAGGCGCCGAGCGCGGCAAGGCGATTGCCATCTTCCTCAGCGGTTCGGCGCTGGCCTCGCTGATCTCCGGCCCGCTGGCCGGCGCATTGATGCAGATTCAGGGGCTGGGCTTGCACGGCTGGCAGTGGATGCTGTTCATCGAAGGCATGGCGTCGGTGACGCTGTGCTTCTTCGTATTCTTCTGGCTCGACTCCAAACCGCAGGATGCCAAGTGGTTGAGCCAGGCCGAGCAGGCGGCGCTGGTGCAGGCCATCGACAGCGAGCAACGTCAGCGTGAGGCAGTCGGCGCGGTCAAGCTTTCTGCCTGGAGCCTGCTCAAGGATCGCCAGATCGTGCTGTTCTGCCTGATCTACTTCTGCATCCAGTTGACCATCTATGCCGCGACCTTCTGGTTGCCGAGCATCATCAAGCGCATGGGCGACCTCAGCGACCTGCAAGTCGGCTTTTTTAACTCGATCCCCTGGCTGATCTCGATTCTGGCCATGTACGCCTTCGCTTCCGGTTCCAGCCGCTGGAAGTTCCAGCAGGCCTGGGTGGCCGCCGCGTTGGTGATCGCCGCCATCGGCATGTTCATGTCCACCACCGGTGGCCCGGTGTTCGCCTTCGTCGCCATCTGTTTTGCCGCCATCGGGTTCAAGTCGGCCTCATCACTGTTCTGGCCGATCCCCCAGGGCTACCTGGACGCCCGCATCGCGGCGGCCGTGATCGCGCTGATCAACTCGGTCGGCAACCTCGGCGGCTTCGTCGCGCCCACCACCTTCGGCCTGCTCGAACAACAGACCGGCTCGATACAGGGCGGCCTGTACGCCTTGGCGGTGACGTCGGTGCTGGCGGCGATCGCCGTGTTCTTCGTCCGCACCCGCCCCAAGGGCGCCCCTTCCGATGAGCTCAAGGCGCCTTCGGCCCTGGGCCAGACCCACTGATGACTGCGAGATAAAAACCATGAACATGCAGACGACACCCGCCGTGCACTCCGCCACCCCCGTGGTCACCGACCTGCGCGTGATCCCGGTGGCCGGCCACGACAGCATGCTGCTCAACCTCAGTGGCGCCCATGGCCCGTACTTCACCCGCAACGTGGTGGTGCTGCGCGACAGCGCGGGCAACACCGGCCTGGGCGAAGTGCCGGGTGGCGAGATGATCCGCCAGACCCTGGAAGACGCCCGCAGCCTGGTAGTCGGTCAGCCCATTGGCCATTACCAGCGCGTGCTCAATGCCATGCGCCAGGCGTTCGCCAACCGCGATGCCGGCGGCCGCGGGTTACAGACCTTCGACCTGCGCATCGCTGTGCACGCGGTCACCGCCGTCGAGTCGGCCTTGCTCGACTTGCTCGGCCAGCACTTGCACGTGCCCATGGCCGCACTGCTGGGTGAAGGGCAGCAACGTGAAGCGGTGAAGATGCTGGGTTACCTGTTCTACATCGGCGACCGCCAGCAGACCGACCTGGCCTACCGCGCCGAGGCCGATGCTGACAATGACTGGTTCCGCCTGCGCCATGAGCCGGCGCTGACGCCCGAAGCCGTCGTGCGCCTGGCCGAAGCCGCCCGCCAGCGCTATGGCTTCAGCGACTTCAAGCTCAAAGGTGGCGTACTGCGCGGCGAGGAAGAAATGGAGGCGGTGACCGCCCTGGCCGAGCGCTTCCCCGATGCACGCATCACCCTCGACCCGAACGGCGCCTGGTCACTCAAAGAGGCCATCGCCCTGTGCCGTGACAAGCACGACGTGCTGGCCTATGCCGAAGACCCTTGCGGTGCCGAGAACGGTTACTCGGGCCGTGAGGTGATGGCCGAGTTCCGCCGCGCCACTGGGTTGCCCACCGCCACCAACATGATCGCCACCGACTGGCGGCAGATGGGCCATGCGATCCAGTTGCAGTCCGTGGACATCCCCCTGGCCGACCCGCACTTCTGGACCTTGCAGGGCTCGGTACGGGTGGCGCAGATGTGCCATGACTGGGGCCTGACCTGGGGCTCGCACTCCAACAACCATTTCGATATCTCGCTGGCCATGTTCACTCAGGTGGCCGCAGCGGCGCCGGGCGAGATCACCGCCATCGATACCCACTGGATCTGGCAGGACGGCCAGCGCCTGACGCGTGAGCCGCTGCGCATCGTCGATGGCCAGGTGCGCGTGCCTGCACGGCCGGGGCTAGGGGTGGAGATCGATGAGGACCAGTTGGCCAAGGCGCATGAGTGCTACTGCAACATGGGGCTCGGCGCGCGCGATGACAGCGTGGCGATGCAGTTTCTGATACCGGGCTGGCGCTTCGACAACAAGCGGCCTTGCCTGGTGCGCTGAGTCACGGCGGTTCGTTACCCCGATAAACCCGCTCCCGCTTGGGAGCGGGTTTTTTCATGCATGGCCGATACACACCCAAATGAAAAGCGATAGCGCCAGACGGCCGGATGGCGCGTTTGGACATGCCAATCGCGACATCTGACGGGAATGGAAAAGCGTTGTCGTGATCGCACACCTGCGGGACGTTCTCGTGTAATTTTCCTACGCCTTACGGGGCTTAAATGAACCCCGAATTCTACTGATGTGTTGCTCTGAAAGCGTGCAGAAGGCCAACAACAGCGCGTGAGCGACGTGTCATTTCAATGGCCTCTCAAGGAGATATTGTTCGCCTACGCCTGCCCCCGTCCTTCCTTGTGTCAGCAAAAAGAGAACAAGATCAATGAACACCGTGGGATCTGATGGCAACCTTGCACAAGGTTTCAAGCCACGTCATGTAACGATGTTGTCCATCGCGGGCATCATCGGTGCGGGACTTTTCGTAGGCTCCGGGCACGCGATCGCTGCGGCCGGGCCAGCCACCATAATTTCTTACTTCGTGGCCGGTACCTTGGTGGTACTGGTCATGCGCATGCTCGGCGAGATGGCCGTAGCGCACCCTGACACCGGATCGTTCTCCACCTACGCTGACCAGGCCATCGGCCGCTGGGCTGGCTACACCATCGGCTGGTTGTACTGGTGGTTCTGGGTGTTGGTGATCCCCATCGAGGCACTGGCGGCAGGGCATGTGCTGAACGCCTGGTTCCCGCAGGTGGACAGCTGGATCTTCGCCCTGGCTTCGGTGCTGCTGCTGGCGGGCACCAACCTGTTCAGCGTGGCCAAGTACGGTGAGTTCGAATTCTGGTTCGCGATTCTCAAGGTCACGGCGATCCTTGGCTTCATCGGCCTGGGCTTCGCGGCGCTGATGGGCTGGTTGCCAAACCGTGAAGTCAGCGGGTTGAGCGGGTTGATCGCCGAGCACGGTGGCTTCGCGCCCAAGGGCTGGTCAGCGGTCATCGGCGCGTTCATTACCGTGATGTTCAGCTTCATCGGTACCGAGGCTGTGACCATCGCCGCCTCCGAGTCCAGCGACCCTTCACGCAACATCGCCAAGGCCACGCGTTCGGTGATCTGGCGGATCAGTACCTTCTACATCCTGTCGATCTTCGTGATCATCTCGGTGGTGCCGTGGAACGATCCACAGCTGGCGGTGGTGGGCTCCTACCAGCGTGCGCTGGAGATCATGAACATCCCCAACGCGGCCTTCATGGTCGACCTGGTGGTGCTGGTGGCGGTGACCAGCTGCATGAACTCGTCGATCTACATTGCTTCGCGGATGATGTATTCGCTGGCCAAGCGCGGTGATGCACCGGCCTTCCTGAACAAAACTTCGAAAGTCGGCGTGCCGCGCTCTGCGGTGTTCGGCAGTACCTTGATCGGCGCGGCCATTGCTGTGCTCAATTACTTCGCGCCCAAGGGCGTGTTCGAGTTCCTGCTGGCCAGCTCCGGCGCCATCGCCTTGCTGGTGTACCTGGTCATCGCCATCTCCCAGTTGCGCATGCGCCGCCGGCTGGAGCGCGAGAACACCGAGCTGAAGTTCCGCATGTGGCTGTTCCCGTGGTTGACCTGGGCCGTGATCATCTTCATCGCGGCGGCGCTGGCGGTGATGATGTACACGCCTGAGCACCGGGTGGAAGTGAGCTCGACACTGGGCTTGGCGATTGTGATTTCCTTCTTGGGGATCGTCACTTCGCGGGGGCATGCGCAGGTGGTGGCGGCGCGGTCGGTGGGGTGATGGAGTGGTGGGGGCAGGTGCTTGGCTTGGGTTTTGTAGTGGCGCTCGATCTCACAGGCGCTGAAAATGCCGAGGCGAACACTGACGCCCCACCACCCTTCAAACAGCCAATCAGCGGCGCACCCTTTCGATATACCTGACCACCGCTGGCGCCTTCTCGAAACGCCGATGAATCAGGCTCAGCCACGAACTGGCCTGGCAATCGGCAATGCGTCGGTAATTCACCTGCGCCAAGCTGATGCGCTGCACCACCGACTCCGGCACCACGGCTATGCCCTGGCCCAACGACACCAACGTGATCACCGCCACCAGGCTACCGGGTTGCGGGCCCAGTCGCGGGACAAAACCCCCTTGTGCCGCCACTTCCAGCGTGCCGGAAATCTGCTCGGGCAGGATGAAGGTTTCACCGGCCAGGCGTGCCGCCGGGATCTGTGGCAGCTCGTTGATCCGTGAGCTGGCGGGCAGGGCGAGGACAAAACCTTCCTGGTGCAGGCCGATGGCTTGCAGCGTGTCAGGCAGCTCCATGGGCGAACGCACGTAGGCGAGGTCAAGCAGGCCGTCGCTGACCCTGTCGGGCAGCTCGGCCATGGGCAGTTCGCGGATGTTCAGGCGCACGCCGGGGTGGCTTTCGCTGAAGCCGATCACTTGCCGCTGCAGCATGCCCGAATAGGCAGCAGAGGCCACATAGCCCAACTCGATGCTGCCACTCTCGCCTCGGCCCGCACGCTGCGCACCCAGTTGCGCCGCGTCGAACTGGCGTACGGCCTGTTCGGCTTCGATCAGCAAGGCTTGGCCGGCGGCGGTGAGGTTGACCTCGCGCTGGCTGCGTTCGAACAGGCGTACGCCCAGCTCGCGTTCCATGTCCTGGATCTGCCGGCTGAGGGTGGGCGGGGCGATGCCCAGCTGTTCCGCAGCCCGGGTGAAATGGCCATGTTGGGCGACGCAGAGGAAGTAGCGGAAATGGCGGATTTCCATGCGGTGTTACCTGCAAGCTAATGACGCGGGCCTTGGCGGCTAACAAGCCTCGGGGCTGACGGCGTTAAGGTGAGGACAACACTACAAGGCTGGTGGCGTGGCGGCAAAGGTATCGGCAGTTGCCGGTGACACAGCAAGGGGCCCCATGACAACCAGCCCGCTTCTGGAGCCTTGCCATGCCCATCACCGCTTCCCCGCGCTTCACCTTGCTCACCGCCTCGCTGGTCTGTGCGCTGATCATCCTCGACACCAACATCGTTGCCGTCAGCCTGCCCAGTATCGCCCGTGACTTGTCCGGCTCGTTTGCCGACATCGAATGGGTGGTCAGCGCATATCTGCTGGCCTTCGCCGCGTGCCTGCTGCCCGCCGGCAGCCTGGCCGACCGCTTCGGCCGGCGGCGCATGCTGCTTATCGGCCTGGCCGTGTTTGGTGCCGCTTCGCTGGCCTGTGGCGCCGCCCCCACCCTGATGTTCCTTGACCTGGCCAGGGCCGCCAAGGGCATCGGCGCGGCCATGCTACTGACAGCCGCCCTCGCGGCCATCGGCCATCGCTTCCACGAACCCCAGCAACGCCTGAGCGCCTGGGCCTTCTGGGGCGCCTGCATGGGCGCCACCATCACCTTCGCACCCCTGCTCGGCGGGGTGATTGCCAGCACCCTGGGCTGGCGCTGGATCTTCTACATCAACCTGCCGCTGGTGGTGGTGCTGGCAGTGATGGTGCTGCGCAGCGTCGAGCCCTCGCGCGACAGCGCCGCAGCACGCCTCGACCCGTGGGGTAGCCTGACGTTCGCCGGCAGCCTGGGTTACCTGATCTGGGCCATGATCGACGCCAACCAGGTCGGCTGGGGCAGCGCCCAGACCCTGGGGCGGATGCTGATCAGCGCGTTCCTGTTCGGCCTGTTCATCATGGTCGAGCGCAGCCAGGCGCGGCCGATGATCGACTTGCGGCTGATGCGCAGCGGGCGCTTCGTCGGTGCCTTGCTGGGCATGTTCGCCTACGCCGCCTGCGCCCAGGTGATGATGACCCTGTTGCCGCTGTACCTGCAGAACGGCCTGCAACTGTCGGCCCTGGCGGCCGGTGCGGGCATGCTGCCATTCGCCGTGGCCATGTTGCTGACCCCGCGGCTGGGCATGCGCCTGGCTGCGCACTTGAGCCCAGCGCAGGTGTTCACCCTTGGCCTGGTGCTGGTGGGGGTGGGCAACCTGCTGTGTGCCTGGGCCGCAGGCTACGGCGGCTACACCGCCTTTGCCCTGGCTAGCCTGGTGCTGGGCGCGGGCGCAGGCCTGCTCAATGGCGATACGCAGAAGAACATCATGGCCTGCGTGCCGCGTGAGCGCACCGGCATGGCTTCCGGGCTGAGCACTACCACGCGGTTCGGCGCGATTGTGCTGGCCATCGGTGTGCTTGGGGGTGTACTGGCTACCCGTAGCGGGCAATTGCTCTACGACGCGATGGCCGCCGTGGCGCCCGCGCAGCTGGGCCAGGTTGCCGCGATGGCCACGCGGGTTGCGGCGGGCGACTTGCAGGCGGCGTTGGCCGTGCTTGAGCCCGGCTTGCGGGAGGCGGTGGCCCCCTTGGCCCGCCAGGCGTTCATGGGTGGGTTCGAGGCAGTGTTGCAGGCCGCAGGTGTGGCGGCGCTGCTGTTCGCGGTATTGGTCGGCGCGTTGCTGAGCCGGCCACTGCCCGCCCTGCAGGAAGCGCTGGTGGCGGACGGGCAGTTATAGGGCCGGCGGCTTTTGCACAATGTTGTGAAAATAAATGAGGTGTTTTCTCATTCTCGTTCGGCTTGTAGGGAAGGCCGGAATACAGGCCAGTCCGCCAGCACTCCACGGAGCGAGAAAATGAGTTCGACCCCGGTTCCCCAGCGCCACCCCTTGAATCGAGCCTTGCATGGCGCCTTCCTGGGGCTGGTTGTCAGCAGCTATGCGTTGCCGTCGCTAGCGCAACCATTGCCTGCTGATCACAACAACCCGCTGCAGCAGTGGAGCATCCCTGCCGGCCCGCTGGCGCCGGCGCTTGACCGCTTTGCGCGGCAGGCAGGTGTCAGCCTTTCCTACGATGCGCAGAGCATCGCCGACCGCACGACCCAAGGCGTACAAGGCCCGCTTGAAACACCGGCAGCCCTGTCGTCGTTGTTGCAGGGCACCGAGCTACAGGCGCAGCAGCAAGGCCCGAACGCCTACCTGGTGATCCCGCAAGTAAAGCCTGCCGGCCCGCTCGAACTGGGTGCAACCGAGGACTATCGCCTTGCGCCGGTCATCATCAATGCCAAGGTCAAGGCCAGTGCTGACGACGACACCGACTCGGTGGTTGCCAAGGAGCTTTGGGTGGGTGGCAAGGTCGCCACCAGCATCCTCAACACACCTGCGTCCGTGTCTGTGGTTACCCGCAAGGAAATGGAGCAGCGCAGTGTCAGCACCACGGAAGAGGCGCTGCTCTACACCCCCGGCGTCATCAGCGACTTTTATGGCTCGGACGACCGCAACGACTACTTCCAGATCCGCGGCTTCCAGGCCACGACCTACCGCGATGGCCTGACCTTGAGCTCGATGCGCGGCGTGCGTGAAGACCCGTTCGCCTACGAGCGCATCGAGATTCTGCGCGGCGCCAACTCCACCCTGTTTGGCCCGGCAGACCCAGGCGGTTCGGTAAACTTCGTGACCAAACAGCCGCGCTTCGAGCAGTTCGGCCAAGGCTACGTGACCTACGGCTCCTATGACCATGCCGAAACAGGTATCGATGTAGGCGATGCCCTGAACGACGAAAAAACCCTTGCCGGCCGCTTCACCGCCAAGATGCAGAACAGCGACCGCGAGTACGACCATTCCCAGGACGACAACCGCTTCGTGATGGGTGGCCTGACCTGGGCGCCCACCGACTACACCTCCGCCACAATGATTCTGGACTACCTGAAGACCGACAGTTCGCCGAACAGCGGTGGTTACCCGCTGGACAAGGAATACGACCGCAGCGATTTTTACGGTGAGCCCAGCTACAACTTCCACAACGTCGAGCGCACCAGCCTCAGCGGTAATATCACCCACGACTTCGACAACGGCTTCGTGCTGCGCAGCAACCTGCGTTACAGCGAGTTGAGCGATGACTTTGGCTACGCCTACCTCAGCGATAGCCCGACGCGCGTTGGCACCACCATTCCCCGCTACGTGTTTGGTACCGACAGCGACGCCGACCAACTCAACGGCAACCTGATGCTGCAGTACGATGCCCAGTTCGAGCACGTCGACAGCAGCACCCTGGTGGGGGTGGAGTATCTGGACTCGACCACCAAGCAAAGCTCCGTCTATGGCCTGGCGCCTTCGATCGACATCGCCAACCCGGTATTCACCGGTGTGCCAGGCGGCATCACGCCCTATACCCGCAAAAAGAATGACGCCACGACCAAGGCGGTGTTCCTGCAGCAGAACCTGTCGTTCTACGACCGCGTCATCGCCACTGCGGGCGTGCGTAATGACTCCATGGAGCTGTCCAGCAAGGAGTACATCGGCGCGGTGGGGAGTGAAAGCGACAACTTCTCCGAAACCTCTTACCGCGGTGCGCTGACCTACATCGTCAACGATGAGGTTTCGACCTACGTGAGCATGGTCGAATCGGTCTCGCCGCCCCAGGTCGGCGTCACCCCGCAGACCGGCCGGCAGTACGAAGTGGGTATCAAGTATTCGCCCATGGGCATGGACGCGTTGTTCTCCGCTGCCATTTATGACCTGACCCAGGAAAACGTCACCATCGCCGTGGTGCTACCGAGCGGCATCATCGAGCAGCAGACGGTAGGTGAGTCCCGCGTGCGCGGCCTTGATCTGGAAGCCAAGGCGCAAGTGACGCAGAACATCAGCGTGATCGGGGCTTATTCGTATATGGAGTCCGAAGTGCTGCGCGGGGCGTTGTATGACGGCTCGTCGCTCAAGGGTAAGGAATTTACCACCGCGCCGAAGCATTCGGCTTCGTTGTGGAGCTACTACAGCATTCCCGATACAGACGTGAGCGTCGGCCTGGGCGCGCGGTATGTTGGCGCTTATTACATGGATGCTGCCAATACCAAGAAGAGCGATGGGACCACGTTGTTCGATGCGGCTTTGAACTACCGAATTGCCAAGGGCACCGACCTTGCCCTGAACGTCAGCAACCTGTTTGATGAGCAGCATGTGGTGGGTTCCGGCACGGCGAACTACTACAACCCGGGGCGCGAGTTCACGGCCAAGTTGAGTTACAACTGGTAAGGCGGGCTTTTGTGAGGCCCGCCTCGCGGCGGGCCAGCAAGCGGCCTGATGCGCTAGCCAGGCTGCCCAGAGGTGGCGTAATGCAATTATTTTTACCCGCTCGTCCAACAATTTAAGCCAGAAAATTTGGGCTGCGACGCAACGTTCGCGGTGGCTAGGGGTCAATCAAGCAAGTTGATGGCAAAAGGCCCCTATCGCATAAAGGTGAATGGATAGTGGAAAATCGCCGTCCGACCCTCGGCAGGGTCCATCGTAGCGGCCCCAGGCGCGCTTGAAAGCAGGATGGACAGACCGGGTCGAGGGCGAACTTCAAGCCTTGAACGATCACACTCTAAACGCGAAATACCCTGTGTCCGTACAGGGTTGATGGAGAGGTCTGGA
This sequence comes from Pseudomonas sp. SWRI68, assembly GCF_014269165.1. NCBI lineage: Bacteria > Pseudomonadati > Pseudomonadota > Gammaproteobacteria > Pseudomonadales > Pseudomonadaceae > Pseudomonas > Pseudomonas sp. SWRI68. The sequence goes on along the minus strand of NZ_JABWRU010000024.1, from coordinate 51,769 downwards.
CCACGATCCAGGCCTGTCATGGAGGATATGTTGCGAAATCTGCTGTTCACCCTGCCCGCCATCCTGTCGGCCTGGCCCTTGCGCCAGCGCTGCCCGGTCGCCTGCCCGGCATTCTGAACGCTCATGAATGACCAGGCTGTATAGATCGAAAGATTAGTCCTGCCACGCATTTTTCAAAGTGGTGTTCTGATGGTGCGCCCCCTCGCCTAAGGGGTGCGGCACCTTATGGCCTTGCCGATGAATAAAACCCTTTGAAATCAGGTATTTATTGCCTTTTAGCGGCAGTGCGCAGCTATGAATAACCCTGTCTTTCCCATGGTCAAGGCGTCATGACGGGTGGTCCAGAAATGGCATGAGGGTTTATGAAGGGGTAACAGAGGCGTGCAAAAATACGTCGCGGATTGCAAGGATTGTCCCTATCTGTCAAAATTTCGGTGTTGCACCTTTCTAAGTTTTGGCTGAAAATGCTGCTCACGGAGCGAGATATGGATGAACTCGAGTCAACGACAACATCATGGGGCAGCAGGTCCAGCGAAGACGTGGATGTACGCGCGCTGCGCCGCTACAACCGAATGCTCTGCGTGCTGCTGGATGTCGGTGAGTGGGCCTGCATGGCCTTGCTCCCCTGTGTAGCGGTCGCCGCCATCTGGCTCGTGACACAAACGAATTTTGAAAACGTCGTGTTCTATGACGGAACCGACTCGATTTGCATTTACGACGGAACGACAGGGGAAATCCGGAATGTCGAGTAAGGAAACCCAGCACGGAACCCCGAGTGGCGATGGGCCGGAAGCTCGTCGGGGCACCGATGAAGAGAAGCTGCTGGAGCTGGCGCTGGACGAAACGCCCGGGGAGGCAGCGGCTACCGTCCGGGAAGTCAAGCGTCTGCAGCTGGAGTGCCTCGACCTCAAGCGCCGTAACAAGCGCGTCTGGGGCCAACTGTTGGCACTCACATGCGTATTCGGCTTGACCATCGGCGCCGTCGTTTTCTGGTACCCGAAGTACCGCTGGATCCCGACCACGGATAACCACGCCATCTGTGAAGTCTCGACTGAAAGCAACCCACGGGTCACCCCTGCGACCTTGGCTGAGTACGCCAAAGACGCCGTCGTCAATTCGTATTCCTACGACTATGTGAATTACCGCTCCAACCTCAATGCCGCCGGTGCCCGCTGGTACACGGATGACGGGCGCAAGGCCTTCCTGAAGACGCTGGACGACTCGGGGAACCTGGAGCGCGTGCTCAAGGGCCGGATGATATTGCGTGCCATGGCGACTCAAGTTGCCCAGGTCGAAGAAAGCGGTGTGCTCGCAACAGGTCAGAACTACTGGCTGGTACAGGTGCCTGTCGCCATCGAATTCTATGTCGGTGGTGACCAGCAGGCGCGCTCGCGCCAGGACTTCCTGGCGGCTGTCACCATCGTTCAGATCCCGGCTTCGGCCACTAACACCAAAGGGATCGCCGTCGATTCTGTTCAGCTGTCGCCGTATATCTCAAGGAAGTGACCATGAAGAAGCATCTGATCGCATCGTTGATTGCGAGCGCTATTGTCATGCCTGCGTTTGCCAACGAGCCGCAAATCGCGCCCGTTACCGTCGATGGCGCCGGGCAAGTCGATGCCGCGCAGGCCAATGAAGCGCCACCCCTGCCGCCCATGAACGGCCTCGGTCGGCAAGTAGCCAGCGCTGCTCAAGTGGTCTACCCACGTCCGGAAGATGTCGTCAACGAAACCATTCAGGATGTGCAGGACTCGCAACTGACCCCTGCGCAACTGGAGCTGGTCAAAAAGCTCTGGCTCGATCGTGAAAAACAGAAAGCCACGCCCTACGTCAGCCCGGCCAAGCCTGTGACTCGCACCCTGGCACTGAACCTGGATCCGGGCGTGTCGCCGCCCATCGTTCGCCTGAGCAAAGGCCAGCAATCATCGATCGTGTTCTCTGACTATGCCGGGCAACCGTGGATGATCCAGAACGTCTCGATCAACCGTGAGTTGTTCAGCGATGGGCGCGAGCGCGGTGCGCAAGGCGGTCAGGGGCAGGGCGGCGGGGTGACGCCTACCAACATCCTGACCCTGGACCCAGCCACTGCTGCTGCCTATGGCAACGTGACCGTCACCCTGCGTGGCCTGTCCACCCCGATCATTCTGATTCTGGCCGCAGGCCAGGAGGAAGTGGACATGCGGGTGGATGCCAAGGTGCCAGGGCGCAACCCTGACGCTGCGGCCTCGGTTGCCCTGCAGAACATGCCAAGCATCGACAATGCGCTGACCTACTTCCTCGATGGCGTGCCGCCGAAGGAAGCGCTGCGCCTGAGGGTGACCGGGTTGGATGGCGTGGAGGCCTGGAGCTATCGCCAGAACATGTATGTGAAAGCGAAGGCTGACGCTCAGTACCCGGCGTACACCAACGCTGCGCGCAGCACGACTGGGGTGGCCGTGTATCGCTACGCCGGCTTGCAGAACAGCGTCACGTTCACGACCGGTGGGCAAGCCGTTACCGTCTTCATCGAGCAAGGGAATCTGCAATGAGTGAGAACAATACACCGCCCAGTGACGCAGGCTTTGATGAAGAGCACGATCACCTGGTGGCCGATCGCGACGAAGCCTCTGCCGGGAAGTCGGACAAGGCGCGCAAGTCGAACGAGATGCAGCGCAATCTGCAAGCCGTGTTCGGCTCGGGTGTTGGCAAGGTCTCGCTGATTGCTGCCGGCATCGTGGTGGTTGCGTTGGGGGCGCTGGCCTACAACGGCATGACCGCCAAGGACGAGCCGGTCGGCCAGACAGCCAAGGTCGATGTGCCTCGTGCGCCACAGCCCGAAGTGTCGGTCGATCCGATTTCGGCTGCCGAAGCCGAACGTCGCAACCAGCGCAGCTCACTGGAAGCTCAGCAGGCCGCCGAGCGCGGCATGTCGTATCAGCCGGGCTTCGACCCCAACATCGTGGCCTCCACCAGCAAGGACTACGCCCGCGATCAGGCGGTGCAGTTCAATGTACCTGGGCAACCCTACAACGATACCAGTGCTCCGCCGCCGATCTATGTCGGGGCCGGCCAACCGCCCCGCGAAGAGGCGGCGAACGCTGCGCTAGCGGCTCGCCAGCAAGGTGGTGCGGGCAACGCCCAGGTAGAGGAGCAGGAGCGTCGGCGCCTGGAGGAAGAGCTGAAAAAGGCCCGCCAAGAGCGCGATGCCTACGTCAGCGAGCTGAAAAGCGAAACGCTCAAGTCGATCAAGCAGCTCATGGGCGAGTCGGAAAGCGCCAAAGGGTTTGCTGAAAAAAGCAGCTTCAGCACGGTCAGCTACTACCCGGCCGAGCGCGCTGTGGCCGACGACGGGGGCGCTATGGCGCGTACCGCCAAGGACAAGAAAGACCCCAGCGCCATCGAGGCCGTGGGCGATACCGACCGCGAATTGCTGATCAAGACCGGCACGATCATGTATGCCACGCTCGATGCCGAGGTCAACACCGATGACGGCGGCGATGTCCTGGCAACCATCCGTGGCGGCAAGTGGAACGGCTCCAAACTGATCGGCAAGATCGAGCAGGCGCCGGACAACATCCGCGTCAAGTTCACCATTCTTGCGCCGCCGGTAAACGACACACGCCCCACCATGCGTATCAGTGCAGTGGCGCTTCGCGAAGACGATGCCAAGCAAGGCATTGCCGAGACGAAGGACCACCACACCATGGAGCGCTACTTTGCACTGGGCGCTGCCTCGCTGCTGTCCGGTTACGGCCGGGCCTACCAGCAGACGGCGGGCACCACGGTCATCAGCCCGAGCGGCGTAGTGGCCCAGACCACCACCGAGCCTTCCTCCAAGCAGGTTATCGGCATGTCGGTTGGTGAGCTGGGTACCTCCATCGCCTCGGAAGTGCGCCGTGGGTTCAACCGGCCTGCTACTTACGCGACGCCTGCGAACAAGGGCTTTGGCCTGTTCTTCCTGCAAGACGTTCACGATCAATCTCGATAAGGAGTTCGACATGAAGAACTGGTCGTTCGGAAAACTTTTAGGCGTTTTTGCCGGCAGCTTCGTGGCCCTCATCCTCATCGCCGTGATGGTGATGAAGGTGTCGTCGTCGCCCGCCAAAGCCAAGCGCATGACGCCAGCCCAGGCGCAGGCTGCGCAACAGCCGCGGATGGATGTGCTGAGCATTGAGTTGGCCAAGTCCAAGGAGCAGGCGCAAGCCGCCCTCGAGGCCCAGCAGAACAGTGAGAAACAGCTGAAGATCGTGCGTCAGGAATCCCAGCACAATACCCAGCTGCTGCTCAACCAGATCAAGCAGCTGGATAGCACCCTCTCTGGGCTGAACCAGCGCATGGACTATTTCGAGGCGAGCCGTCAGCGGGTAGACATCGTCAAGCCGCCGCGCAAGGCCCCGGTAGCCACCCCGGCACAAGGGCTTGCCAAAGGCGGCCATGCAATCCCGCAGTCCAGTGGCTACAAGGTGCAGGCGATTGTCGGGCACCGCGCCTGGGTCAAGAGCGGCGAGCGTGAAGACAGCGTAAAAGCCGGCGAAAGATTGCCGCCTGTACAGCGTGAACTGAATGTACTCGCGGTGGATGGCAACAGTGGCATCGTGGTCACCGCGCCCGCGCTTTAAATAGGGAAATACACATGGCAGCCGGATATGCCGATCTCGTAGATGTGATGGTCAACATCGGTAAAGTCATACCGACGGCGATCATGATGTGCCAGGGTATTGCCGCGCTTATCGGGCTTTACCTGACCTCTGCTGCGTTGGTGGAAATTTGGGGCGTTACCCACGACAACGCATTGAAGTATGTTGCCGGGCGCCAGCGGTTTTCCGTCGGTTCAGCGTGTGTGCAATTGGTCATTGGCTCGATTTTACTGGCCATCGGCACACTGGAGTGGATGGGTATCATGTCGCGCACGTTGACAGGCGATTATGCCAACTCGCGCATGCTGTCTTATTCCTCTTCCGGGAGCACGTTGCAAGCGCAAGCACAACTGGCAACGCTGGCCCTGTTGGGCATCATGCAAGTGGTCGGTTTCATTGCCATGGTGAAAGGCTGGTTGACGGTTAACGGTTATTACAACAATCAAACGCAAGCCGGCTTGGGTACTGCCAGTGGGTGGATTATTGGCGGCATCTTGGCGTGGAACTTCAAATGGTTCAGCGATGTACTCAACAACACAATCGGATTCAATCTGGTTGGACTTTTCACGCCGTGGTCGTAACGGCTTCACGCACTATGAAACCCAAGGAGCGTCACTCATGAAAGCACTCAAAACCCTTAAAGCTGCTTACGATTCGGCCAAAGTTCGCGCAATTACCGCTGCTGTCGGCGCCCTGACCGCGCCATCGGCATTCGCCATCACCAAGACCGACCTGACCCAGGATACCTCTGGCGGCAAGACGGCCAGCGATGTCATGACCAACATCGACGACACCGCCCAGGGCGGTGCCACGCTGCTGATCTCCCTGGTGTCGATTGGTGGCTTCGTGGTCGTGGCCATGTCGCTTTACACCCTGTGGAAAGCTTCCAAGGACGAGCGTGAAAAGCCACTGTCCGCCATCGTCGGCCTGTTCATCGGCGGCTTGATGGCGGGTGTCGGTACCGTGATGTGGATCATGCGCAACACCACCGTCGGCTAAGGCTGCGCGCCGCCTACCGTAGCGCGGGGCGCAATGCCCCGCATTTTCAATAACCGTTTCGGGGATTTCAGACGTGAGCGAACAACCCTCTCCTGAGAACAAGGCCGTCAATGTCCCCACCCTGGCAAGTGGCTATCTCAGCCGTACTGCCAACCAGCCGGTATTTGGTGTGCGTCGACCGCTTTGGCGCTCCGACGATGACCAACGCACGTTGCTGAGTGAAGCGAACGCCAAACTTCGCACGGCCGTGTGGCAGCGCGACAATTACACCTGCCGCTTCTGTGGTTTCAAGTCTGCCAAGTTTCAGGAACTTCACGCGCTGGATGGCAATGCCGAAAACTGCAGCAAAGAGAATCTCGTCACTGCGTGCAACTTGTGCCGCCAGGTGCATCACCTGGGCGCGTGTGCCATGAACAACACGGGCTTTTTCGTGGCCGTTCAGGAGTTGACGCAGACCGAAATCAACCTTATTGCCCGTTGTATTTACGTGAACGAATTACTGGGCGATGTGGCCGTCAACGAGAAACTGGCCAGCCTGCTGGCGGCGTTCAAGTTTCGTGGCAGCGACACCCTCAAGGAAGTGTATGGCGGTGAACTGATCACCGTGCTTGGCGTGGCAGAAACACTCGCCAGCAAGCACCTGGTCAGTGATGAGGAATACGCCAGGCGTGGTGAGTGGCTGGCCCCGCTGCGCCTGTTTCCCACCAAGCGCGCATTCAAGGACGGGCAACTTGAATACTACGCAACGCATAACCGCGCGCTGTTTTTGCCCGACAGTTGGTCTGCATTGACCGGCCAACTATTCAAGCATTTTGCTTAATGCACCCGAACGCAGAGCTGATCAGCCTCGCCGTTGAGAACGTTATCAAGGGAGAACAAGGACATGTTTAACAAACTCGAGGCGGTGATCCTGACGGTTCTGAGCCAGCTCAAAGCAGACGTGCAGGACTACTGCGACCTGGAGACGGTCGATGGTGGGCAGTCCATCGTCGCCAACGACGGTTCGCTGGCTTCAATCGTGCGCTTCAACGGCACCAAGAGCGTGCTGGGTCGCGAACAGTTCGAACGGCTCGTGAGCTTGCTGGAAGCATCGCTTGCCGTGTACTTCAAGGTGCGCGGCCATCACCTGCAGATTGTCTTCAGCCGTGACCTGGATGCCACCGCGCCGCTGGAGCAGAACGCCTTGCAGCAGGCGGCTACCGCCGAGCGGCTGAACCTGAACGTACGCCACCTGATCAATGAAGGGGTAAAAAAGTACGCGCAGTATGTGTATGACGAAGAATGCTACCTGGTGTTCTGGTCGCGGCCCGCGCTGCTTGACCAGACTGAAAAGACGATGGCCCGCGAAGCCACCAACGAGTTCAGAAAAGCCTCGGACTGGCCCGCTACCGCCGAGGCGCAGAACCTGCTGCGCCCCATCTCCTACCTCAAGGATCGCCACCTTTCCTTCGTCGCCAAGATTACCGAAGACCTGACGTCCCCCGAGTTCGGCTGCTCGGCCGATGTGCTCGACGTCAGCGAAGCGATTCGCGCAATCCGTGCCAAGGTGAACCCCGACATTACTCCGCGTAGCTGGAAGCCTTATATTCCTGGCAGCGCAATCCCGATGCGCTGGAAGGCCAACAACCGCAGCAATGACAAGTCGGAGTTCATGTACCCCACGCTGCCCAGCCAGATCATGGTCACCTCTGGCGAAATTGGCAGTGGGCAACGCACAAGCCTGCTGCCAGACCCCACCAGCGTCAGGGTCGGCTCGCGGGTGTATGCGCCTTTGCTGATGTCGATTCCGCCGGCAGAGCCGCAGTACTTCAATACCCTGTTCAACAGCCTCAACCGTGCAGAAACCCAGGAAAACGGCGTGTCCAGGGCCTTGCCGTACTCCATGTCGATCATGCTGTCTTCCGATGGCATGAGTGTGCTGGCCTGGAAAAGCCTGTTTGCCCAACTGCTTTCGGTCACCTCCGAACAGAACCGCAACATCAACCTGGCCACCAAAGAACTGCGCGAGCGTGTGCGCGACGGCGAGTGCATGGTAAAGCTGCAAATTGCCGCGATGACCTGGTCCAGCCCCGACGAGAAAGGCGTGAAGGAACTTGCGCTGCGCAAATCGAAGCTGTGGCGCACCCTGGAGGCATGGGGGCAACCGGTATTCATCGAGCGTACCGGCAACCCGATGCAGGCGTTCCAGTCCAACTGCCTGGCCTTGACCACCAAGCACCTCGGCGACCCTGCGGCCGCGCCGCTGGGCGATGCAGTGGCCATGCTGCCGCTGACCCGGCCCGCGTCGCCGTTCCAGGAGGGGTCGACCATCTACCGTAGCCTGGATGGCAAGATCCTCAAGTATCAGCGCTTCTCGTCCCAGCAGACCACATGGATCACCTTGATCGCCGGCAAGCCGGGTTCGGGCAAATCGGTGTTGATGAACAACAACCATTTCGAGTCCTGCCTGATGCCGGGCCTGACGGGCCTGCCCTACATCGGCATTACCGATATCGGGATTTCCTCGTCCGGCTTCTGCGACCTGGTTCGCGACAACCTGCCACCCAGGCTTCATCACCTGGTGGTGTACAAACGTTTGCAGAACGCCAGAAAGGACTGCATCAACCCGCTTGATACGCCGCTGGGCCAGCGTTATCCACTGCCAAAGGACCGTGAGTTCAACAAGAACTTCCTGACCATCCTGGTGACGCCGCCCGAGCGCGAAAAACCTTACGAAGGGATGAGCAACTTTGTGGGGCGCATGGTCGACCTGGCCTACCGACGCAAGGACGACAAGATCGAACGGGCCAGCCCGGAGACCTACAAGCCCGGGCACAACGACGTGGTGGACACGGCGGTGGCGCAGCTGGGCTTCCGCATTCTTCCTGCCACCACCTACTGGGAACTGGTCGATGCGATGTTCGACGCCGGCATGGTGTACGAAGCCGAGGTGACCCAGCGCTATGCGGTGCCGACCCTCAATGATCTGGTAGCGGTGGCATCGACCGAAGAGGTTCGCGCCGAATACGAAGGCTCTGGTGAGGTGGGGCGCAGCCTGGTCGATGCCTTCATCCTCGGCATTCGCGAATCGGTCGGCGACTTCCCGGTGTTCTCCGACCACACCCGCTTCGACGTGGGCAGTGCCCGCATCGTTGCCCTCGACCTGCAGGACGTGGCGCTGCAGGGCTCTGCTTCGGCCAAGAAGCAGACTGCACTGATGTACATGATCGCTCGCCAGTGCTTCATGAAAAAGGTGGCCTTCTCGAAAGAGGACTTCCCCTTCTTCACCGAGAAGTACCTGCCGTTCTACGAGCGTCTGGTCGCCGACCTGGTAGACGAATACAAGGTCATGTGCATGGACGAGTTCCACAAGACTGGCGGCCACTCCGGGCTTCAGGAACAGATGCAGACCGACGGCCGTGAGGCGCGAAAGTGGAACATGGAAATCATCCTGGCTTCCCAGTTGATGGAGGACTTCGGCCCGCTCACCAAGATCGCCACGGCCACGTTCATCCTCGACTCGGGCACCAAGGAAACCCGCGACTGGCTCCGCAAGAACATTGGCCTTTCCGATACCGAAGAACATGCGCTGGTCAATTTCGTCCACGGTGCGAACAAGCACGGCTGTACGTTCCTGGCGCGTTTCGAGACCAAGAACGCCAGTTACAGCCAGCTGTTCACCATGTCTGCCGGGCCGATGCGGCTCTGGGCACTGACCACCACCGCCGAAGACCGCAAGCTGCGCACCATGCTCTATGAGCATATGCCGCGCCCGGATGCGTTGGCGCTGCTTGCCCGACGCTTCCCGTCAGGGGGCTGCAAGGACATGGTCGAGCGGCTCAAGCGCGAAACGTTCAAGGACGTCGAGTTTGTCGATGACGACATGGAGCAGTCCGTGATTGCGCGGATCGCCAAGGATTTGGTCGCTGACTACATCAGCGCCAGTGCATTCGAAGACGTGGTTTAAGGGGGCGACAGATGGCTCAGTACAAGGGCGCATCCCGTCAGCATGAAGTCAGCAGCAGCCGGCGGCGCAAAGATACTCGCCTGGCCGGGCAGCGCTTCAGTGACTTCTTTCAATCTGCCGAAGGTGCGGTGTTCGGTACGTTCGCGTTGCCGATCCTGGCCCTGGTACTGATCAAGGTGCCTTTTTCGGGTGAGCTGCTGTTGCTGCTGGCCTGGGCCTTCAAGCGCAAGTTCGTGGCGGTGGATAACCGGGCGTTCGATTTCCCGTACCGGGTGCCAAAGCTGGCGGATGTCAACGATGGTTCCTACAAGGGCAAGAAGAAGGGCGAGGGTGTCACCCTCTTCGGCAACGACCTGGAAACCAAAGAGCAGATCTACGCCGGCGACAGTGACCTGAGGACGCACCAGCTGGTACTGGGCACCACCGGTTCTGGCAAGCCTCAGCCCAAGCATGCCAAGGTACTCACGCCGAAGGGCTGGGTTGCGATGGGCCAGGTCAAGGTGGGCGATAGCGTGTGCACACCCGATGGCAAGCACGCCGCTGTGTTGCGGGTGATCGAGCAGGGCATCCAGCCGATCTGGACCATCGCCACGCGCGACGGCCGCCGTGCCCAGGCGACCGGCGACCACCTGTGGCGCGTCCTCAGCCGCGAACCGGACGGCACTGAACAAGCCCATACCGTGACCACCGATGCCATTCGGGCGCTGATGGCCCGTGGCGTCGTGGTGATGCTGCCGAAGGTGCGCAAGAAGCGCGGTACGGCCAAGTTCGACGGTTGGGCAGAGGTCTGGAAAGTCACCGCTGCCGGCCAGGCGCAGTGCCAGTGCATCGAGATCGATCACCCACACCACCTGTACATCACCGACGACAGCCTGGTCACCCATAACACCGAGCTGTTGCTGGGCATCGTGTTCAACGCACTGGTACAGAACACGGGCTTCATCTATGTCGATGGCAAGGGCGACCCCAAGCTGCAGAAGGAAATATTCCGCCTGTCGCGCTACCTGGGGCGTGAAGATGACCTGTTGATCATCAACTTCATCACCTCTGGCCGCGACTTCGTGGAGAAGCAGGTCGACAAGGTCACCAACAACATGAACATGATGGGGAACACCTCGTCCGGCATGTTGATCGAGCTGATCGTCTCGCTGATGGATGACTCGGGCGGTGGCGGCGACATGTGGAAAGGCCGCGCAATCATGTTCGTGGCGGCGTTGACCCGGCCACTGACCTACCTGCGTGACAAGGGGCACATCAACCTGTCGCCAGAGAAGTACCTGGAATACTTCGAGCTGAACATCATCGAAGAACTGGTGTGGGAGCACGGTGGCAAATACGGCGACATGTTCGATGTCATCGTCGCACCGTTGCGCTCGTACCTGCTGACGCTGCCGGGCTATCAGAAAGCCAAGTTGAAGAAGCAGGAAACCAAGACCCTCGAACAGCACGGTTACATCGTGATGCAGCTGGGGCGGATCTTCAACGACCTGACGTTCAACTATGGGCACATCTTCAAGACCCGGGTCGGCGATGTCGATTTCTACGATGTGGTGATCAACCGACGGCTGCTGGTGGTGCTGCTGCCTGCACTGGAGCGTGCACCGGACAGCATGCGCATGCTCGGCAAGATGATCGTCGGCAGCATCAAGCAGATGATGGCCGGCTGCCTGGGTAACCGGGTTGAAGGGGTTGTGCGCGAAATCATCGACAGCCGCCCCACGGGCTCGGAGTTCCCGTTCTATACCATCCTCGATGAATACGGCTATTACGCCGTGGTCGGCTTCGCGGTGGCCCCGGCCCAGGCGCGCAGCCTGGGCTTCAGCGTGACGTTTGCCGCGCAGGACTTCTCTTCGCTTAAAAAATCCAGTGCCGAAGAAGCCGATGCCACCTGGGAAAACACCAATATCCGGGCCGTCGGCCGACTGACTTCGGGTACCGAGTCCGAGACCTGGCGGCGCGTGCAGGGTGCGGCGGCGGAGTCTTCGCAGGCCATGGTAGGTAATTTCGAGCGCTCGCCGGGGGGCGCCAATGAAAAACTGCGACAGTCCGACAATGTCGCGATCGAACAGCGTAGCCGGTTGAACTACGACGACGTCGCCATGCAGGAAAACGGCGAATTCACGTTCCTGATCGGCAAGAAATCGCAGAATGGCAAAACCGGTGGCGTGGCGCTTATCCGTGGCCTTGGCTTCTACACCGCTGGCCCTGCACCCAAAGAAATGCGGATCAACGACTTCATCCCTGTCGAGCCGCCAGAGCCTTCGGACCTGCCTCAGAGCAGGGCGTCGCGCAAGGCGTTTGTCGACAGCCTGAAAGACGGCTCATTCGCCAAGCGGGTGCGCTCGGTGGTGAAGGGCGACCCGACCTTTGCTCGCATGCACAGCGCCTTCGAGCATAACTATGCAGATGCCGACCGGCCTGTGCTTGGCCGCCTGGACACCTCGTTCGCTGTACTTGGGGCATATCTGTCGGGCAGTTTGCAAAAGCCACCGGCCGCTGCGCCCTTGCCGGTAACGCCAGCGCCTGAGGCCGTGGCGCAAGTTGCTGTTGCGCCTGCACCCACGCCGCAGCCTGACCCGCTGAGCCAGGCGTCGATCGAAGCAAGCCTGCTGGCCGTGGCGGACATGATCGCTGAGACGGCAGTGGCGCCGGTGGTTGCCGCCCCGGATGAAAAGGTATTGGACGCGGCGTGGGAGGGTGAATTGGCCATTGCCGAGCCGCAGCAGTTGCTCGACATGCAGCTGATGGCGGCCGGCGAGGGCTTTGAATCGTTGTCCGACAAATGGGCCGCGCAGGAGCGGATCCAGACTACCTGCGATGCCATCGCCCGCGAAACGGCCTATGTCATCGCGCCCGAGCCTGAAGCACTCGGCGTGGCTGGGGTACGCAAACAGTTGAGTGACCTGGATGCGCGATGCCGCGAGTTGATCAAGGGGCAGCCAGACAACTAAGCGGCAACCCGTTGGTCGGAAGCTGTTTGATGGTTGTGTCATAAATTGACGACGATATAAATCTGACAGATAATCAGAAACTAGAATTTCTGCATGCTATGGTGAGGCGATGGGGCTGTTCAGCACAGGGAAGAAAGTAGCGAAGTACGCGTTCATCAAAATGCCGATGGCGGCGTTGGGCGTAAACCAGCTGCGCATGGGCAACCAGCACATCAAGTCGCTGTGGCAGTCGAATTTCAGCCCCGCCTGCCCAGAGTGCGAGCGGGGTGTGCTGCTCAAGGCCGAAGGCGATCACCAGGAGCTTGAACAAAGCCCCAAGGGCAAGATCCGCGTACTGCACAGCTGGGGCTGCAACAACTGCGACTTTGCGTTGTTCGAAGAGGATGACGTCAAGAAGGTCCGGGACCACGCCGCGCGCTATCGCAACGAGCGGGTCAAAGAACAGCTGACGACCATCGAGCGCGATGAGATCGACCGCATCGCTCGCAACCACCGGTTGCATTCCAGGGCGTTTTTCATCGCCAGCGTTGTCGCCATCCTCGGGTTTATCTACATGCTCGCAACCGGCGCGGGCGTGATGGTGGCCCTGAACTGGCTGTCGATCGGCTTCGCGCTGTGGGTCTTCGGCATGAAGAAGTCCTACCGCTGCTGGCAGGTTTCGACAGGGCAGTTGTTCGTCGAAGGGGCATTCTGGTTCTGGTTCCAGCACCAGAAGTGGATCATCTGAGCATGGCCGGCAAGTGGTTGTACCGCGTAGTCGTCCCGTTGACGCTGTGGCCCGCGCTGGCCCAGGCGGACGACTTTTATGCCGTGCGGCCGGCGGACATCGAATGTGTCGTTCAGGCAGCCCAGCGCCAGGGCGTACCTGCCAATGTGCTGCTGGCCATTTCCAGCAAGGAAAGTGGCAAGAACGGGCAGAGTGTCTCGAACAGCAACGGCACTTTCGACCTTGGCCACTTCCAGATCAACACCACCCATTGGGGCCCGAAAGGCGTGTTCGCCTCATACCCGGCAATCACCAAGTCCGATGTCGCCTGGCGGGGCTGTTACAACGCGGAATTGGCAGCATGGCTGCTGCGTCAGAAGCTCGACGAAAGAAACGGTCAGGATTTCTGGACCCGCGCTGCCAATTACCATTCCCGTACCAAAAAATTCAACGACATCTACAAGAAAGGCCTGATTCCGCTCGCGGTGAAATGGGGCAAGTACCTCGAACAGCAGCGCCACGCCCAGTACGTGGTGAGCTACCAGTAGAACAGGCCACCGCCAGTGCCCGAAGCGCTTGAGCGTAGGGCACGCCGGGTCGATCAGAATGACAACTTCAGGAGTTTTTACATGAAAGGAATGCTCATGGGTGCACGCGGCGGCTGCAAGGCTGGGGGCATGCTGCTTGCGCTGTTTGTGCTGGGTGGGTGCGCAAGCTCTGCCAAACCGACCACCGATGACACCGAGGCCTTTGCCAGCCGCATCATCGCGGACAAGGTGGCCGTGGCGGTCAACTCGCAGCACAACTATGTTTCGTCGCTGACGGCCGACCGCGTCAAAGCGGCCTCCAGGCAGGCTGCGGTCGACACCGACCAGGTGGATATCGACTTCATCGGCAAGCCCCAGGAGCTGTTGCAGACGTTCGCCAGCCGCTATGGCTATGCCTATGTCGAAAGCGGCAAGCGCGTGGACCTCAAGCCGATCAACATCTGGGTGCGTAAAGCCACGCCCATTAACGTGCTCAAGGATGTGGGCGTGCAGATCGACACCGGCGCCGATGTGGTACTCGACAAGAGCACCAACACGCTGCGCCTGATCTACAAGCCTGTACCGCTGGCTTTGGGGAGGGGCTGAACATGGCGATGGACATGCCCCCGATGACCCTCGAAGACGCTGAGCGCCTTTACGACAAGCCGGCTTATGTTCAGCAGCAGGGTGACGCCGGTGATGCCAGGTCGGCCGTGGAAGCCATGCGTGACGAGAAGAACCAGGCCTCGGCGGCCCGCGGCGAGGCCATTCTCGATGCGGCATTGCAGGTGGGGGTAAAGGCTGGCCTGGCGTGGCAGCTGACCAACATCAACAAGGCACTGAAGGAGCGCGAGCGTGAGTTCGATACGGTCTACGACTTCAGCAACCTGATGATCCAGGACCGTGTGGTGCCGCCGGTGATCACCGAGGCGCGCGATCTGTACAACCAGGACGGTGACTACACGCTTCGCCTTTCGGGCGCGTCCTACAAGATCGAGTCGCAGGCACGCTTTTCGTCGGTCCCGCCAAGCTGGCGCGAGTACCTGAGCTTCCCGCTGCCCGCCATGGACCGCACGTCCCTGGTGTCGGCGCTGATGCCACGCTCGGACGAAGAAGAACGCGTGTGGAAACTGGCCGTCCGTGACGGTTGGAAGCAAGGCGTCGAGCAGGCCAACCTGATGCTGACCTATGGTTTCGACCGGATGAACCGCGACATCGATGGCATGCGCCGTTTCAGCACGTTCGCCCGCCACGGCCAGATCACGATGCCGATCATTTCCGGTGCCGCGATCCCTGTCACCAAAGAGGGGCAGACCATGGCGGTGGACGAGACCCTGCTGCGCATCACCGCGTTGCCGCAGTTCAACGACAACATGAATGTATGGCGCAGTTCGATTGCAACGTCGACCGCAGCCGACCCTGTGCGCAGGCCGCCGGCACCGCGTGCACCCAGCCCGGCACCGGCGCCTGGTGTTTCCAGCCAGCCCGGTGCGGCCAAGGCATTTGCCGTGCCCGGTGGTGGTGAGCTGCGCACCCAGCCTTCGGGCAGTGAAGGCGGGCCGCAATGAAGCAGGACTTTCACGATGACGTGATGATGCTGGAACCCGGTGCGATGATCGAGCGCCTGGAACGGCTGACCAGTTATGAAGACCCCTTTCGCTTCGACCGTGCCGAGCAGTTCAAGGCGATGATGCTGGAAACGCTGAGCCATGGCGTCAGCGACATCTTCATTCAGCCCGCATTGCCGGTCGTGGTGAAGAAGTACGGCCGTCTGTATGCGGTCACCCGCCGTGCGCTGGATGTCGGGGAGGTCAACGAGCTGCTCAAGATGTCCGCCAACCGCGACACAGCCACCACCGATATCGTGTCCGGTACTGCGGTCAACGAGCGCTACGAGTTGTTCGACCCGCAGCGCAAGGATGCCCGCGGTGCTCGGCTGCGTTATGCCTACCGGGTCAACGCCTCGCCCATTGCCTGCCATGGCGATACGTCCTGCCAGATCGTCATCCGGGCGATCCCCGACGACCCACCGCGGATTCAGGACGTAGGCCTGAGCGAAGACATCGTGAGGATGGCCACGCCGCGTGACGGCATCGTGTATATCGCGGGGGCGACCGGTCATGGCAAGACCACCACCTTTGCCGCCATCAACCGCTTCATTCTTGAAAATGACACGCCGATCAAGGGCAACCTGATCAGCCACGAAGAGCCCATCGAATTTACGTACGAAAAGATTCAGAGCAAGCATTCGATTTTCGTGCAGTCGCAGATCCCTACGCACTTCAAAGACTTCTACAGGGCCAACCGCGAGGCCATGCGGCGTGCGCCCGGTCTGTGTGTGATCGGTGAATTGCGTGACCAGGAAACCATTCGGGCGGCGGTCGAGCTGTCGCTGACAGGCCACCCGGTGTTCGGCACGGTTCACGCCAAGGATGTCGCGGCGATCATGCGCAGGATGATCTCCCGCTTCCCCGAACAGGAGCGGGCGACCGCGATTTACGACCTGGTCGATACCAGCCGGTTCATGATGGCGCAGAAGCTCGTGCCCACGGTGGATGGCAAGCGTACGGCGGCCCGTTCCTGGCTGCGGTTCACCGAGCAGGTGCGCGACACCTTGATGGACTTGACCGACATGGGCCGTGTGACCCAGCGGGTCGCCGAATTCGTGCGTGAGGAAGGGCATACCTTTGCTGCTGAAGCAGATCGCCTGCTGGCAGCAGGTTTGATCAGCGAGTCGACCGCCCGCGATCTGCGGCACGGTTGAGCGGGAAGCGCCCTGTAATGGCATTGCAAACGAGATTTTGGAGGGGTTATGGCAAAGGGACGGTACCACTGGAGCAGAAGCGCGCCACCGGCACGCTTTTTCGTCATCAACGCAAGCGCCGCCTTGCCTTGGTTGATGTTGCTGCTGGTGCCAGCGTTGTGGAAGTTTCTCCTGCCGTTGGCGCTGTGCATGACGTTCGGCCTGGTCTACATCGAAGTCGTGAAAAAAATGACCGTGCGCGCGGTGTTTCGCCAGGCCGGGGTTTTCCTGGTTGGGCGGGTGCGCACCACGCACAACATTCTCAAAGAGCTGGTCAGGTAGAAAGCACGCTGCACAGGGCCGGCACATGGCGTGGCGGCGTTGCGGGTGTGAAGGCATTTTTGGCCCAGGGAGGCGTTGAATGAAACAGCAAGGCGGTGGGCAAAGAAGCTTTACCTGGGATGACCCCGCCGTG
The DNA here is from genome assembly GCF_014269165.1 of Pseudomonas sp. SWRI68. NCBI lineage: Bacteria > Pseudomonadati > Pseudomonadota > Gammaproteobacteria > Pseudomonadales > Pseudomonadaceae > Pseudomonas > Pseudomonas sp. SWRI68. Next base: position 34,806 of record NZ_JABWRU010000024.1, on the reverse strand, counting down.
CTCATCGGCATCATTCTGGTGCTGTACCTGGGGGGCTGGGGCGCGTGGTCTTTCGCCCATGACAAGATTGCGACTGTATATGTCTACATCCGTTACGTGGAGCTCTGGCTGTTGAGCGTTGCGGGCGAATTCGCGGCGCTTCCGGGTATTGCTTCGATCAACCAATGGGTCGGGCGGATGTGTGCGCCGGACGGTATTGTCGGCGCCTGCCAGCGCGATTTTTCGACGGTGGCATGGAGTGAAATCACCTCGTCTTCCCTGGTGGTGAACGGGTTCCTGCTTGTGGTGATGGTGGTGCTGTCGGTGCGCATGTTCATCCGCATCAACAAGACCCACCCCAAACTCAAATTCACCAAGACGCACAACATCAAGAGTTATGTGCAAGAGAGCAAGGCGCAGTACCCGCACCTGCGTATGTTCGCGGAACTCGACCTGATTGCTCAGCCGCTTGATCATCCGGTATTCGGCATGTCGCAGACATCCCGCCAGTTTGCCTATGAGCACCTGCTGATCAGCGGGTGGGCAGAGCAGGCGGACCGCAGCTGGGCGCCGACCCTGGATCGTGAAAAAGCCACCGAGGTGATGCGTCGTCAGTTGGGCCAGCACTGGACCCGGGTGGGTAACCTGACCCCTGCCGAAACCCTGCTGGTGGCCATCGCGCTCCCTCGTGTGGTTGCCACGGATGCTGCCCTGGACGACGCCGCCTTCAAGGCGGCCATGGCCGACAGTGATTACATGATTGCCTGGTGCTGGGACCAGTTCAAAGCGCCTTCGGGCAAGGGCAGCAAGGGGCAGGGCGCGCCCGACCCTTATGCGTGGTTGAAACCTGAAGTGCCACTGGAAGTGCCGCGGGCGATCATTCAGAAGTACATCAAGCACCCTAACGCAAGCGCGATCCTGCACGCCCATGCGTTTGTCAGAACCATCATTTTCGCCATGTTCTTCCAGGCGCGGCGCCTGGGGGTATTGCCACCGGCCGAGATGCGCTGGTTGCGTTTCTTTGATCGGGACATGTGGTACGCCCTGCAGACCATCGGGCGCCAGGCGGGCTTCCCGGAGGCGCCGGGGATCCTGTCGCACTTTCTTTACGAGTGCAAAGCGGGTATGTCGCTGGCAGAGCCTCAGCTCGACAAGGCGGTTAACGGCCTTGAGCAAGCCATGTCGGCGTACAAGTACCTGGATGCCGACAAGAAGCGCTACGAGGCAGTGCAACAAGAGAAACATGCTGCGGCCCAGGCGGCAGCACTTGCTGAGGGTGCGCCCTGACGCTGCGGTCTTGAGCGTATCGGCACCACTAAAGGGCCCTCTTTAAAGATGGCCCTTTTTTGTTTTTTTGGTGCCAAGTTCTACTTTTTTGTTAGAATGCGGTCGTATTGGATTATTAATAAGGACATCGAGCCATGAAAGGTGTGATTGCAAGACCTGTAGCCGTGTTGGCGGCGCTTGCGGCGGGGGTTTCAGCCGCCCATGCCGACCCTGCTCAAACGGCAGACCTCTCTTCCTTCATCACCGCTCAAGGTGCCGTTGCGGCAAACCCTGCGCAACAGCCACTCGATGACCTGACTGCGCAGCGGGTATCGCGCTACGGCCGCATCGTCAACGCCCGCCCTGTCGGCCTGGGCGGCTTGACTGCCTGGACCGTGGAAAAGAACGGCCACCAAGTGGTGCTGTTCAGCACGCCGGATTCCTCGGTGCTGTTCACCGGGGTGGCCTGGAATGCTGAAACAGGCGCGAACATATCCGACGCCTTCCTGCCGGGTGTGGCCCAGCTGAACAACACTCGCCCGGCAAGCCCGCCCGTAGCCGCTGCACCGGCCGCGCCGCAGATGTCGCCGGTTGAAGCCACGAACGTGCGGGAAGCTGCAGCCATGGACGGTAAATACCAGGGCGCGGTACCTGAGTCGATGAAGACGGTTGACTCGCTGGCGGGCGTCAAGGAAGGCGATGGCAGTATCGGCGATACCGTCTACATCATCATCGACCCACGCTGCCCGTATTGTCGCGAGGCGTACAACTTAACAAGGGCTTACGCGGCAAAGGGCCACACCATCAAGTGGATCCCGTCGGCTGCGCTGGGCAACCCGGCAGATGGCGTGCCGCTTGCTGCCACGATCCTGCAGGCCAAGGACCAGCGCACGCTTGAGCGGGTGCTCGGCAAACACGAACAGATTCGCTCCGAGCCTTCGCCGGAGACGGTGGAGCAGCTGAGCACCAACCTGGCGTTTCTGTACGCAGCATTCGAAAACAACGGCAAGGAGCAAGCGGGTGTCCCGGCTGCCTTCTTCGTCGACCACCGCACAGGGAAGCCAAGGATGATGACGGGCCTTTCGCAGGCCGTCGTGCTTGAAGACATCTTTGGAAAACTTTAAGGAGCAAAGTACATGAAAGCCAAAGCCCCGAACTTCGAATTCGACCCCAGCATCCGCCTCTTCGGCTCGGCCGAGCACTTGTTGGTGGTGTTTGACAGCCAGAGCCCACATGACGCGCTGCGGGCTACCCGCACCGTGCGCATCCCCAAGGCGTTCAAGCAGCTGTCCCTGGTGGTGGCAGGGCTGGACGCCGCTGAAGACGATGGGCACCGGCGCATGCTGACGGGAAGTGTCAGCCTGGCGATCCAGGATGATGCCGACGTGTTGTCGAGCTACGAGCTGGCTGCCCTGCAGTTGGTGTTCCATGCCGAGGCGGATCGCAAGGGCGCGCTCACCCACATCGACCCGGCACTGGTTGCCTATCAGGTGCGCCAGGCGCTTTCGGAATGTTTGAACGAGGCCCTGAACGACTACTTCCAGCGTGAAGAAGCGCAAAAGGTTAGCGTGCAGCCGGAGACCTTGCAGCCGGCTGTGGCGAGTGCGCAGTACCACGCTGCAGCGCCCCAGCCGTCACGCAAGGCGCTGCGCGAGCAGGCCGCCAGCGACGCAGAGCGCCAGGCCCGGTCACGCCGGCGCAAGGCGGTATTGGCGTGGGTCGTGCCGCCGGTTCTGGTCATTGCCGTATTGTCGACTCTGTCACATCTTGCTTCCAGTCAGTCGCCGATTGAAAATGCTGTCGCGCAGCAGATGGCGAACGATCCCGAGTCGATCAAGGCGCAGGTCGAGCTGACCAAGCAGACGCTGCAGTCCATGGGGCTTGACCCAGGGCAGGGCGGAGACCTCGGATGCCTGGCACCGCAATGATCTCAATTGCTCCCATCTTCGCTGCTATGCAGGTGCCGAAGGAGGATCTTTTCCAGGATTGGAGATAAGCAGGCGATGCTCGTGAAGCCTTCGTCTGCTGTTCTGCTTGAGCGGGGTTCTGCGCCCGCCAGCACGTGAAGACTATTTTGGATTGGAGAACCTTTAGGTACGTATATGCGACCAGCGAATGAAGTAAAAGACGGGGCTAAATTATTATCCCTTGCCCAAGGCCTGAGGTCGCTGCTGGTCCCCTCGCCGGATGTACTGGCAGATACCGTCAAAGAGTTGCACCCCTTGGTCAACTTGTCTGACAAGGTGCTGCCGTTGAAGTCGTATTTCAACATGGTCCAGGACATTCAGCGGACCAAGCATACCCACGCCGCCATGCGCGCCGCGGGTGAGGCGCTGAGCCGCGAAGCCATTCAGCAAGGCGTCTCGCGCAAGCTCTGCACCGAAGACATTTTCATGGTGGCGTGTTCTTTCCTGGAAGTGGAAATCGCCAAACAAGGCTCGGTGTACTATCTGAGCGGCGAGTCGCCCGACTTTAAAGAAACGAAGAAGAACCGAAACCCGCTCGATCTGTCCGATGAAGTCGTGCTGAAGAACCTTTCGAGCGGGTTGGCCCGCCCCGACACCGATCGCGGTGCAGTAGAGCGTGGGCAGATCGACAGTGGCTTCAACCACCTGGTGCGGTTGAACCAGTTGCATAACCTGATGCTGGAAAGTGTGCGGTTGATGAAGGCGGATGAGCGGCTGACCAAGGTCGATATCCGCAAGAAGTTCAACATTTCGCACACGGATTACGAGCGCATGATGTCGATGGCGCGCCGGTCGGGGCTTATTTCCTTCCGCAATCGGAAAAAGGACCCGTCAAACTCTTACACCTTGCGCAATGACAACCATGAGCGCGTTTCCGAACATGCGAAAAACTTCGGCCACACGCCGCAGAAGATGTTGAACAAGATCCTTGATGACTTCTTCGGCATGCTGGAAAAACGCAAAAAGCACGAGGACTGATGCAGATGGGTATCCAGGGCCAAAAGGATGTGGGGCCGGCAATCAGCGCAGAAGAGCGGGCACGGGTAACGCGGGCTGCCAGGCAAGTGGTGGCCTACGCCAACTTTCTGCGTTGGACGGCGAACTTCAAGCGGGACGAAGTGCTGCGTCATCCCCGGCATGAGCGCGTGATGTTGCTTTCGCCCATGCAAAGTGGGCGTTTCAGTTTTGCGCTGGAGGGCGACACCCTGTATGTGGGTGTTCAGCCATTCGAGGCGGCCTGGGCTGCTCACATGCCTTTCCAGGCCGCTTACGTCTCCGATCGCCTGTACCTGTCGGTCGAAGGCGTCAGCTTCATGGATGCCCGCATGCCGCCCTTGTCGCTCGGCATTTTTGTTGATGAGAGCAGCAAGCGTGCGCTCATGGCGCGCGCCAAGTTCGTTCGGTTCGTGCATGTGAATGTGCGTGACGGCTACGTGATCGATGTGGGTGAGCCTTGTGGCGAGCCTGTCGAGATGCGCCCAGGTGATGTGGTGCAGCAACTGCAGCAGACCCAGCAGGCGAAAGTTCAGCAGCAAGACATGGGGCGGTTCTTCTGATCGCGCTCAAGCAGAATTCACAAGTAAGGATACGAGCATGACCAAGTGCACACTCATCCTGCCTATTCTGGCCGCTGTGGCCATGGCGGGCTGTGTAACCACCGAGAAGATGCCGGACGGGACTACCAAGATTCGCTTTTCCGATGAGGCCGCCAATTCCCTGGCCTCGTTGATGCCTACTGGCGTCGTGACCGGGATCGCAGGTGGCGCGGGCAGTGGTGGGCTGGATCTCAACTACAGCCTGAGCCCCCTCAACAGTGGCGAGTACCTGTACCTGAACGGGCAATACGACTTCGAATGTGCCGCAGCCATGCTGTACAGCGCGAAGTCGGGCCAGCTCATGGATGCAAAAATCAGCAAAACCTGCCGCGACGGCTATTTCTTGCGCCAGGAGCAACTGCGCATGGCGGGCAAGCCGTACGACAGGGGCGTGCCTGCCTATGACCCTGCCAACCCGTCCAATGCCTACTGGGAAAGAGTGGCCGGCCGAACCGTCAGCCAGCTAGCGCCGATCAACCAGTTCAAGGTCCGTTTTGCCGGGTATCCGCGCGTTGATCGCAACGGCAACATCTCCATTCGCGTGAGCTTCATGGGTGCTGCCGATGGGCAGTATGCAGACTTGGTCACCACGCCCGAGCGCACGCCGGTGGTGCTGGACGATGCTGGCTTCGCGCAGGGCATGCGCAAGCGAGTGGCAGAGCTCAACACCCAGATCGGTGAGTTGATTGCCTGTGAGGCGGTGCTTGGGTACAGCAAGGCCGTCGATAAAGGCCCTCGGCCTTCGAACATTTCAGCTGGCGACTATTCGCGTTATGAAGTGCGCTTCACGGTGGCATCGATGGGCTGCAAGGACCACTCCCGGCAGTTCTCGGCGGCTGCACGCTAGCTGCCTGTGGGCTTGCTGCGCAGTTGATCGCCGGCAAGCCCAGTCCCGCAGTGTGGAGGTGGTTGCCCATCATCTTCCATGCTGCGGGGTACTTGCCTGCGTTTGCTGCGCCACTCAGATGCCGAGGGCGGTCATGGCGCCATGTTCCATGTATCGTCAGCCGCCACCGCTGCCTCATTGATGCCGGGGCCGTGCCTGTCTGCGGCGTTCAGCCATTCCTGGCTGAGGTCCGCCTGTTGAGCGGCACGCTCGTGCGCAAACTCGCGCAGCAGAATGGCGTCCTCGATCGAGGTGACGACCTGCGCAGTCGCGCCGCCATACTCGCTGAGCAGCGTTCGGGTCGCTTCGGGTGGGAGCTGGTTGATGGCGCTGCGCAGCTCTCGGCCGTAATCGGCCAGAACAGGCTGCTTGTCAATGACGATCTCCGCCGCTTGAGAGGGGAATACGGAGGCTGTGAAGCTCTGGAAATCCTGTGCGCTCGGCATGGCGTGCGTCCTTACATGCTGTAGTCGTCGAGGCCCTCGCTGCGTGACAGCGATGGATTGGCGTAACGGGCAAATGTTTTGTCCAGGTCGGCGGCCAGGTACGCCTGTTCACTGTCGCGCAGCGCGCGCTTCATGAAGTCGCCGTCGCCCGCTACCGCAACCACCTGATCGCGCAGATTGCTCAGCAGCCCTTCACGGTCGGCCCGTGAGCCGGGCGTGTTGTCGATCGCTTCGAGTACATGCAGCAGCGATTGGCGAAGTTCGGTTTCGGCGGCGCCTTTTTCGGCTTGTGGGGCCGCGTCGAAGGCCACGGTGCTGATCACGGCGCGGTGGATGGCTGTGAATGCGCTGATTTCGGCTGCCCGGCTCTGCATGACCCGATCGGAGTTCAGGGTGTGAGGCGGCGTATTGCGCAGCCAGGCCGATTCCTGGTCAGCCAGCGTGTCGATGGTTTGCCGGATTTTCTGGCCGTCGGGGCCTTCGCGCAGTGCGGCTTGCGCTACGTTCTCAAAACTAATTGCCGGGTTGCCCGAGGCCTCGATGGCTTTCTGGCGCATTAACCCGGCGCCGATCACGAATCGGCTGGCATCACGTATTGATAGCTGCATCTATGTCCGTCGTTTTTCACAGGGCTTGAACGTGCCCGAATCAGTCGGCATCCAGCAACGTCAGCTTCCCTGCGCGGCTCACCGTACGCCAGTCGCATCGGCTGATGCGAAGCGTCGATTGCGGCTTTGCGACGTGCTGTGGGTGCTCCCTCGCAGACCTGGGTGCGTCTGCCATGAGTGACCATAGCATTTTTACTGTTTTATTTCTTGTGAGCGAGTCGAGTCAAACGCTTTTTTCAGTGTTTTATAGTATCCCCCACCATGGCCGGATGTGCCGAGGCGGGTTGAGCGCGAAAAAAACCGCCCATTTTCAAGCTAGGCGCTGAAACCCCAGTGATACGGGCGTTTTCGCCTGTTGTTGCGTTTGCGTGCCTGGTGGGGCTGCGTAAGAGCAATCTACTTTTTTAGCGGTTTTGCAGCCATGTGAAAGCCTAATTGAAGATGAAATTTCGCCATTTCATGGATCATTCGAGAACGGGTCGAGTATGCGAATGGAGGTCGATTTAACCCCAGGGGCAGTATGTGCATTTCAAGCAGTATTCATGATTTTTCATGGATTTAAGCTTGTTTATAGCCTGTTTTTATAGGTTTTACTGTGGTGAGCTGGCAAGCTTGGGTGGCGTGTCAGATCGCCGATTTTCAGCAGCGCACGCGTTCTGAAATCGTTTTGTTAGTTTTCTTTCGTAACATTTTTTTGATAATTCTGTGATGTCTGGTTTAAGATTGCCCGACCTTAGCTATCCGCAGGATTACGGCTCACAGGGTGGAACCATGGCTCAAGCTAGAACGCATGCCCGTTTAGGCCTTCGCTTACGCGGCTGCACGACAGCTCATCTCAAGGACGACGGAGCACTCCAAGGGGAATTCGTCGCGAACGATTCAGATAATCCGTCCGCAATTCGATTCAGGTAGGTATTCACAATGGCTCAGATGCCGTTCTCTCCGTGCAGCGATCCAAGCGCCTGCACCGACCAATCGGTCAAGATGCTAGGCCGGATATTCGGCCCGGTCATCGATGCATTGGTCAAAGGCACCGACCCCAATACGGTTGAGGCAAGCGCGAATATCCTTGCGACGATGTTCGGCTTCTTCAACAGCGGGATCCTGATCATCGGCTCGCTGATCGTCTCGTACGTAGCGGTGATGGGCGTGACCAACACCGCCAACGACGGTGAGGCGATGGGCAAGAGCTGGTCCTCGCTGTGGACGCCGGTACGGATCGTGGCAGGTGGCGCCGTGTTGCTGCCGACAACCAGTGGCTTTTCTTTCATTCAGCTCATCGTGCTGATGTTCGCCTTGTGGGGCGTTGGTTTTGCCAACGGCACCTATAAAGCGGGCATGGCCATGGGGGTTCTGTCCCCAAACGGTGTTGTCGAAGGGGTGAACTCCCCCGGCAACTTCTATGGGCTGCGCGATTTTGCCCGCGGCTACCTGGCGGGGTCTTACTGCGCGACGGCGGCCAACTCGATCTATGCCGACAACACCGCCTCAGGTGCACTCCCTGAAGTTGGCGCGAAAAAGAACAGGACCGAAGACAAATTCACCATTGTGGATGGCCGCAAGGAATGGGTTTTCGACCTGAAAGACCGCAACAAGGTTACCAACCTGGCGGGCGGCTCCGCGTTTTGCGGCTCTGTGAAAGTGGCCGAATACCAGGCGCAGACGAAGACGGACGCCACTGCCCAAGCCTTGGAGCAGATGCGCGTGCAGGTTCAGGGCATCAAGCGTGCAGCAGCCATCAACATGATGAAAGAGCTGGATGACTGGGTGCGGCAGTGGCCAGCCACCATCAATGATACGGGCTGGGATCAAGTCGACTCCGGCCAGTTCAACGTCATTGTGAACAAGTGGGAGCAGAAGGTGGCGACCGATATCGTCGCCCAGGTCACCAACCAGGCGTCGGGTGTCAACGGGGGCCTCGACGACTTCCTGAAGACGCTTACCAATGATGGTTGGGCGGCAGCCGGGGGGTGGTTCCAGCGTGTAGGCATGGTCCGCGGGCAAATTGCAGGCGTGCTTGCCGAGCCGGTGGGTGCGGTCAGTGCGCCCTCCCTGGGTGCACTGCCTGGCGATGCCCGGTTCTTTTTGCTGGCCAACAGCGTGACAACGGTCACTGAGGCAATCGACAAAAAGGCAGAAGAGAAAACCAGCTACAAATCTTCGACCTCGGCCAAGCCCGAAGACATCGCGAGCCTGATCCCCAAGGACCCCGGCAGCGATATCAGTGTCAGCACCTTGCGCGCCGACATGGATGCGAAGATGTCGTCGTTCGTCAACGGCGTGATGCTGAACGTGGTGGAGATCGCCACGGGGGCGGGCAGCAATGGGCAGACGCCGCTCTGCGGAACGGCGGGGCAGATGGGTGGCTCGCTCAACCGCATGAAGTGCGTGGGTGATTACCTGGTCGTAGCTCGCGCCGGCATTCTGGTGGCCGATGTCGCCATCAAAAGTGCGGGAACAGCGGTGAGGGTGCTTGCGGGTACGCTTTCGTCGGTCAAAGGCTTGGGCAACGGGTTGGACCTGGACAAGGTCGTGACCCCGCTGTGGGACTGGGTGATGGAAGTGCCGGTCAAGCAACTGGCGTTGATGGCCAGCTACATCGAGCCGCTGGCGTTCTATTTTGCTGTGTTCCTCCCCAGCTTGCCCTACACGCTGTTCATGATCGTTTTCGTTGGCTGGTTGCTCGCTGTGTTGCAGTCGATCATTGCGGCGCCGCTCTGGGCTGTGATGCACATGACGCCGGACCGTACGTTCGTGGGCTCGCAGACGCAAGGCTACCTGCTGTTGCTGTCGCTGTTCGCTCGCCCGGCGCTGGCCGTGCTTGGCTTGTTCGCGGCGGTGTTGGTGTCCGACCCGGTGATCGACTACATAGCCCAGGGCTTTTTCGCCATGCGCGGTGCGGTGGTGACCTCCTCGGGCAATGTGGGCATCATTTCGGAGTTTCTGACCTTCGCGTGGTGGTTCATGGTGTTCGGGCTGACGTTGTTGCCCGTGTTGTACATGATCTTCGGCTTGCCCCAGACCCTGCCTGACCAGGTGCTCAGCTGGATCGGCGGGGGCCTCGGCAGCATGGGTGAGACCAGTGCGGTGGCTGATATGCGAGGCGGCATGAGCCGGGTTGGCTCGAGCGTTCAGGGCAGTGGTACCGGCATGCGCCTGGGTGGCGGCACCCAGGGCAGGCTGCCACCGCCTGATGGCGGTTCGCCCAATGATCCCAAGGGGGGTGGGCCTCGCGGCGGCGGTTCAGGCGGCGGCACGCCACTGCTCAGTGCAAACGGCCAAGGCGCAGGTGGGGCGGCATCGCGGGAGTCGGATGCGACCGGCGACAGTGCGCCGAGTGACAGCCGCACGAACGGCCAGCGAGTCAGTGATGCAGCCGGTGTTGCCCTTGGCCGGGCAGTTGCGGGGGGGGCCGCTTCGACAGGCAGGGCCATGCGCAGCGCCGGCAGTGCTGCGCTGTCTGCCGGCCGTGCGGGCGTGGAATCGTTCCGCGGCTCGGAAGCAGGCTCTATTAGTGGGCGCATGCGTGATGGGGTGAAGGCGGGCGCGTTGACGGCCGGTGCCGGTCTGGCGTCTGCTGCGAGCGCCGCCGGGGCCGATTACAAGCAAGCGTTTTCGACCGCTGGTGCGGAAGGCAAGGCGGCGTATCACGAAGGTGCTGACGCACGTATCCAGGCGTTCAAGGAATCGCTATCGGCCGGGGCAGCACCTGTCGGAGGGGGGAGCGATCAGGAATCAGCCGCCTCATCTGCCGGCGGTGCGGATGACTCCGGGCTCAGCGACCATCAGTTCAGCAGCGCGACCCTTGCTGCCGGGGCGTCCTCGGCCAGTAACGAAGGTGGGCAAGCGGCAGCTGCCGACGGCTCCGGCCTGAATGCGCAGGATGGCGGTGCGGGCCAGTCGGCGGGTCGCTCGGCAGCGTCTGCCGGGCAGCCTTATGCGTCCAGCGGCGCTGCACCGGGCGGTGCGGCGACCGGCGCAAGTGGCGGCGATCAACAACCGGCTGCATCATCCGCCGGGCGGGCAGGCGACGCTGGGGTCAAGGACCATCAGTTCAGCGGCGCGACGCTTGCTGCTGGGGCATCCTCGGCCAGTAACGAGGGCGGGCGCGGGGCCGTTGCCGGCGGAGCCAGCAGCAACGCGCAGGCTGGTGCTGCTGGCCAGTCGGCGGGTCGCTCCACGGCGTCTGCCGGGCAGCCTTATGCCGCCAGCGGCGCTGCACCAGGTGGTGCGGCGTCCGTCGCGGATGGCGGTGCTCAGCAGCCGGCTGCAGCCTCCGCTGGGCGGGCAGGCGACGCTGGGGCCAAGGACCATCAGTTCAGCGGCGCGACGCTTGCTGCCGGGGCATCCTCGGCGAGTCACCAAGGCGGGCAAGCGACAGCTACCGAACGCTCCGCCGGCACTGCGCAGGAGGATGCCGATGGCCAGTGGACCGGTCGCGGCACATCGCGTGCCGGTGAGCCTTATGCTACCGGCCGCTCCAATGTCGGCCACGAAGAAGATCGATAAGCAGGCAGGCCGCCTTGCTCCGAGCGGGTGGCCATTTGCCCACGGATAGCCGGCAGGCGGGGAATTATTCCCGCCCTTGGCTGTCTTGGACGGTGACGCGCAATGGGTGTGCGCAACTTGATACGCGGCTGAGGCCGCGCTGAGCAGAGGCTTCGCATGGTTGATAATCCACTGGAAGACCAGCTTCGACGGCTCCTTACCGGGCTGGCTGATCAGGCCATCGTGCGTGGTGAACAGTTCTTCTACGATGGCGGGGAGTTGTATGCCGACGATGTAGCCGATATCGGCCTGGTGGCCGTGTTGTGCATTGCCCAGGCGTTATCCGAGCGTACGGGGCTGGGCGGGTTCGGCTATGAGTTCGAGCTGGCTGCGCCTGCCAACCCAATCTTTCCGCTGCACGCCAGCCCTCAAGGTGAGCTGCCTGACTTCTTTCGGGTGGCACCCTTCGTGGCGGCGGTTTTCTACGGTGAGGTGCTCGCAGCCAGGCAAGATCTGACGCTGTTGTACCGCGCTGCTGTACAAGCTTTGCAGGATGGCCCTGGGCTTGCCTTTGACAAGGTGAGGGTGGCGAGCTGATCGCTGCGTCTTTTTTTGTCAAAATAGCCTGTTAGAAAATTGATTTTCACCATATCTGTAGTTAGTATTCAGGCTACAGTGCCGCGCTAGGAGCATCCCATGCACGACGACGAAAACACGCGTCAAGCGTCTGGTCCCCACGAAGAACTACCCCCTGGGGTATTTCCGCCGATGCCAGGCTACACCACTGCTGACCTGCTCGCGGTTGCCAACGCCCCCGTCGAAGCATTGCTCGAAGAGCGCGCTATCGACCCCGGCCTGATCCGCGAAACCGTCATTGCGTTAGCCGAGCATTTGTATGCAGCATTCGAGCGAAATGACATTCAGTACCAAATTGCCACGTGGTACCAGAAGCCCTACGACCACCCAGAAATGCGCACACGCAGTATCGAAATAATTGCGGAGCAATTCGGCGTCATTGCGCTGGATGCGGCGGCAGATTCTTTGGACGGCTCACCCTTGCTCCACCTGGGTGAGGCGTTCTACGGAGATTTTATGGAGCGCGCGGGTAACGCAATAAAGGCCCACATTCTCAAGTTGAATGAAGCCTGAGCCGTCGTTGTTCATAGGGACATGAAATGAGTAAATCTGTGTACTTTAGTGTGTACCTGGATGGTACGGCTAATAGCAAAGATAATGATAAACCCACGGGTAGCCACACCAATGTAGCCCGGCTCTTCGAGCTGGATACCGCGCAAGGTACCAATCTGGCTGTCAACTCCGACCATGTGCCCTTGAAGTACGACCCGGCGCAATACGCCGGGCAGTCGGAGAAGATCTACCTCGATGGCGTGGGCAGCCAGAGGTCGAGCACGCCCAATGCGTTGCTCGAACGGGGAACCGGTTTGGGTGGCCAGAACCGTATCGAGCAGGCCTACGACGCCTTCGTCGCCTTTTGCAATAAAAACCAGGACCTCGATATCGATGTCAACGTGATCGGCTTCAGCCGTGGTGCGGCGCAGGCCCGCGCGTTGGCGAACGAGATCATCGACCGGGGTGTGCCAAGGCTCGACAGCAACTGGAAACCCACCCGTGAGTATCTTGTCCCGCCGGGCCAGGCCGAGATTAACAAGCTCGGCATATTCGACACCGTTGCTTCCTATGGCATCCCCATTACCGATAGCCACCCGAACAAAAATCTGGAGATAAGCAAAAACGTCAAGTCGACCACGCATCTGGTGGCGATGCATGAATATCGCTCAACGTTCCCTTTGACCAGTGCGCTGCGTAATGACGACAACTCGCGCATTGAAGAGGTGAAGTTCGCGGGCGCGCATTCCCAGGTCGGTGGCGGCTACCGTAATGATCTGTTGGCCGCTGGCCCGCTGGCGTTCATGTACGATCGCTTGAAGTCGGCGGGCATCGAGATGGGGCCAATGCCGCCGGAAGAGTTGAAACGTATCGAGCAGTACAATGCATTGATCAAAGACCCCGAACGGCTGCAGGAAGCGTTGATCGACTCTCGCCTGATCAAAGGCAACGAGGCGTTCAAGCGCAATGCCGATGGGTCGTTCACGCTTGTCAATAATCAAGCCTTCCCGACCGAGCGCGGTACGCTCTTGCCGTTCAGGCGGCAGGACCAGCCGTTCGGCCAGCAAGTCAATGGTCGCAAGGTCATCTTTGAAAACGATGACTCGCTGGGCGAGCCGCTTGTCCAGCGCATCGGCAGAAAGGTAGGTGAGAAATTCTTCGCGTGGGACGAGAAGGCTGAAAATAGCGCGGCCACCCCTGAAAACCCTGCCGGCAGCAACATCAAGGACAGGCTGGCGACCCGCAAGGCTGAGCACGCGTCACGATTGGCAGCTCAGTCCCAGCAGCAAGTGGCGGAACTCTCGTCGTTGCTAGCAAGCTCCAAGCCCGAAGTCGAACACCTCAAAAGGTTGGCGCTTGAAGAGGTTCCGGTACCCAAGCCGGCCTTTTCAGCCAACTATGCCGTGGTACGCATTGACCCCGAAGGCTCCTCGGCATTTGCCGATCTGGGTTTTGAATACGAGGCCAGCCGCATTGTTGCCGATGCGGCTATCGGCGCCCTTGCCAAAGCGCCCTTGGGTATCGATGATCCGTTCATGCTGCATGACACCAACGGCAATGTGGTGGGCACCCTGGAGGCTGTGCATGAAGCGCCATCGTTTGCCAGTGCGCGCGGCGTGCTGGTCGCGATCGACCTGCAGCATATAGACCCGGCGGCGCAGGCAGGGATGCTCTACGATGGCTTCAAGCAAGCTGCAACCTGGATCGCCGAGCGACCGGAAGGCACCTTGAAGGACGCCTGCGAGATACCCGGCGCGGATGGCAAGCCATTGGCGCGTGCGATGATTGCCTATTCTGCGGAGCGCGAACTGGAGCGTACCGTCACCTGGGATGCCCCCGAGCCGTGAAAGCGCTCGACGTTGCGTTGCATCAACAACAGGTGTCGGTAAGCGCATGCGGTTACGCTTTTTGCAGGCTGCTTGCTTAGAATGCACCTGTTACCGACGTGGGTCGGTCAGTCAATCCGTAAGGGCTACATGATGAAAATCCACAAATACCAGCCAGGCACCTTTATCGAGGTCGATGACATGGCCGGTGGCCGCCGTGTGGGGATGGTCTGCAAGGATGGCGTGACGTTCTGGGATTTACTCGATTCCGACCTCTGCACACCGCTGACGATTCACCCTTCCATGGCGCCGCAGGCGCTGGGCACTTTGACCCAGTTTGGCCAGGGCAACGGGTTGGTCAAGGCGACTCAGGCGCTGGTCGGCCATTTGCGTGCAGTGGGTGATCAGCGCCTCGACAGCGACCCGCTGTTTGTCATGCGCGCGTTGTGGTTCGTGTCGAAGCGGGCGAGCGGGGCGCAGGCCGTGCCTGACGCCGCGACACTGCTTTGGGCGTGCGAACAGGCTCAAGGCCAGGCGCAAGCAGCAGCACGCATCCACCAGATGGCCAAGCAGTATTGTTCAGCGTAGCGACTGCACCCAACTGCTTGTTCGAGCCGAAACGTCCGAGCCCCGCCTTCAGTCGGGGCTCGGTGCATCTGGGGTTGCCTGGCTGTCCAGTTGCCGCTCATGAAGGGCTGCATAGCCGTCCACGGTAGCGCGCAGGGTGTTCTGGGAGTGGGGGGAGACAGCGCCTGGGCTGTGCTGGCAAAGGCCCTCGAACACGCTCTGGGCGTCGAGCCGATGCACGCCAAAGGCTTCCTCCAGCGTCGCTCGCTCCACGGCTGGCCAGTCCACCTGTGTCGCCAGTTCGTGGCGCAGGCTCGCCGCTGCATGCTTGCCGAACACGTGCGCCACGCCAGCCTTTGCTTCCAGGCCAGGCAAGGCCTCAATGCGCTTGCGCATCTCGTCCTGGCGGTCGCGACGTTGCACGGCTGCGTTCTCCGAGGCCAGCTCCACCAGTATCTCGCCGACGTTGGTAAAGCCTTCGCTGGCAAAGACCTCGGCAACCTTGCGTGAGCGCGGTTCCTCTTTGGGCAGGAAGATGGCCAGGCCATTGTCATAAGGGTGTGGCAGATCGCCCCAGAAGTGCGTGGCCTTGAAGTCGCGCAGGGCATCGAGCGCGTCAGAGAAGTAGGCGTCCTTGGCAACGGCGTAGATGGCGTATTCGTCGTTCAGCTGAGCCACCGCATCGGCATCCAGGCCGTAGCGCTCAAGGCGGCCTTGCAAGGCAACGGGTTGCTGCAGGTGCCTGGCGATATGCTGGGCCGCGACAAAGTGGTGCGAACCGCCGCTGTTGACCAGGTACAAGCCATCATCCCAGTCGTGCCTGACCATGAAGTCGGAGCCGCCATGAACAATGCGCACCTCGGGCCAGCGCAGGTTTTGCGCAAGGCCCTCCTGGCTCAGGTCTTGGGTGAATGCCTGGCAGGCCTGCTCTGCCATCTGCTGCATGGAGTTGAAGCGATACAGTTCGGACTTCGACGCCGACAGGCCGGACACGTCGGTGATGTCGCAGGCGAAGTCTGCTGTCGTCTCGCGCCTGCTGAGCCGGGCCAGTGCGGGGATGTGCCGGTGCTCACCCTGATAGCGGCCGTTGGCCGAGCGCCAACCTCTGACTTCGCCGCTGCTTTCGCTACCGTGGCCGAAGCCGATGCGGTGCGACCATTCATGCCAGCGAACCACGCTCGATAACGCGATGACACTTGCAGTGTCATCGACCCGCCTGCGCAGGGCGGGTTGCTCGGCAATGACCCGGCGCAGCCGGGCAGGGATGCCCAGGTCGTCCTTGACCGTTTCCAGAAACTTTGCAGCCAGTGTTCTGAAGCTCATGGCATGACTCCATTCAGCGCATGTCGGTTGGCGTGGCGTTACTGGGTAGCCCGTTTGACGGCGTCCGCGGCGTCGCGCGCTGTGCGTTTGATGGTTTTCGCCACTGTGCGCACATCGTACGCGCAACTGATGTAGGTGCTGCCTGAATCTACATACAGCCACTGGTCATGGTTGCCGACCTCTTTCTTGTAGTCGCCGATTGGGTCCTTGGGGACGCCGGCCAGCTTGGCCACCGTCTGGATGCTTTCGCCGCTGAATGCGCCGGAGTAGGAGTTGAAATCACCTTCGCCATTGGAGCCTGGGTGCAGTGCAAGCCGGGTGACGGGGCGACCGAAAACGTCCAGCGGGTTCGGCACCGTGTATTCGCCATCGGACAAGTCCGAGGCCTGCACGATGGCTTTGCCCTTGGCTGTTTTAACCAGTGCTTCGAACTCTTCTGGCGAGACGTTGCGTTGGCAGGTCAAGACCTGAGCCAGGCGTGCGTTGGCCTCGGGCTGGTCGACTTGCTCGGCGTACGCCCCAGAGCAGGCGAGCGAAACCAGCAGCGGTACGGCGAGTTGCAGTGCTTTCATGCGGCAGATCCTTCTGGATGACAAAGTGCTATCAATTTAGCCTGTTAGAAAAACGTTTTTTGCATGGCCGCAGTGTGCGCTACGCCTTGCGGCCGGTCAAGCGAACGCCTGTGCATCCTCAGGATTTCACCTTGACGGCAAATGGCCTCAAATTCATACTCGCCATCACGAGCAACATTTTTCTAACAGGCCATTTTGATAATTGACAGGACGTTGAACGCTGGCTGATCGGCATCGCCTCCGCATGCTGCGACGCTTGTCTTGAACATCACCGTTCAGCTGGCCCTTACAAGGAGTTTTCAGGCATGTCCTACCCATTACCGCCACTTGCTGTGGAGCCGGGCCTGAGGGTGGTGGGCGATCGCCGCGCGGCCTTGTGGCTTTTGCTGGTGCCGTTGCTGGGGGCACTGCTGGCCTTCGTCATTGCGGTCGCTGCGACCATGATGGGTGAAATGGCTGAAGGCTCGCCACGCTTCTACGCCGCGGCACTGTCGTTCTCGGTGCTTTTGTTTAGCGTGATTCTGCTGCCGGCCTACCTGCTCAGCGTGGGCTGGTACGCCTGGTGGACGCACGGCGCTGACCACCGTCGGCTGCGCCTGGGCCTGTGGCTTGTTCCGCTGGTGGCGCTGCTGTTTGCGTGGTTCCCCGTCACCTTGGTGCCAGGCCTGAAGCCACTTGGCCAGGACACTATCGACCCGCTGCGCATGTACTTGCTGGCAGGCGCACTGACGCTGCTATTGGGCTATGCCTGGTCGCTTATCGTTTTCGTGATCCTGCGGTTCTGGAGAGATGTATGAGCACCCTGATTGTCACCCCGCGCAAATTGCTACCGTTGGTATTGGCGGTCGTGTCTGCGGCGCTTGCCCCACACGCTTTTGCGGGGTTTGAATTGATTGAAAGCCCAGCCGCGCCGGTGTCTTATGTAACTACGGCGCCCCCCGTAGACGACACTGCGCAGATGCAGCAGACGATCAACGCGCTGCGTGTGGAAATCCAGAGCCTGCGGGTTCGTCTGGCAGCTGCAGAGGCCGATGCCAACGGCAGCCGCCAGGAATTGCTGGCCATCAGGGCGGGGCAGGAGCAGGTCCAGGCCTCGATCAACCACATGACGCTCAACTTCGCCTTTGGCCACTCAAGGTTCCGCCCCAACGCCGCCGATGAAGACGTGTTGGTGCGCTCTGCTCGTGCCGCGCGGCAGGTGAAGATCTTTGGCTACACCGACAGTGTGGGCACCCTGGAAGCGAATCGCCGCGTTGCCCAGCTTAGAGCGGAAGCGGCGAAGATGTACCTGGTTCGGCGTGGCGTGGAGGCCTCGAAGATCAGTGCCCAAGGCCGGGTGGGGGACTATATTGCGTCCAACGACACAGCCAATGGCCGCGCCGCCAATCGCCGGGTCGAATTCGAGTTCTCGACCACGGCCAATGACGCCAGGCCCTCCTATGAAGTCAGTGAGGGCCGCGCACCTGTATCAGGCCTGCAGGCGCATGTTATCCAGGAATAACCGTGCCTCGGCAGCTGCCGCGATCGTAGCGTCGGCGGGCGATTCCCAGGCCACCCCGTTGTAACGCAGGCTGTAGCTTTCACGGCAGGGGTGAAAGCCGATATGGGCCCAGTCGATCCCTTCGCGAGCAGCCCACTCGCCGAGGATTTCCGACCGGGTTTCGCCGGCCGTACGACGTTTTTCGATTTGCCCGACCACGTCTGCAAACAGGCGCAGGTTCTCAAGGTCGATACTGACCGAGGCCGGGCCGATATTCAGTACTCCACCCGGGTTACCGGGGGCAGCTTGAAATGCGCAATGAAACTGATGGCTCATTGATACTTCCTTGAAGTTTGGGCTGCAAACATACACACACTGTTGACAGTAACTTTGACCTTGAAGCCGCTTCAAGTTCAGTCTAGTCGACCCGGTGCAGGGAAGTTGAACATGTATTCACTTGGTGAACTTGAAGCATTCGTGGCGCAGGCCATCAGTGGCAATGTGTTTGCGCAGTCAGGCGGCGGCTTTGTCAGCGTGATGGCCAAGAGCACCCCGGCCATTCAAAAAGACATCCCGGCGGCATTCGAGATGTACACGCTGCTGGAGCATTTTTTGAAGACGTTGCCCATTCGCCATGAGGCGCTGGGCTTCGGTGCACCCACCATCAACCTCGAGCCGGGTATCGTGGTGAGTCACGACGGCGGCAAAGTGATTGCCTTGTTGCCGATCCAGGCCAACCAGTTGGGCGACGTGGCATTCTGGCTGGCCGATGCGCTGCCCAGCCGAGAGGTCAAGGCCATGCCCGGAACGCTGGCACTGATGTTCACTGTCGAAACCCACGATGCGATAAATCACCTGCTGCCCGAATGGCTGGCCGCTTTCTATGTCCAAGGGGATGCACGGCATTGTGTGCCGATCCTGGCGCTGAAGTCGGTGCTGGAAGACGAACGTTTCGGGGGCGACTGGGTAGCGGTCGCCGTGCACCGGCTGACGGAGTTCGCCTTGCCCCAGGCAGCGGCGGAGCAGGCAGCCGGCGCCGAGATCAAGACCACACGTTAGGCGCTGTCAGCCCTGATCGCGGCACCCATCATCTAGAGTGTGAGGCGTGTGACGCGACGATGCGCCAATGGAAGGAGGTAACGAAATGGACCAAAACTGGGCAGCACGCAAGGGCAACATGAGCCTGGACGGCGGCTACAACGGCTCTGCGCAACAGGCCGAGGCCAACCTCCACGTTGGCCGCGACCAAGGGCGCCGGGAGGGCTTCGAGCAGGGGCGCTCCCACGGTTATTCACAAGGCTGGGATGCCGGCGCGGCCCACGCCAACCAGAAGCTGGAGCCGCTGCGTGGGCACGTGCGCCAGTACTTCGCAGAAGCGGTACAGCTCAGGGACCATGTGAAGCGTCAGAAGGCGGTAATCGACCTGATGTACGAGCAGTTGTCGCAAGTCGCCAAGGCCAACGAAGCCAACCGCAGCGCAGTGGCCGAGGAGGCCCGCCTGACCAGTGTGGTCGCCGCCCTCAACAGCGCCAATGAGTTGCAGGAACTCACCATCAAGGCGATGGAGAAGCAATTCGAGTCCACGTTTGCGCAATCTGAGCTGAAGACCGAACAGTACCAGCGCACCCTGGTCTTCACGCAGGCGGCACAAGGGCTGCTGGAGGAGCTTGCCGGCGAAGATACGCCTGAGGCCCGGCGTATCCGTGAGCGGTTCGTCGAGCGTTATCAGCAGCAGGTGGCGCTGGGCCTGCGTGAGGGGCACATCCAGCGCCCGCCGGAGCAGGATGAAACGTTCCAGAAACAGCTGCCTGAAACACACCAGTTCATCCTGAGCATGCAGGCGGCGGTTGCACCGCGCTCGCAACCGGACGACTCGGACCCAGCGCCCTAGGCGCTGAGCCGGGCAGCCTCGGCTGGCTATTGCGCCGGGGCTTCAGCGGGCGGCAGTGGGGCAGGTGGGGGCGCGTAAGGGGTCTCATGGCCAGGGTTGCCAGGCTCAGCGCCTTGGCCGCCGGAAGGTGGGGCGTCCGGCGGCACGCACACCAACCCCGTTCGCACCTGTGCAGGGTACTGCTGCACCTGATACCCATACGCCGGCGGTTGGCGCATTTCGGGGGCCTGGCAGGTGCCTTCGACGACCCCCTGCTGAGGCGTGGCGAAGTCACAACGTTCACCTTCATAGCGACCGGAACACGACCGGTAGGCGGATACGGGGGTGATCCGCGTCGGTACTGGCACGTAGATGGTGGTGTTGCGCGGCAACTCCTGCCACTGCTCTTCAGCCGGCTCAGGGGCGTTCTGAGCCTGGGCAGCACTCACCAGGGCCAATGCGCTCAACGCCAGGGCGATCGATAGGGTGTTTTTCACAGGCGCCTCCAGGCATTACATGCCAGGTTCGTAGTCCGAACCGCTGGTGCGTGCGGGTGCCGGGTCGCTGTGATCCAGACCGGCATCCACGTCTAAGCCACGTTCTTTCATCTCACTGATCATGTATTCGTAACCGACTGTGAAATGGGCCATGTCGTAGCCAGGGTCAGCCTGTTTGATCTTCGACGACAGCGAGACGATTTCCAGTTTCACCGGGTCAGGTGTTTCGTCGGTATCCCAGTTACCCGAGTTGTTCTCCAGGTTGTTCAAGTGGAAGGCCTGGCTGAACGCCTTGCCATCCACGGTGATTTCCTGGGCCAGTTTCTGATAGAGGTTCTTGCCACCCAGGCCCTCGTCCAGGCTGGCATCGACCACCCGCAGGAAATCCAGATGGGCCTCTGGCGTGGCGGTGAGTTCTTTCCAGTTGCTGTATTCTTTCATTCCGTTCTCCTTGCTTGGATGTTTATGCCTGCGCCTTCATGGCTCCATTCGGCATTGGCCTGGTGCTGAGCCTGCCGCCGGGGTGGCGGCCCCCATCACGGGGTGTAATCGTTGCCTGACGATGGGCCCGAAGGCTTGCCACGGACCATGTCGACGATCCCTTGGAGCATTTCCTTGAGCCGCTCGGCGATGCGCTGCATGACGTCTTTGAGGCGCTCCAGGTGCGATTGCGCTTCGCCGTCGAAGGCCGGTGTATTGCCGGCGTTGGCATGCATGCTCTGGCTGGACGTTTCGAGCCGGTTCTTGAGCTTGTCGTAATGCGGGCTGCCGTCGGTTTCCGGGTTCAGCAGCTCTTCCTGGGCGCGCCCGTATTGCCGCGCCCAGCCGGTGAGGGCCTTGTCCATGGCTTTTTTGTTGCTCTGGGCCTCGGGCGACTGGCCTACAGCCTCGACGAATGTTTCGTGCAGGTCGGTGAATTCGCCATCGGGCTTCATCTTCTCGATCACTTCGGGCACGGTCAGGCCGGTTTGCTCGGCGCGCGCTTCGATCTGCTGGCGAACCTGGGGCATGTTGTCCGCATTCCAGAAGGCAACATGTGCCTTCTCGTAGTTGCTGGCGGCTTTCTCGACCTGATCGACCCGGTATTCGGAAAGGCGAGGCAAAACCGGCACCCGGCCAGCCGTTTCTTCCGAGAACGCAGGCTCTGCGGCTTCCTGCGCCTTTGAGCCGCCGCGCCAGGCATTGGCCAGCGCGTCCGCACCCTTGCCCAGGCCCTGCATGGCAGCACCCGTCAACGACGCGACGCCACCCACCAGCTCGGCAGTGCCACGCAACAAGGTTTCGGCACCATTGGCCTCGCGCTCCGAGCGTTTGCCAGAGGCAGCGTCATTCTCATGCAAGGAGGCGTTGATCCGCCGCACTTCCTCGGGGTCGAGCGAGTCCATTTTCTTCTTCACATCGCCCGCCACCTGCATCAGCGCATCGAGTGCCACGGGGTCGATCTCGGTGCGGGCAGTTGGCGCCTGGCTGGCGGGGGTATCCCGGCCGGCAGCCGTCCCCTGCGGCGTTGCGTTGGCGTCAGCGGCCTGCAACGCTGCCGCATCGATCGAGCGGGCGCTCCAGGTGGCTTGCGCCGAATGCTCGGCGTTGCCTTGGTAATCCAGCTGCACAGCCTGGCCGCGCTGCACTGCAGCGCCGCGTATGGCTTGCTCAAGCTCGGCGCCCCACAGGGTTTGCTCGCCAGCGGGGGATTTCAAGGTGACGTAGTAGCTTTTCGGTTGTGCAGGGTCGTTGTGAGCGGGCGCCGCGCCATGATGGACCAAGATGCCTGCGTAACTGCGCCCTGGCTCGGCGTGCGGCCCGGCAGCAGAGTGAGCGACGGCCGGTTCAGGCTTCTCGAGTTCTTTGGGTTCCATCTTTGATTACCTTTTCGTGGGCGCCGCGTTATTCAATGGATCTGGACACAGCTCCTTTCTGGGCGCGCTGATGCGCCCAATCGGTCTGTGCCCGTTGACCTGCCAATTTCTGCGACGCGTAAACGGCAAGCAATGCTTCAACTTTTTCTTTCTTGCGATAAATCGCTTCCGACAGGTAATTGCTGACACCTGTCGCCCGGTTGTAGTCGACCCACAGGGCGCGGCTGGAAACGTGCGTGATGCTGTTGTTCCACTCAGCGTCGCTGAACCGCCGTGTCGCTTCAGTCATCATCATTTCCGAAACCGACATGGTGTCGTAGCCACCAATGGGGGCTGTCGGCAAGGCACCATAGCCATCGGCGTCAGACAAGTACATCTCAGGTGTTTTGCCATCTGCTTCGGCGAGTGCGGCATCGGCGTTGGCAGCGGCCACCTGCACGGGTTCGGCCGTGGAGTCGGGGGCGACGCCGCCTGAGGGCACATTGCCGAACAGGATCTGGTGTTGCGCCTTGGTATCCTTGCCCAGGATCGGGTAGTGCTCCGGGTGGCCATCCTGAATGGAATAAGTTTGGCAGAAATAGGGTGCCGGGTCAGTCTTGTAGCCAATGTCGTCCTGGCGATTGAACACGGGCGGTAACTGGGCCGGGTTAAAGGGCCCACGGTGAGCATTTTCGGCAAACGCCTTGGCCCTGGCCGCATCCTTTTGCGCGGTGCCATAGGTGAAGTGCAAATGCTTGGTCATGCTGCTGCTGGGCGTATTGCCCGACAGGCCAAGTTGCTGCCCGGGTTTTACCGTAGCGTAGCGCTTCACGCCATTAGCAAAACCGCTAAGGTGGTAATACGCGACGATATCGCCGTTGTCCCGTTTGATCAGCACTGTGTTGCCCGCCGACCCTCGGCTTCCGACAAATGCGATGACACCTTCAGTGGTCGCGTACACCGGTTGCGACGCGCCACTGGTAGAGAAGTCGAGGCCATCGTGCATGTGCGCTTTCTTGTTGGCCGAGCCGAAGTTGCCCGAGCCGCCGCCGCGGAATTTGCCGAAACGCCCGGAAACAACTTCCTTGTCGGTCGGCGATACCATGCAAGTGTCGGCTATGGCGCTGTGGGCGTAAACCGCCAGCCCCAAGGCAGCCACGCCTCGCAAGATCGTTCTGTTCATACCTTGCGCTCCGTCACTTAACACTCTGCTTCACGTTTTGCTTGGCGGCATCCGAGGCGGCTTGGCTGGTGCGGGCTTGTGCGCCACCTGCAGTAACTTCCAGCGACACCAGCGAAGCCAGTTGGGCTTCCATGCTTTCGTATTGGCGGTACTGCTTCTCTTGGATGGCCAGGTCCAGCGCCTTGATCTTCAGCAACTCGACCAGCGCGCCGCGCTCGTTCTGCGCCGCCATCACCCGGGCCCAGCTGTCGTATTCGGCGGTGTTGCCCGAATAGCGTTTGACCTCGTTACGGAAGTGCACCGCCAGCGGCAGGTCGGAGCCTGTCTCCTTGCCCTCTACACCCGAGTAGTCGAGCTGGATGGCCTTGAGGCTGGAGAGTGCAGGCGAGACCAGCGCGTCTTTACGGGCCTTGGACAGGGAATAGTCTTCGGCGGCAGACGATTTGCCGGCCGATGCTGGTACCGGGCCGTCAGGCAGGCCAGCGATGTTGTTGACGAACCCGACCTTGGCCTCGTACAGCGTTTCGCCTTCCATGGCGGGTTCGAACAAGGTAGCCACGGTCAGGTCGGCGCCGGGCATCGACCCGGTCGATTGGCACATGCCCGAATCGGCCTGGTCTTGCGTGCAGAACTTCTGCCGTGCCTTCACCAGTGCTGACTGGGCGCTGATCGGCTCGGCATAGGTGCCCGGTGCGGCGACGATCTCGGCTTTGACCCGTTGGCGAACCTCGGTGGTCATGTCGGCATCGCGGTTGCTCATCAGCGTTCGGGTCGAGTAGACCTTGCACGGCGAGAAGCCTTGGCCGAACTCACCGCCATAGTCGAAGCGGGCCTGCTTGACCCGCTGGGTCTGCGCCAGCACGTTCAGCGCGGTCGCCGTTTGTTGCGCCGCATTGCGCCCTGCCTCGGCAACGGTGTTGGCCGACAGGGCTTTCTGCTTGGTCATTACCGCGATGGCGGAGGTCAGGCGCTGGCTTTGGGTCTCGAGCAACGCCGAAAGGGAGGCGTCGACTGTGGACACCGCCCCGTTGAGCGTCTGGGTAGCCGCCGTGAACGCCGGCGCCACGACGGTTTCCTGATACTGCGGTGGGCAGTAGGCCCAGGCCAGCGTAGAGGTGAGGGCCAGCGATATGCCGAACGACACCTTCCATTTACGCGACTCGCGCGCTTCGTCGAAGTCCTTTTTCATACGCATCTCATTGCACCGCCTGCTTGGCGGTTTCAGACAGCACCTTCTGATAACGCGACTCCAGCGGCGCGTCGAGGCGGTCGGACGAGGCGACCACCAGTGTCGCCAGGTTGGCGATCAGCCGTTGGTTCTGCTCGTACTGCTGCTGATGGATCCATACTTCGAGGCCGCCCATCTTGGCGGCCTCCACCAATAGCCCGCGCTGGGTCTGGCGCGCCAGGTTGCCCGACCACTGCTCGGCTTCCTTGCCGCCGAAATACTGGTTCACACGCAGCTTGAGCACTTCGTTGGGCGACTTGCCGCCGAACTGGGTGCTGCGGGTGTTGGCTGCGTTGATGGTCGACAAGCTGTAGGCCGGCACCGACAACATCGAGTCCTTGCGGTTTTTCTGGACCATGTAGGTTTCACCGGCAGGCGTCGCACCGGCCTCTTTGGCAAGCTTCTCGTCCGGCGGGCCAATCACATGCTGAATGTAGGCAGTACGCGCTTCGGTCGTCAGCGAGTTCTCTTCCGCAGGCTCGAACAGCAGGGCGGCATTGGTATCGCCGCCGGGCAAGGCGCTGAGCGTGCACAGCCCGGCATCCGCCTCTGCGGCGGTACAGAACTTGTCGCGGTGCTCTTTCAGGCGCGCTTGCATCGCCTGGGAGGTTGACGTCACCAGGCGACCCGGGGAGGCGTCGAGTACACCGACTGCCGCCTTGGCCTTGGCGGCCAGGGTGGTGAAGGCCAGGTCCATCGACTTGTTCTTGGCCACCGTACCGCAAGGGTCGAAGCCTTGGCCGGTCGCCGCGTTGAAGTCAAGGTAGGCTTTGGCGACCGCAGTGTTCTGCTGCTGCGCACGAATGGCGTTCACCAGCTGTTCAGACGTTTGCCGGTTGTTGTCCGCCACCACGTTTGCAGACAGCGCTTCCTGCTTGGTGGCAATGGCCACCGCCGAAATGATCTGCTCGAACTTGGTCGTCATCTGCGCACCGAAGCTGGTGCCAAAGGCGGCAATATTGGCGCCCACTGTCGCCGTGTGCGTCGATATCTGCGCTGCGGTCCATGCCTCTGCGGGGCCGAAACCGTACAGCGCACCGTAGGAAACACTGGAGAGCATTGTCGACCCCGCGACAATGCCCGCTAACTTGAGCCGAAAATTCATATCACTGCCCTGTGAGCATTGGCACGCGACGGTCCGTCACTTGCCCTACGAGAGAGTTGGCAGCCATCGCGCTCATCGCCGAGGTGGCGAGCTGCTGCGACTGGGCGGCGTTGCAGGCGGCTGAGGTGCAGTCGATGTGCGCCTCGGCGCGCTGATCGGTGATCATCGCGGTGTAGGCATACGCTGCCGCCTCGCCTTCGGGGGCGAGGGTGTTCTCGCTGAACGGCCCGGCGTAATCCACATCCCAGCCCTGCATGCCGTTGGCGTTGAGCGTGCACATGCCCTGCCTGGCCTCGGACACGGTGCAGTAGGTATCGCGGTGCATGGCCAGGGCCGACTGATCGGCCGTAACCCTGGAGCCCACACGCTGGGAGGCGTAAGTGGCCATCAGCCTTGCCGTGTCCTTGTCACGCTGGGACACGGCCTCCACGAACAGCTTGCCCTGCTCCTGGGCCGTGCATTTGATGGTTACCGGCTGCCCAACGGCAGAATCGAACGATGTCACGGCCTTCATCACCCGGTCGGACATGTCGATGGTGCCTACCGCGTTGGCCAGCTGCTTTTTCGAGTCGCTGTCCACCTGCGAGACGACGTTGGCCGACAGCGCGGTCTGCTTGACCGTCACCGACCAGGCACTCATTTCGCTCTGCATCGTGTTGAAGAACGTCAGCACCGATGCCCAGGTCAGCGCCTGGGCCGGCAGCGCCGTGGCCCCGACCGCAAGACCCACCGCCAGAACTGCTGCGATCTTTTTCATCGACAGCCCCTTTTAGTTGAACAGGCCCGCAGCGGAGCTGGACGACCCGCTGTTCGAGTTTGGCGAGGCACTTGGCGTGCTGACGGGGGCCGGTGCTGCGCTGGCAGGCGCCGCTACGCTGTTGGTGCTTGCTGGGGCCGTGGTACCCGTGCCGGCACCGGCACCACCGCCGAAGTCGGTCTGCACGTAGTTGAACGGGTTCACATCCACGGTGTAGGTGGCTTCGTAGCCTGCCGCGGCGTTGTGGTAGCCGCTGCCCAGCTCTGGGTCGAGCGTGCTCATGCCCTGGCTGACCAGGCCGTTGGTGAGGCCGTTGAGGTCGCCCAGCGAGGTGCCGCTGCTGACCTTGCCAATCGCCTGGTTGATTGGCGTGGTAACCATCGAGGCGACCTGCTGTACCGCCGAACACACCTTTTTCTGCGCATATTGCAGAACTGCCGCCTGGGCGGAGGCGAGGATGCTGCCCAGGCTCGGGATGGAGCCCGAGAGGTCGAACAGGCTGCTAAGGCCACCGAAGCAATCCGCCGTGGCGCTGAACAGCGACTCGACATTGGGTGTGGCCGACGCCAGCTCGGTATGGATCTTCAGCGCATCGCCGATGGAGGCGCCAATGGTGCCTTCCTTGGTGCCCTCGGCGCAGTCCTCGGCATCGGCCTTGATGGCATCGGCGACGACCGAATCCTGCTGCGAGATCAGGCTGCTCGACGTCGCGCCCAGGCTGCTGGTTGCCCCGAAAGCCGGCCCGGTCAGCACCAGCCAGGCGCCCAGCACCCTGCCCAGCACCGCGCGCTTGCCCACAGATTTGCCTATCGCCTGTGCGACAGGGTTCAAGCGTCCCTTATACATCTGCGTAACTCCCCATGATCTGTGATATCTCGCGCAGCCGCTCCCCGCAGAAAATCTCGCTGAGCAGGTGCGTCTTGCTGAAGGCATCCAGCCGACGCCGAAACGCCGCCAGGTCCATCGACTGCGCTGAGTCGCTGCCTAACAGCGCGGCCAGCGCCCCGGTGAAAGCTTCATTGCGTTGCGCGATATACCGCACCAGGTACATGCAGCGCGACGAAGTGAGGTGTGCCAGCAGCTCGGCGAATGGCTGCGGAAGCCGATGCAGCACGCGCGCATAGGCCTCCACGAAGGTTTGGATTTCTTGCATCAGCAGCTGGATTTCGAACTGTTGCCCGGGAGCGTCTTCGTCAAAGTCCACGGCCCAGCGGTCCACGCGGTCCATGGCCATCAGAAAATTCAGCAGCTGGACATTGCGCGACGACGCGGCGAAGTGGCCCAAAACGCCGTGTGCCGTGAGATCAAGCTGGTCGATGGGCGGCACGGCCGCATCTGAGGTTCTGTCTTCGTCCATTCCCTGCACTCGCTTAAAGCATACTGAAATACGCTAAAATGCATCCTGTTTCTAATTCTCTATCAAAAAGACTGGCGTATCAACTTTTTGACATGGTGGTAATGTGTTTGATCGTAAGGCAAATGGCCATATCTGACCCGCCTGCGGGAGTGGCGCTATGAAAAAATCGGCTATCAAACAAGTGGTTGCATTTTCGCTGGGAGGGTTTGGGGGGGCTTCCCTGTGGCTAGCCAATCCCCTATAGTGGCCCGCGCCGCCAGGCCTACTTGTACGCGAGTAAAAAATGGCATCTGTACTCCACATACTTTGATCAAGCCTCTCGCTCGTCGATACGGCTTAAACGCGTACCCCACTGCATCGACGGGCCTTGAGGATTGACTCATGACGCTCAAAGATCTTGTTTTCGCCGTTCGCCAGGGAATCAACTCCCGCCTCGGTTCCAAACTCTCCGTTGGCCATACCTACGAAATGCTCGCAGCCCTGATGGGCTATGGCTCGTTCGCCAGCTTGAGCAGCCAGGCATTCATCATCAGCTGCGGCAACGGAGCCATTGATGTAGGCGATGCACAGGTTGCCTTCGGCTGCCAATACTCCCTCGAGCGAGCCGCTCAGAGGCACCGGGCAATCAGGGCTCAGGGTGACGCTCACGCCACAGCTGCAAAGCTCAAGGAAATTGCTGAAAGCTTGGAGCTGGTTGCCATTCCCCATGCTGCCCTCATCAGCCTTTTCGAAGGTGGCCTCGACGACTGCCAGGCTGACGTGCTCATTACGTTTATGGAGTGCATACAGCCAGACGACGCACCAACGATGGCAATAGCCCTCGGCATGCTTGAGCAGGAGTGTGCTCGCAAGCCTGCACTGCACTACCCGATCTCGCAGATCTACCAGGCGATGGTGGATGAAGAAGCAGATAAGTCGGATTACTGGTTGAAACAGCGGCGTGCCGGACGGGTGCTTTCCGAGGTAGAGGAAATCTTTGCGAACGAAGCGGCGGGTTACAAGCATGTTCGTGACCGCTATCAGTACCACTACGATTGTGCGGTCGCCGGCCATAACCCATACGCACTGATCGACGCGGCCGCCGACGCATTAGGCAAACGTGATTTGAATGCGGCCCGTGCCCATCTCCAGTTATTGAAAGACTCGGACTCGCCGTATGTTGTTTGTGAGACTGCCTCGGTCGTGGTCAGGTCAAAACTGAAAGATGACTGCGCCTACTGGGCGGCAAAGGCCGCTCCGTTGGGGCACATCAAGTCCATGCGTTGGTTGGTCGAGCAAGCTGAAGGCACACCAACGGTGGATACCTGGACCTGGATCTATCTCAGCAAAATGCTCGGCGAAGATGTGACCGCCTCAAACGTCCGCGCTTACCATGACGGCGGGCTCTATGACGGCCAGGAGTATGACGACGATTGCGGTGGCCCCATGTGCTTTGACGGTGACCTCGGGCTGAACGTGCGAGCACTTGATGCTGCCGGTGACAAAGCAGCCCGACACGAAGCCCGCCGGTTGAAAGCTGAACTGAAGGGCCCTGGTCGTATCGGCTGAATCGACACGCCCGCAAGCCCCTCTCACGCTTAAAGACTCTGCATCGTTCGGCATTTGGGGAATGCCGAACAACCCCAAAACTGCTGCCCTGCCTTCGCCCCTGATTTGGCGGTCCGAACCAGCAGCGCATTGCCACATTTAGGGCATTGCCGCTCGGCTGTCGGGTCGCTGCGGCGTTTCAGGTTTTGCACATGCTCGCGGTGGGTAGCGCGGGTAGGGGCACGGCGGCCGGTTTGCAGGGTTTGCAGCATGGCGTTCACATCGGCCTCGGTGAACACCGGCTGATTAAACGATTTGATGTAGCGAATGAACTTGCTGCCTTGGGTAACGTTTGCAGGCATCTGCGTTTTGAACGTGCTGTCACCGACGAAGGTGATCACCGAGTGCAGGTGCTCGGCATTCACGCCCAAGGTCGTTTCCAGTGCTTTGAGGTGCTTGTAGTTCTGCCGCAGCGGGTTCTGGAATTTGAACGTGCGCTTGTAGAGCTTCTGCGTCCACTGGGGCTGCTTTTCGCTGCCGAAGATCCAGCCGTTCATATTCTTCGTTTCCAGCACGAAAATACCGTACACCGAGACGAAAACGTGGTCGATCTGGGTGGTGCCGTCCGGGGTGTCCAGGGTGATGTTGTGCAGGCGGCGATAGGTTTGCTCGTTCAGGTACAGGTAGGCGAAGTAGCGTACAAGCAGCTCGCCGAGGTAGCCCTTTACACCTGGAGACTTGAGTGCGAAAAGCAAGATGACGAGGGGGATGAACCAGCTCAGGGGGATCCAGTGCTGGGCGATGATGGGTGTGAAGTCCATTTCTTACCTTACAAAAATATGGGTGACAGCGGCTATTCCAAACCGCTGTACGAACAGCCGTTGACCTAAAGGCTGGCTTTTACTTGAGCGATTGCTTCCCCGAGACGTTCGGTGAAGCCCGACTCACCTTGATGGCTCATTACCAGGCGATCGACTGCGCGCGTCATCGCCACGTATAGCAAACGCATCTCGTCAGCTTCATCTTCGCCCTTGGCTGGCATTTCATGCAGGCGCGGGATCATCACAAAACCAAACTCCAGCCCTTTGCTGGAGTGCATGCTGACGATTTTTACCGAATGGTGGGCGTAAAGCTTTGTGCGCTGAGAGCTCACGCGTGCGGTGGTGTAGGGGATACCTGCCGCCTTTAGCGCCTCTTCAACCCAGAAGGCCTGCTCGGTATGCCGGTAAATGACCGCCATGTCGTCCCAGGCTCTGCCGTTTTCATGTTCTGCCCTCAGCCTAGTAACCAGGCATTGCGCCTCTTGTGCAGGCCCAGCAAGGCTTAGAAGCTGTGGCATCTCACCCCGGCGACCTGCACTTTGGGGGGCAAGCACAGGTACATGGTCGTCTTCGGCGTCGCGTGCGCTTAGCAACTCCTTGGAGAATGCATGGGCAACCGACAGCACTTCCAGCGTGTTGCGATAATTGATACGCAGCACCGTGGTACGGCCAGAAGCCTTGATGCCTACGCTGGCAAAACTGAACGCCAATTTTGTGCTCGGCGCTTTGCCGCGATAGATCGCTTGGGCGTCGTCATACAGTACCAATAGGTCCTCGCGCTCACGATCAACCTGATGTACGACCAAACGGAACCACTCGGGTTTGAAGTCATGCCCTTCATCAATCAGGATGGCACCGTACTGTTCGGGCGCGAGGGCGCCGCTTTCCATTTGCCGAAGCACCTCTTCTTCCAGTGCTTGAATAAACTTCGCCCCTTTCATTTCGGGGATGGCGAGTTTTGCTTGGGTCAGCAAACTGTGGCACCAGGCGTGAAAGCCTACGACGGTTACCTTGTGCTCCTGGCGGTGCTGTTGCAGCACCTGGTTCAAACGCGCGGCAAGTGTTTTGTTGAAGCACAAGACCAGCACCGGTTTAGTGGCTGCGCGAGCCAGGTACAAGCAGCGATAGACCAGGATCATGGTTTTACCGCTACCTGCCACACCGTGGATCACCCGATGGCCATCGCCCATTGAGCGCGCCAACTGCTCTTGCTGAAGGTCCATCACTTTCAGCAGGCAGGGAAGGGGCGCGTCTTGTTCACTGAACAACCCGAACTGGGCGGGGGCAGGGCTCAAGCGGATCTCTGGAAACAAGTGATAACGCACTCGGTCGATCTGTTCTGGTACCAGATGCACGGGAAACTGATGGACCAGCATCTTGCAAACTTGCTGTTCGAATACGCTGCTGTCGGCGGTTTCGTACATCTCGTCCTTGCAGATGACCCGCGTGCCCTCCATCGCGGCACCAAGCTGTCTTGCCTCGAACTCTTTGCGAGTGATCTCGGTGAGCACCACCCCCCAGCTGTACGGCATGATCAGCTTGCCGGGCCGGTAAGCCTCAGCACCTTGGGTCAGCGCGCTGTCTTTCTCCAGTGCCTGAACGGTTTCAAAGGCATTCTTGCGGGCCTGCGCCAGGGGATTGATAACGGTTTTTTCCTGACCATCATCATATTTTTTCACATCGCTGGCCGTTATCGAGATCAGCGAAGTCATTTTCCAGTCTTTGACTTCGAGCACCAATAGCCCGATTTTAGGGTGCAACAGGACAAAGTCAGGTTGCAGACCTTTTGGGCCTACTGGCACGTTGAACCAGCATAGCCAGTCGTTTGAGAGCTTTTTCTCGAGTCGCTCCGCCAGGCGTTTTTCGCCGGGAGCGTCGAAGCGACAGGCACTGAGTGCCGGGAAGAGTTGGGCCATATCCTTATCGTCCATATCCAAAAACGCCGTGCACAGTAGGATTTAATGCTGCGAGGTGCAAATCCAAAAGGGGGAGGGAGCGGTTTGGGGTAGCGGCGCTGGAGGATTCACTGACTGCGATGGTGGGCCGTGAGGGGAGGGCTGGGGGTAAGCGTTAAGCCGAGGCGGCTTGATTGGGTTTACCAAGTATCAGCTGATAGGTGAGCCGGGGTGGTCTGAATTGATTGGCTAAGCCTATATTTTCGCTGAAAAAATTCTGTTCAAAAAGTAGTTCTGGAATACCAATTGGAAGACCGAAAGCCAGATTTCACGAGGTGCGGGCTCATCTAAGGCTGTGACGGTGAGAGTTCACTCTGAGGCTTTGAGTCAAAGATGCTGTACCACCAGAAGCTGACGGTCAGGATCAGAGAAAATGCTGCCTAGTGCTGAGTGCTGGTAAAGACGCAGTAACACACTGCGAAATTCGCATGAGCTGCCTGGACCTCAGCGAACCTATTCCTGCCGCACGGTGTAACTCTCCTGCAATAGACACGATCTGTGAGAATCGGTAGAGTCGCAGGCGAATTTGCTCCCGCGTTTGGTCGAGCAAAACTGGTTGCTCATCCATGGTGTATAACTCCCTTATACGCTCATCTGCACGCTGAAAGCCTCAGCCTAGACACGGATAGACAAAGGAACAAGGAATGTTATGCGTCCGTAAGCTTGGATGGGTGGGATATGTCTGCGACTTTTTCTGCACAATCTCGATGGAATGCGATCGGTGCTATATTTGCTACCATTTCAATATTGCTACAAGCACTTATTCAGATCCTTGATTTCGTATAAAAATTGGTTCAATCGTTCGCTTCGCTCACTGGGATGGGCTAAAGCCCGCCCCTTAACCAAACGCTAGGCCTCCTATACATGACCGCACTCGTATTCGCACTTCAACCCGATCAAGTTTGCGTCGCAATGGACACTTTGGTGGTTGGAGCTGATGACCGCATGCCGCTGGCCTTTCAACGTAAGTTCCTGTCCGTTCCAGACTCTGATCTGTTGGTCGCAGGAACCGGCCACGCCGGTTTCGTAACTGGCTGGTTTGGTTACCTGCAAACCCTGATGTGTTTAGGAGATGTTGATAACGTCGGATCCATCGCGCCAAGTGTGCTCAAGGCATCAGCAGATGCAGCTGGCGGGCTCGGATCCATTACCACAACGATCTATCACTTTGGCTACTCACGAGCAGAGGGGCAGTACGTTGGATATGCCTACAGATCAATCGCCAACTTCCAACCGGAGCGTCTTCCTTACGCGCTTGGATTAAAGCCGCAGGTTCCGGTCCCGGCCACAGACAATATCCAATTTCCGGATTTCATGATCGATATTGTCGTGCGCCAACAGCAACACGATCGGTCCCAACCAGTCCAGCATCAGCTAGGCATCGGTGGGGAGATTGATTTTGTCGTTCTTTCAGGCCGAACTACGCGCGTCGAGACCGTGCACCGCTTCATCTCCTACGAGAGCGAAAAGCAGCACATCGAGGGTCGCGAGGCGGAGGCCTAAAAATTTATTCAATCCGACGCCACTTTGTGGCGCGGCTTAATCCTGTATTTAGCCTCTTAGAGATCCGAACATGGTTATCGAAGCATTGTCTGCCATTATTGACGCCGCTAGATTCTGGAAAGAGAAGAGTAATGAGACATCTGAAGAGCTCAGAAACAAGCGAGAGGCTCTACAACTGGTAATGGATGCCGTAATCGCAACAAAGGCCTACTTGTACGATTTAGAGCAAGGAACCGAGCCATCTCGCGACCAAGAAAGAGAGCTAGCGCGAAAATGGAGCCATGCATCAATGGCTATCAGCGATTATGACTATCAGCTTTATACTTCAGCCCGACTAAAGGCTTTAGGCTGGGCAGACCCCCGCGAATGGAAG
The DNA here is from genome assembly GCF_014269165.1 of Pseudomonas sp. SWRI68. Classification (NCBI taxonomy): domain Bacteria; kingdom Pseudomonadati; phylum Pseudomonadota; class Gammaproteobacteria; order Pseudomonadales; family Pseudomonadaceae; genus Pseudomonas; species Pseudomonas sp. SWRI68. The sequence goes on along the minus strand of NZ_JABWRU010000024.1, from coordinate 664 downwards.
AGAGCAGAACTACGCCCTTGGGTCATAAAGCTTGATGTAATTATCGACCAATGCCAATATATTCTCAGTAAAGGCTAACAATTCGCTCAACTATCGCTCGCTCCGTTCGCTGGATAGCCAAAAGCTACGCTTTTGCCTGCCCGTTGGCTTAAACGTTAGGCCCTATTGAATTAGAGGGCAGCATAGAGCTAGAAGGACTCGATAGTACCAAGAAAAGGAAAAGCTGGATTGCATCAACCCTTACCACATTAGAGGGCGTAGCCGTATCTCTCTTAGTCGCTTTATATCAAGTAAGCCTGAGTGAAGAGCAAGCTCAAGATGCTGAGAAAGAGCGCTCGAAATCGGTTAATAGAGAACTAGTTAAAACTGTCGAAGAGCACGTTATCAATCAGGGCTCGCTGGATATATCTAGGCTCTGTACGAAAAGAGATGTCGCAAACGCCGCATGGAACAAGCCAGTGAGACCATTGCTGCATAGCTTTTCGCAAGCTTGTCGAAGCGTGTCACGATGCGGCGGTTCTCTTTCAGCCAGCCAAACATGTGCTCGATAATGTGTGTCCGCTCCATGAAGCCCACATTCCAAGCGACTACCTGAAGCCCGATGCTGCGCTCCCGATTTCTTTCTGGAGCCAGTCCGCCATGATGCGTCCCGACAGCAAAGTCG
>NZ_JABWRU010000023.1:0-69398 GCF_014269165.1 Pseudomonas sp. SWRI68 | reverse complement strand
GGCTGACAGGTGCCCGCCATTACCCTTTCGGCGCCTATGAGATCGAGCGCCGCCCGCGCGGCGCATCGCGACGCAAGGCCGCTCCTACATTTGTTTCGGGCCAGTTATTCCTGAGGGATTGGCGCGCGGCCCTCACCCTTACACCCAATAACCCATTGCCCCGCAGCCCCACAAGTGCGCACTATAGTGCACACCCACGCCTGCTCAAGGATCGCCGCACATAAATGAACACCCAAGCCCGCAGCCTGGCCGCCACGCTCTTTCCCATCGGCCTGCTGCTCATCGCCATGGCATCGATACAATCCGGTGCGTCACTGGCCAAAAGCATGTTCCCTATCATCGGCGCTCAGGGCACCACCGCGCTGCGCCTGATCTTCGCCAGCATCATCATGCTGCTGATCCTGCGCCCGTGGCGTGCCCGCATGACCGCCAACACCCTGCGCAATGTCATCATCTATGGCATGGCACTCGGCGGCATGAACTTCCTCTTCTATATGTCTCTGCAAACGGTACCTATCGGCATTGCCGTGGCACTGGAATTTACCGGCCCCCTGGCCGTGGCGATCTGCTCTTCGCGCCGCCCGATCGACTTCCTCTGGATCGCCCTGGCGATTGCTGGCCTGTTGCTGTTGCTACCGGCAGGCGATGGTGGGCAAGCACTTGACCCGGTGGGCGCCGCCTACGCATTGGGGGCAGGCGTGTGCTGGGCGCTGTATATCCTGTTTGGCCAACGCGCCGGCGCCGAGCACGGCATCCAGAGCGCCGCACTCGGGGTAGTCGTCGCCGCCCTGTTCGTTGCCCCTATCGGCGTAATCCACGCCGGCAGCGCCTTGCTCACCCCAGCCGTGATCCCAATGGCCTTGGCTGTCGCGGTACTGTCCACCGCCCTGCCCTACAGCCTGGAAATGGTCGCCCTGACACGCATGCCTGCACGCACCTTCGGCACGCTGATGAGTATCGAACCGGCCTTTGGCGCGCTGTCCGGCCTGCTGTTTCTCGGCGAAGTACTCAGTACCACCCAATGGTTGGCAATTCTGGCGATCATCGTCGCATCGGTAGGCACCACGCTGTCCATGCGGCAGACGCCCACCCCACCCGTCGCCGCCGACTGATATGAGAAATATTTTCATTTGTGACGGGAATAGTGATTGTAGCGGCCCGTCTCGCTGATTAAGCTGTCACAGCTTCAACATCTTTACGCTATCTACTGGAGCGAACACGGACGCTGGGGAAACTTCAGGAAGAACCAAAGCGATAACGACAGGGCCAGACAGCTGCTCCGCCCTGCATTTAAGGACAGGAATGAAACGTATTTTGCTCATCCTGGCCATCTTGGCTATTGCTGGATGTGCCGCCACGGCCAAGACTGAGGTCAAAAGGGGTAAGAAAGGCCTGCATATCAATTGCTCTGGCCTTTCCTCGTCCTGGGACAACTGCTACAGCAAGGCCGCGACGTCTTGCAGCTCACGTGGCTACAAGGTCATTGCGCGCTCGGGCGACACCGATGAAGAACCCGGCGACTACTTGTTCGGTATCAACCCGGCCGGCTATACCAGCCGCAGCATGATCGTCATCTGCAAGTGATGACCACACGCAATTGAAAAGGGCAGCGCGAACGCTGCCCTTTTCATTGGCCGGTTATCACAGCGACGCGGTGCGCGCCTGCAGCCAGGCCAGCGCCTCGCCTTTCAATAAAGGCGCAAGGCGCTCACGCACCATCGCGTGGTAACCGTTCAGCCAGTCCAGCTCCTCCCTGGCAAGCAACTCGGGCAACAGGCAGCGCGTATCGATCGGGCAAAGCGTCAAGGTCTCGAAATTCAGGAAGTCACCAAAAGCACTCTTGCCCGCTTCACGACTGACCACCAGGTTCTCGATACGAACGCCCCACTCGCGCGGCCGGTAGGTGCCTGGCTCGATTGAGCTGATCATGCCCGCCTGCATCGCAGTTTGCGGCGTGGCTGCCGCCTGATAGGCGATTACCTGTGGCCCCTCGTGCACGTTCATGAAGTAGCCCACCCCATGACCGGTGCCGTGGCCATAGTCCACTTGATCAGCCCAGATCGGTGCCCGGGCAATGGCATCGAGCAGTGGTGAAAGGATCCCGCGCGGGAAGGTGGCCCGCGACAATGCAATCATACCCTTGAGCACACGCGTGCAATCCTGCTTCTGCTCAAGCGTCGGGTTGCCCACCGGCACCATCCGGGTAATGTCGGTGGTGCCGCCCAGGTACTGCCCACCCGAATCGATCAGCAGCAAGCCGTCACCTTCGAGCGTGGCATGCGACTGCTCGGTGGCGCGATAATGAGGCATCGCACCATTGCCGTTGAAGGCCGCGATGGTCGAGAAGCTCAACGACACGAAGTCGGGGCGTCGGGCACGCGCGGCGCTCAGCTGCTCATCGACCGTCAACTCGGTAATGACCTCCCGGCCCAGGTTTGCCTCCAGCCAGGCGAAGAACTCGCACAAGGCGGCGCCATCCTGCTCCATGACCCGGCGAACGTGCACAAGGTCCTCCTCACGCTTGCACGACTTGCTCAGGGTAGTGGGGTTGATCCCCTCGACCAGTTCCACCCCAGGGCTCAGGTTTTCCAGCAGGCCGCAAGTGACTCGCGCCGGGTCGAGCAACAGCCGGCTCCCTGAGGGCACCGCACCCAGGGCCTGACCTATATCGGTGTAGTCACGCACCTCAATGCCGTCTACCGCCAACACATGGCGCAGATGATCATCGACTTTGTCGCGCCCCACGAACACAGTCGCCTGCTGCTGGCTGATCAGAGCGAACGAAACAAAGACTGGGTTGTACGACACATCACTGCCGCGCAAGTTGAACAGCCAGGCAATGTCATCCAGGGTAGCGATGAAGTGCCAGTCGGCGCCCTTGGCCTTCAGGCTGTCGCGCAATTGGGCGAGTTTGTCCGCCCGGCACTGCGTCGCATGTGGCGGCAAGTGCTGATAGACCGGGTTGCTTGGCAACGGCGGGCGCCCCTGCCAAACCTTGCCGAGCAGGTCCTTGTCAGTCACCAACCTTACCTCGCGGGCCTTCAGGCGCTCGCCCAACAGTCGCGCCGACGCCAGGGCCATGACGGCACCGTCCACGGCAACGGCCCCCTTCGGCGCGATGTGCTCACCCAGCCACTCCAGCGCGCCCGGCTTGCCTGGCAGCAGCTTCATCAGTTCGATGCCACTGCCGGCCAGCTCGTTTTCGGCCTGCTCCCAGTAGCGGCTGTCGACCCAGAGCCCGGCAAAGCCCGCCGTGACCACCAGCGTGCCGACAGAGCCGTGGAAACCGGACAACCATTGGCGCCCCTGCCAGAAGCCGGGCAGGTATTCGGAAAGATGGGGATCGGCCGATGGCACCAGCAGCGCATCGATGCCCTCTGCGGCCATTGCCTGGCGCACCTGCATCAGGCGCTCCGGCACACTCTGCTCAATCGTGGTCTGAACGTTCATGCGCACTCCTGCGAAACATCTTGGCTAATCCAGGCTGTCGATAATGGAACAGCCACACGAGCCCTGCAATCGCGACGACCGGCTAGCGGCATGCAATGCCCGGCACGCCCTCTGCAATCAAGACGTTTCCTACAGCTGACCCTACAGAGTCGCGCGGACCACCGATCACATCCCGATGAACTTCCCCAAAACGACGGATTCACACACAGTACATTCATTGCAGACAGGCCAACCCCTATGCCCGCTGCCTGCGACTCGAAAACCGGCGTTGTGCTGCTCGACACCCGCGAGCACACGCCCGACCACGAACATGCCGCCCACCTCAAGCTCGCCGATGGCCTGGCACAGCTGCTGGGCTGCCCACGCGTAGACCCTGCCGCACCTGCCACGGCTGCAGACCGCTACTACTATGTACCGACCGAAACGCTGGTCGACCCACAGCGCCATGCCGCGCTGGGTATCCGTACCGAGCAGGACCTGTTCGGCGGGTTGGTCGCCTATCCCTACATGGCGACCAAGGCGATCTCCCATCCGCTGCCGGCCGACGCCAGCTTCCCGCCAGGCTGGACCGACGCCTTCGCCCTGCAGGCCAGCGATGCGCTGCTGCGGGGCTACACCGTGTTCAGCAAAACCGATGCCCGCACTGCGGCACGCTTGCTGCTGCTCGACGGCCCAGTGCGCATCAAGCCGGTGTTGGCTTGCGCCGGCCGCGGGCAACAGGTGATCGATACAGCGGATGCGCTGGAGCCTTTGCTGGCCGACATGGATGATCAGGCCCTGGCAGTGTGGGGCCTGGTTCTTGAAGAAGACCTGAGCGAGGTACAGACCTTCAGTGTCGGCCAGGTGCGGGTCGCCGGCCTGACCTGCAGCTACCACGGCACCCAGCAGTTGACCCACGACCATCAAGGCACAGAGGTTTATGGCGGCTCCGACCTGATCGTGGTGCGCGGTGACTATCAGGCACTGCTGCAACTGCCACTGGAAGACCACCTGCGCCTGGCGATCAACCAGGCCATGGCCTACGAACGGGCGGCCGAGCAGCACTTCCCGGGCTTCGTCGCATCACGGCGCAACTACGACATCGCGCACGGCACCACCGCCCAAGGCCATGTGCGCAGCGGCGTGCTTGAACAGTCCTGGCGCCTAGGGGGTGCCAGCAGTGCAGAACTGCTGGCCCTGCAGGCCTTCGCCGATGACCCCGCCCTGCAACGGGTTCGCGCTTCCACCCATGAAGTGTTCGGTACGCCCGACCTACCCACTGACGCCACCCTCTTTTACCAAGGAATCGACAGTGAACTCGGACAACTCAGCAAATTTGCACGGATTCGCGAACATGACCATTCAGAGTGAGACCATCGAACTGCAGGTCGAGAACGACACCATCGTCGGCACCCTGGTCAGCCCTGGCAGCAAGATGCCGGGCATACTCTTCGTCCACGGCTGGGGCGGCAGCCAGCAACGCGACCTGGCCCGCGCCCGGCATATCACCGGGCTGGGCTGCGTGTGCATGACCTTCGACCTGCGCGGGCACGAGAAGACCGAAAGCCAGCGCCTGACCGTCACCCGCGAACAGAACCTCAACGACTTGCTGGCCGCCTACGACCGCCTGGTCAGCCACCCGTCCGTGGACAGCAGTGCCATCGCCATCATCGGCAGCAGCTACGGTGGCTACCTGGCCACTCTGCTGACCCGGCTGCGGCCCGTGAAATGGCTGGCACTGCGGGTACCCGCCATGTACTGGGACGACGAGTGGGATAACCCCAAGCAAACCCTTGATCGGCAGCGGCTTAACGCCTACCGCAAACGCCCGCTTGGCCCGACGGACAACCGTGCCCTGGCCGCGTGCGCGGAATTCGGTGGTGATGTATTACTCGTGGAGTCTGAACAAGACGACTATGTGCCCCACAGCACACTGATGAGCTACCGCTCGGCGTTCGTCAGCGCCCATTCGCTGACCCACCGCATCGTCGACGGTGCCGACCACGCGCTGTCCAGCGAAGAGAGCCAGAAAGCCTACAGTTCGATCCTTGCCTCCTGGATCGGCGAAATGGTCGTAGGCGCGCGCCTGGACCGCTACCCGCACTACGCGCCCTGGTATGCCTGAGGCTCGCCGACCTGGCAGTGCAGGCCACCATCGGCGCCACGTACGAGGCTGCGCAATGTCTGGTAGGCAGCAAAGTTGACGCCGCGCGCCTGATGCTGGCACAGCAGGTCGAAGAAAGGCTCCTCGGCGAAGTCAGCCGCAGCTGCCGCCCAAGCCTGCCGCGATTGCCATTGCAGATACTGCAAGACCCGGCTGCCATCGTCACTGGCCTGGATGCTCACGCCCTGCAAGCCTTCACAGCGCGTTGCCAGTTCCTCGCTGCGCGCCACCAACGCCTGGGCCAATGCCACCTGGCGCATGGCCGGGACTTCATATTCGATCATCTGGGTAAACCACAGAGAGTGAGGCGTCGCCCTCATGAACAGTCTCCTTGCTCTGGACGCTATCAGCGTGATGGTGAGCAGGGTAAAACCTCAAGTTAAGTCAAGGTCAAGTGGTTTTTTTGTCAGAAGACGCAAAAGCGCTGCCGTTAAACCCTCAGGTCGATGTACACACGCTATGGTCATTCAACGACTACCGCCGCAGGAGGCAACATGAGCAAGCAAGCGCTGATCATCATCGACATCCAGAACGACTATTTCCCCGGTGGCAAATGGACCCTCGACGGCGCCGAACAGGCAGCCGACAACGCCGCCCGGCTGCTGGCCGCCGCACGCGAGCGGGGCGACCTGGTGGTGCATGTGCGGCATGAATTCGAAAGCGCCGACGCGCCGTTCTTCACGCCGCAGTCACCAGGGGCGGCCATCCATGCCAAGGTCGAGCCCGTGACTGGCGAACCCGTGGTACTCAAGCACAAGGTCAATGCGTTTCTCGGCACCGGCCTCAAGGATACGCTGGACCAGCATGGGGTTCAGGCGTTGACCATCGTCGGCAGCATGAGCCATATGTGCATCGATGCAGCAACCCGAGCCGCCGCCGATTTTGGCTACGAAGTGACCGTGGCCCACGATGCCTGCGCCACCCTGCCCCTGGATTTCAATGGTAAACAGGTGCCGGCGGCCCATGTGCACGACTCGGCGATGGCTGCACTGGCATTTGCCTATGCCAAGGTGGTGAAGACCGACGACCTGTTGCCCCCCAAGGCTTGACGCTTGTGAACTGCGCCCCTTTCGCGACGCAAGGCCGCTCCTGCAAGGGTCAGATCACCACGTTGCGGACAAAGCGCACCGCCACGGCGCCATCGTTGCGATAGGCATAACGGCAGTTGCTGGGGAACACATGAAACTGGCCGACCTGCAAGCGGTGCTCGGCGTCTTCGATGACCAGTGTGAGCTGCCCTTCGGCCACATAGATCTGCTCGCTCCAGCCATCGGCATCCGCCTCGCTGAGGTAGCACTCGCCCGGCGCCAACGTCCATTCCCAAAGCTCGACCTCACGCCGGGCGGTGCTGCTACCCAGCAGCACCGCCTTGCTTTGCGGATGTTCGCCAGCCCAGGCCAGTTCATCGATACGGCTCGGGTCGCGCTGCTCCGGCGCCTGGATCAAGGTACTGAATGCTACGCCGAGGGCTTCGGCAATCAGATCGAGGGTGGTGAGGCTGACATTCTTCTCACCCGCCTCGATCGCCACCAGCATCCGCCGGCTGACGCCAGAGCGCTCGGCCAGGGCCGACTGGCTCATACCGGCTGCGTTACGCAGGCGCCGAACGTTGAGGCTGACATGCTGCAGCACCGAGGCGCGGTGTGTGGGATTTTTGTGCACGCTGTTGCTCGCTGATCGTGGCTGCGCAGTATACTGCCCACTTTGCGCAGATTGTGCGCCGGCCCCTCCGAGTGTGCAAGACCATGACCCACCCCAGCCGCCAACCGAACACTGCCGTTTCTTTTCGCCTGAGCAAGGCCGAACTGGTGCTGGTCTTCATCACCATGCTGTGGGGCGGCACCTTCTTGCTGGTGCATAACGTGATGACGGTAAGCGGCCCGATGTTCTTCGTCGGCCTGCGTTTCGCTGCGGCGGCGTTGTTCGTGGGGGTGGTCTCGGCGCGTGCGCTGCCGGGGCTGACGCTTACCGAGCTCAAGGCCGGCGTGCTGATCGGCGTGTCGATCATGCTGGGCTACGGCTTGCAGACCATGGGTCTGCAAACCATCAGCAGCAGCCAGTCAGCCTTCATTACCGCGCTGTATGTGCCCTTCGTGCCGCTGCTGCAATGGCTGGTGCTCGGCCGCCGGCCCGGCCTGATGCCAAGCATTGGCATCTGCCTGGCATTCTGCGGCCTGATGCTGCTGGCCGGGCCAGAGGGCGGCACCTTGCACTTCAGCGAAGGCGAAATGGTAACCCTGGTCAGCGCCATTGCCATTGCTGGCGAAATCATCCTGATCAGCCGCTATGCCGGCCAGGTGGATGTGCGCCGTGTAACCGTGGTACAGCTGGCGACCGCCTCGTTGCTGTCGTTCCTGATGATCGTGCCGACCCAGGAACGCATCCCCGACTTCTCCTGGCTGCTGCTGGCCAGTGCCCTGGGGCTTGGCGCCATGAGCGCCGTGATCCAGGTGGCGATGAACTGGGCACAGAAGTCAGTTTCGCCCACCCGCGCCACCCTGATCTATGCCGGCGAGCCGGTGTGGGCCGGGATCGTCGGACGCCTCGCCGGCGAGCGCCTGCCTGGCGTTGCATTGATCGGCGGGCTGCTGATCGTGATCGCAGTGGTGGTCAGCGAACTGAAGGTGCGCCGCCCCCGCGAAGACGCCGAGGCACTCGAAGCACAGGCCGAACGCGAGCAGCAGGCCGGTCTGTAACGCAGCCAACTCCAGCTATGCTTTGTAAAAAACTGTTATAAAAAAACACCTTGTCACAGCGTATTTGTAGGATTCTGCGACAGCTTGCGTGTTGGTGATCAACTGATCGGCACGTATGATCCTTGCAAACCTCTCCAGAATAGAACGCTATGTCCTTGATAGTGCTATTGCTTCTGCCGTTCGTGGGCAGTTGCCTGGCAGCCGTGCTGCCGCACAACGCACGTAACGCCGAGTCCATATTGGCGGGGCTCGTCGCCTTGGTCGGTACGGTCCAGGTAGCACTGCTGTACCCTCAGGTCGCCCACGGTGGCGTGATTCGCGAGGAATTCCTCTGGCTGCCCAGCCTGGGGTTGAACCTTGTGCTGCGCATGGACGGCTTCGCCTGGCTGTTCTCGCTGCTGGTACTGGGCATCGGCACGCTGGTGTCGCTGTATGCCCGCTACTACATGTCACCGCAAGACCCGGTGCCGCGTTTCTTCGCCTTCTTCCTCGCGTTCATGGGCGCCATGCTGGGCCTGGTGATCTCTGGCAACCTGATCCAGCTGGTGTTCTTCTGGGAGCTGACCAGCGTTTTCTCCTTCCTGCTGATCGGTTATTGGCACCATCGCGCCGACGCCCGCCGCGGCGCCTACATGGCGCTGATGGTGACCGGTGCCGGCGGCCTGTGCCTGCTGGTCGGTGCCTTGCTGCTGGGCCACGTGGTCGGCAGCTACGACCTGGACAAGGTGCTGGCCGCGGGTGACGTTATCCGCCAGCACGCACTGTACCCGGTGCTACTGCCACTGATCCTGATCGGCGCCCTGAGCAAGAGTGCGCAGTTTCCGTTCCACTTCTGGTTGCCCCACGCGATGGCGGCGCCGACCCCTGTGTCCGCCTACCTGCACTCGGCAACCATGGTAAAGGCCGGGGTGTTCCTGCTGGCGCGGCTTTGGCCTGTGCTGTCAGGCAGCGAGGAGTGGTTCTGGATCGTCGGCGGGGCTGGCGCCATCACGCTGCTGCTCGGCGCCTTTGCCGCAATGTTCCAGAACGACCTCAAGGGCCTGCTGGCGTATTCCACCATCAGCCACCTGGGCCTGATCACCCTGCTGCTGGGCCTGAACAGCCCGCTGGCGGCAGTCGCCGCCGTGTTCCACATCCTCAACCATGCCACCTTCAAGGCCTCGCTGTTCATGGCCGCCGGCATCATCGACCACGAGAGCGGTACGCGCGATATCCGGCGCCTCAGCGGCCTGATCCGCCTGGTGCCCTACACCGCCACCCTGGCCATGGTGGCCAGCGCCTCGATGGCCGGCGTGCCGCTGATGAACGGCTTCCTGTCCAAGGAGATGTTCTTCGCAGAAACAGTGTTCATCAGCTCCACGGCCTGGGTCGAAGCCGCCCTCCCGGTGATCGCCACGCTGGCCGGTACCTTCAGCGTGGCCTACGCACTGCGCTTTACCGTCGATGTCTTCTTCGGGCCAACCGCCCAGGACCTGCCCCACACACCTCACGAACCCCCCCGCTGGATGCGCGCGCCGGTCGAACTGCTGGTGCTCACCTGCCTGGTGGTAGGCATCTTCCCTGCCCAGTCGGTCGGCCCGTTGCTGGCTGCGGCGGCCCTGCCGGTGGTGGGCGGTACGCTACCGGAATACAGCCTGGCCATCTGGCACGGCTGGAATGCGCCACTGATCATGAGCCTGGTGGCCATGAGCGGCGGCATCGTGCTCTACCTGCTGCTGCGCAAGCAACTGCGCATGGGCCGCTTCCCCTACCCACCACTGATCGAGCGGTTCAACGGCAAGCGCTTGTTCGAGCACGGCCTGGTGCGCCTGATGCTGCTGGCCCGCCGAATCGAAGGCTTGCTGACCACGCGCCGCCTGCAATCGCAGCTGTTCATGCTGGTACTGGCAGCCTTCCTGGCCGGCCTCACGCCCATGCTGTACAGCGGGCTGACCTGGGGTGAGCGCCCGAAAATCCCTGGTTCCGGCGTGTTCGTCGCACTCTGGCTGATCGCCATCGCCTGCGCCATCGGCGCCGCCTACCAGGCCAAATACCACCGTCTGGCTGCCTTGATCATGGTCAGCGTCTGCGGCCTGATGACCTGCATCACCTTCGTCTGGTTCTCGGCGCCCGACTTGGCACTGACCCAGCTGGTCGTGGAAGTGGTCACCACTGTACTGATCCTGCTCGGCCTGCGCTGGTTGCCGCGCCGTATCGAAGGCGTATCACCGCTGCCGGGCAGCCTGGAGCGCGCCCGCATGCGCCGCCTGCGCGACCTGCTGCTGGCGGTGCTGGTGGGTGGCGGCATGGCGGTGCTGTCGTATGCCATGCTCACCCGGCCAACGCCCAACGACATTTCCTCGTTCTACCTGAGCCGTGCCCTGCCGCAAGGGGGGGGTACCAATGTGGTCAATGTGATGCTGGTCGACTTCCGTGGCTTCGACACCCTCGGTGAAATCACCGTGCTGGTCGCCGTGGCCCTGACCGTGTTCGCCCTGCTGCGACGCTTCCGCCCGCCCAAGGAGAGCATGCAGTTGCCCGCCCAGCAGCGCCAGCTGGCGCCCGACGTGGTCACAGACCTGATCAACCCGCGTCACGCCACAGACACCGCGCTGGGCTTCATGATGGTGCCTGCGGTGCTGGTGCGGCTGCTGCTGCCAATCGCCCTGCTGGTATCGATGTACCTGTTCATGCGCGGCCACAACCAGCCTGGCGGCGGGTTCGTCGCCGGCCTGGTGATGTCGGTGGCGTTCATCCTGCAGTACATGGTCGCCGGCACCCAATGGGTCGAGGCGCAAATGAGCTTGCGGCCGCTGCGCTGGATGGGCACTGGCCTGCTGTGCGCGACCCTGACCGGGGTCGGCGCCATGCTGCTGGGTTACCCGTTCCTGACCACGCACACGGCACACCTGCACCTGCCCGTGCTGGGGGATGTGCACGTGGCCAGCGCGCTGTTCTTCGATATCGGCGTGTACACCGTGGTGGTCGGCTCGACCCTGCTGATCCTCACTGCCCTGGCGCACCAGTCGGTGCGCGCCTACCGCCCGGGCAACCCGTCGAAATCCAGCCAAGCAGGAGCCGCCTGATGGAAGAAGTCATTGCAGTCGCCATCGGCGTACTGGCCGCCTCGGGGGTCTGGTTGATCCTGCGCCCACGGACCTACCAGGTGATAATGGGCCTGTGCCTGCTGTCATACGGCGTCAACCTGTTCATCTTCAGCATGGGCAGCCTGTTCATCGGCAAGGAGCCCATCATCAAGGACGGCGTGACCCAGGACTTGCTGCACTACACCGACCCCCTGCCCCAGGCCCTGGTGCTGACTGCCATCGTCATCAGCTTCGCCATGACCGCACTGTTCCTGGTGGTGCTGCTGGCCTCACGCGGGTTGACCGGCACCGACCATGTGGATGGCCGGGAGCGTGACGAATGAGTGGCATGAGTCAACTGATCGTCGCCCCCATCCTGCTGCCCCTCATCACCGCTGCGGTGATGCTGTTGCTGGGCGAGAAACACCGGCGCATCAAGGCGCAACTGAACCTGCTGTCCACCTTCGCCGGCCTGGCCATCGCGGTCAGCCTGCTGCTGTGGGTGCGCACCCAGGGCCAGGCCGAATCGATCGGAGTGTACCTGCCAGGCAACTGGCCGGCACCGTTCGGCATCGTGTTGGTAGTCGACCATCTTTCGGCATTGCTGCTGACCCTGACCGGCATCATCGGCTTCAGCGCCCTGCTGTTTGCCCGCGCCCGCTGGGACAGCGCCGGTGCCAGCTTCCACGCACTGTTCCAGATCCAGCTGATGGGGCTGTACGGTGCATTCCTGACGGCCGACCTGTTCAACTTGTTCGTGTTCTTCGAGGTGCTGCTGGCAGCCTCCTATGGCTTGCTGCTGCACGGTTCGGGCCGCGCAAGGGTCAGGGCCGGCCTGCACTATATCGCCATCAACCTGTTCGCTTCGTCGTTGTTTCTGGTGGGCGCGGCGATGCTCTATGGCGTGACAGGCACCTTGAACATGGCCGACCTGGCGCTGAAGATCCCGCTGGTGCCGGAGGCCGATCGCGGCTTGCTGCACGCAGGCGCCGCGATACTGGCCATGGCGTTTCTGGCCAAGGCCGGCATATGGCCCCTCAACTTCTGGCTGGTGCCTGCCTACGCCTCAGCCAGCGCACCGGTTGCCGCGCTTTTTGCCATCATGACCAAGGTCGGCCTGTATGCCGTGCTGCGCCTGTGGACGCTGCTGTTCTCCGGGCAAGCCGGCGCCTCGGCGCACTTCGGTGGCGAGTGGCTGGTTTACGGCGGCCTGGTCACCCTGGCGGTGGCCGCCGTATCGATATTGGCCGCACAACGCCTGGAACGCATGGCTGCCCTGAGCATCCTGGTCTCCGCCGGCACGCTGCTCGCAGCCGTCGGTTTTGCCCAACCAGTGCTCACCGGCGCGGCATTGTTCTACCTGGTCAACTCGACCCTGGCGCTGTGCGCCCTGTTCCTGCTCGCCGAGCTGGTCGAGCGCTCGCGCTCGGCCAACGAAGTGCCGCTGGATGAAGAAGAAGACGCCATGCCTTCGCCCCTGGAGTCGCTGCACCCGCCCAAGGGCATCAACCTCGATGATGAACAAAAGGTCGTGATCGGCCAGATCATCCCATGGACCATGGCCTTCCTCGGCCTGAGCTTCATCGCCTGTGCGTTGCTGATCATCGGCATGCCGCCGCTTTCGGGCTTCGTCGGCAAACTCAACCTGATCAGTGCGCTGTTCAACCCGCTGGGGCTGGGCATAGCGCCGGAGCAACCGCTGACAACAGCTGGCTGGGGCCTGGTGGCATTGCTTGTGCTTTCCGGCATGGCATCGCTGATCGCCTTTGGCCGCGTGGGTATCCAGCGCTTCTGGAAGCCCGAGGAGCGCCCCTCGCCTGTGCTGCGTCGCTATGAGTGCCTGCCGATCGTCATCCTGCTCGGGCTGTGCATCATCCTCAGCTTCAAAGCCGAGCCGTTGCTGCGCTACACCCAGGACACGGCTGCCAGCCTGCAGGCGCCGGACACCTACATAAAAGCGGTGATGGCTGCCAAACCGATCCCTGGCCCGACCTCCCTCGACGTGGAGCTGCAGCCATGAACCGTCTGTTCCCCGCCCCGCTGCTGTCGGTGTCGCTGTTTGGCCTGTGGTTGCTGCTGAACCTGTCGGTCAGCGCCGGCAACCTGCTGCTCGCTGCCCTGCTCGGCATCCTTGCACCGCTGTTGATGGCACCCCTACGCCCCCAGCATGCCCATGTGCGGCGCCCACTGGTGATTGCCAAGCTGATTGGCCGGGTAGGCCTTGATGTGATTGTGTCCAACCTGCTGGTGGCCCGTGGCGTGCTGCGCGCCGGCAAACAGCCGCCGCGCTCGGCATTCGTGCACATCCCGCTGGCCCTGCGTGATGCCCATGGCCTGGCCGCGCTTTCGATGATCACCACGGTGGTACCGGGTACGGTCTGGTCCGAGCTGGCACTGGACCGCAGCGTGCTGCTGCTGCATGTGTTCGACCTGGAGGATGAAGCCGCCTTCATCGAGCACTTCAAGGCCACCTATGAACGCCCGCTGATGGAGATTTTCCAATGACAGGCCTGCTCGCCAACGCTGTACTCGCCAGCCTGTTCATTTTCGCCCTGGCCATGGCCCTGGCGCTGATCCGGCTGTTCCGCGGCCCGTCCGCCCAGGACCGAGTCCTGGCGCTGGACTACCTGTACATCCTGGCCATGCTGACCATGCTGGTACTGGGGATTCGCTATGCAAGTGACACCTACTTCGAAGGTGCGCTGCTGATTGCGTTGTTCGGCTTTGTCGGCTCGTTCGCCCTGGCCAAGTTCCTGCTTCGTGGTGAGGTGATCGAATGACCGAAACGCTAGCACTGCCCTTCTGGCTGGAGTTGGTCACTGCCGCGCTGCTGCTGATCGGCAGCCTGTTTGCCCTGATCGGTGCCGTGGGCCTGCTGCGCCTGAAGGATTACTTCCAGCGCATGCACCCACCCGCGCTGGCCTCGACACTCGGCGCATGGTGCGTGGCCTTGGCCTCGATCATCTACTTCTCGTGGCTCAAGGAAGCGCCCATCCTGCACGCCTGGTTGATCCCGATACTGCTGTCGATCACCGTACCGGTCACCACGCTCTTGCTGGCCAGGGCTGCGCTGTTTCGCAAGCGCATGTCGAAAGAAGCGGTGCCCGAGGAAGTCAGCAGCGGCGGCGACCGCGGCCACTGACAGCGTGCAGCCTCAGCCCTGGCTGAGGCGCTGCAGCTCGCGTCGGACCATGGCGGCATACGGTGGCGGGCCGAGCCGATACAGTTCACCGGCCACCCAGTTCAGCCAAGCCCCTTGCAAGTCCTCACGCCGAGCCAACAGGCGTTCGGCTTGCGCCAGCGCATCCGCCTGGTGCTGCTGATGGAACTCGGCACGCGAAACGGGCGAGCCGTTGCCGTCAGTCATTCACTGGCCTTGAAGGTGGTCAGCTCACCCTTGCGCCATTTCGCGACTTTGCCGGTCACGGCCTTGAGCAGCTTGCCCAGCCCTTCCTGCACTTGCTGGTGCGCAGCAAAGACCAACATCACGCCATGGCCCTCGCGCAGCACGATGCCCTTGCCTTCAGGCGCCGAAACAAAGGCATAGTCGCCCACGCCGTAGACGTTGAGCTTGATGTCACGAAAGCGCATTTCCAACTTGCCGCCTTCGCGGCTGGGCAGTACGGCGGCACGGAAGTGATCGCCTACTTTCAGCTCCAAGCGCTGCTTGTCATCGACCACCAATGCACTCTCGGTGTCGATCTCGGCCATATACAGGCCTTCAGGACTTTGTTCGGTGACATAGATAAAGCGGCCTTGGAACAGCTGGGCCAATTTACCGCGCAAATCGCCCAGGGCGAACAAGGCGTGGGTATCAAGAGTGCTGACTGCCAATGAAGTGATCCTCAACCGGTTACATCCCGCCCCCACACACGCTCGGTGAGGCACGGCCATTACATAGCGATAGGCGAAAAGAGTAATAAAGCGATGCGCTGATGTCTGTGCCTGCTGGCGATGCAGCATGCAGGATTCTTTACTCTGGCTTGCCAGATCTGGCCTCAGTACAGGCTTTCGGCAAATTCCCAACGCGGGAAGTGTAATGCCTGACAATAAAGCCGCCAGAAAAGATGCGATAGGGCGTTGCAGAGCACCCGACAGAACGGGCTCTGAAATCCATCAGCGCATGACTGGGGAAGGAATATGCACGAAAACACCGAAATCCGTCGAGAGGCAAACAACATTTCTTGCGACCGCCTTCAAGCGGCAAGGCCCTTCCTGAGTTGCTGCAACCAGGCCGCCTGGCATTCCACAGCCTCATCACGCGTGGCGAACGCAGTACCGCGGCGCTCCCCATTGACCAGCACCACCCAGCAAATGCGCTTGCCCAGCGCCTGCAAGGTGGCAGGCACACCGGAGCCAATCATCACGGCTACATCGACTCGGCTATTCATCATCCCCTCCGGAATTTAATTAGCACCCTAACGATAAAGCCATGATACGCCTGCCTGCAGGCAGGAAACAGCGCATCTCGGTACAGCAGTGTTACGCCACAAGCAACAAATTCAGCAGCGTTTGCCGCAACAACGCAAAAAGCCCCAGGGATTTCTCCGTGGGGCTCACGCACCGCGCTCGGTCAGATCTGCCGCTGGTGGCGGTCGAGCTGCTCGTGGCGCTCCTGGGCTTCGATGCAGTACTTGGTGGTCGGGCTGATCAGCAGACGCTGCAGGCCGATGGGCTCACCACTGTCATCGCACCAGCCAAAGCTTTCGTCAGCGATTCGGCCCAAGGCCATCTCCAGCTGCGGCAGCAGGCGTTGGTCACGCTCGATGGCGTTGACCAACCAGTGGCGCTCTTCTTCGACCGAGGCCACATCAGCTGGATCCGACGGGGTTTCCAGGCTTTCGATGATGATGCGGTTCTTATCGATGCGTTCATGGGTTTCGACTTTCATCGCTTGCAGCAGGCCAGTGAAAAAGGCCAGCTGTTCAGCGCTCATGTAGTCATCGGCCGACATGGCCAGCAACTGTTCCTTGGTCATCGATTTCTCTATGAAAAAATGTGCATTGGGCGATTCGGGTGCCGCCGACGCCAGCGCGTCGGCAGCGGAATTCTTCAAGCGCCAACCGGCACTCTTTTACAGGGGGCGGCAGTCTAAGGCGCCACGTCGCGTGGAGCAACTGCAATTGGGGGGGAATTTACGCCCATTGACCAGAATCCGCTGGTCGGCGCCCTGGGCGGGCATGCCTTGAGAGGGCGGGTGCATTCAAGAAGAAGCGCGCCACCTCTCAAGGCAAGTACAACGCACTCAGCGATCCTTGAACTGCGCCTCACGCTTGCCAATGAAGGCACTCATGCCTTCCTTCTGGTCTTCAGTGGCGAAGGCCGCATGGAACACTCGACGCTCAAACCGCACGCCCTCACTGAGGGTAACTTCAAAGGCCCGATTGACACTCTCCTTGACCATCATGCTCACCGGGATCGACTTGCTGGCAATGGTCGCAGCCACTTTCAGCGCTTCCTCAAGCAGCTCGACCTGGGGCACGATGCGCGCCACAAGGCCGGCGCGCTCTGCCTCTTCGGCGCCCATCAGGCGGCCGGTCAGGCACAGTTCCATGGCCTTGGCCTTGCCGACTGCGCGGGTCAGCCGCTGGGTGCCGCCCATGCCGGGCAATACGCCCAAATTGACCTCAGGCTGACCGAATTTGGCATTGTCAGCGGCCAGAATGAAGTCGCACATCATCGCCAGTTCACAGCCGCCACCCAAGGCAAAACCCGACACCGCAGCAATGATCGGTTTGCGCCGGTTGGCGATACGATCAGCATCGCTGAACAGGTCATCGACGTAGATCTGCGGGTATTTAAGGTCGGCCATTTCCTTGATGTCGGCACCGGCGGCAAACGCCTTGGCCGAGCCTGTCAGCACTACGCAGCCGATGTTCGGGTCCTTTTCCAGCTGGTCCAGGGCCTGGTTGATCTCACCGACGATCTGCGCGTTGAGCGCATTGAGCGCCTGGGGCCGGTTGAGGGTAATCAGGCCGACCTTGCCGTGGATGTCCAACAGGATGGTTTCGAATGCCATGCAGACTGCTCCTTCAAAGATTGCGCGCAATGACCATGCGCTGAATGTCGCTGGTGCCTTCGTAGATCTGGCAAACCCGAACGTCGCGGTAGATCCGCTCCAGCGGGAAGTCACTCAGATAGCCATATCCGCCCAGGGTCTGCAAGGCATCCGAACAGACCTTTTCGGCCATTTCCGAGGCGAACAGCTTGGCCATCGACGCCTCCACCAGCGCCGGGCGCCCGGCGTCACGCAGCGCGGCGGCATGCAACACCATCTGCCGGGCCACGGCAATGCGCGTGGCCATGTCAGCCAGGCGGAACGCCACGGCCTGGTGCTCGATCAACGGCTTGCCAAAGCTCTGGCGCTCCTTGGCATAGTCGCGCGCCACCTCGAACGCGGCACGTGCCATGCCGACCGACTGGGACGCAATGCCGATACGCCCACCCTCAAGGTTGGCCAGGGCGATCTTGTAGCCCTGCCCTTCTTCGCCCAGGCGATTGGCAACGGGCACGCGCACATTGTCGAAAACGATCTGACAGGTGTCCGAGGCATGCTGCCCTAGCTTGTCCTCGACCCTCGCCACCTGGTAGCCCGGCGCATCGGTGGGCACGATGAAAGCGGTGATGCCGCGCTTGCCCGCTTGCGGGTCGGTCACCGCAAACACGATGACCACACCGGCGTTCTGCCCGGAGGTGATGAACTGTTTGCTGCCGTTGAGCACATAGTGATCGCCCTCCAGACGCGCGCGGGTCTTCAGGCTGCTGGCATCGGAGCCCGCCTGGGGCTCGGTCAGGGCGAAGGAGCCGATCATCGCACCGCTGGCCAGCGGCGTCAGAAACTGCTGCTTTTGCTGCTCGGTGCCAAACTTCAGGATCGGCACACAACCCACCGAGTTGTGCACGCTCATGATGGTCGAGCAGGCACCGTCGCCTGCGGCGATTTCTTCAAGGGCCATGGCGTAGGCTACATAGCCGGTGTCACTGCCCCCGTACTGCTCCGGCACCAGCATGCCGAACAGGCCCAGCGCGGCCATCTCGTCGATGGCTTCACGGGGGAAGCGGTGCGCCTTGTCCCACTGTTCGGCGAACGGCCGCAGGCGTTCCTGGGCAAAGTCACGGACAGCGTCGGCGATTTGTTGTTGCTCGTCAGTTACCAGCATGGTTCACCTCAATACAGGCATTCGACGGCCATGGCCGTGGCCTCGCCACCGCCGATGCAGATGGCGGCCACGCCCCGGCGCAGGTTGTTCTGGCGCAGGGCCGACAGCAAGCTCACCAAAATCCGCGCACCCGAGGCACCGATCGGGTGGCCCAGCGCGCAGGCACCGCCGTGGATGTTGACCTTGTCATGCGGCAGATCGAGGTGCTTCATGGCCGCGAGGGTGACGACGGCAAAGGCTTCGTTGATCTCGAACAGGTCCACCTCGGCCAGGCTCCAGCCGGTGCGCTTCATCAGTTTGTCGATGGCGCCGATCGGCGCGGTGGGGAACAGCGCCGGGGCATCGGCGAACGCGGCATGGCCATGAATGACGGCCAGGGGTTTCAAACCGCGCTTTTCAGCTTCGCTACGGCGCATCAGCACCAGCGCCGCGGCGCCGTCGGAAATCGAACTGGCGTTGGCCGCTGTCACCGTCCCGCCCTCACGGAAGGCCGGCTTGAGCTGCGGGATCTTGTCCAGACGCGCCTTGGGCGGTTGTTCGTCATCCTTGATCACGCGCTTTTCCTTGCCTTCGGTGACCTCTACCGGGACGATCTCGGCGCTGAAGCGGCCGTTTTTGATGGCGTCCTGGGCGCGGGTCAGCGAGCTGATGGCGAAGGCATCCTGGGCTTCGCGGCTGAAGCCGCCAGCCTGCGCGCAATCCTCGGCGAAGGTGCCCATCAGGCGCCCTTTGTCGTAAGCGTCTTCCAGGCCGTCCATGAACATATGGTCAATGATCTTGCCATGCCCCATGCGATAGCCGCTGCGGGCCTTGTCTAGCAGGTAGGGCGCGTTGGTCATGCTCTCCATGCCACCGGCCACCACCACATCGGCGCTGCCGGCCAGCAGCAGGTCATGGGCCATGATCGCCGCCTGCATGCCCGAACCGCACATCTTGTTCAGGGTGGTGCAGGTGGTGTGTTTATCCAGGCCGGCGCCCAGCGCCGCCTGACGTGCAGGCGCCTGCCCCAGGCCTGCCGGCAGCACGCAACCGAACAGCACCTGCTCGACGCTGGTGGCCTGGATGCCGGCGCGCTCGACGGCGGCGCGGATTGCGGCGGCGCCCAGTTGCGGCGCGGTCAGGCTCTTGAGGTCGCCCTGCAGGCCGCCCATGGGCGTGCGCACGGCGCTGACGATGACAATCGGGTCGTTGGCGAGGGTCATGTTCATTTCTCCTTACTTGGCAGCCATGCGCAGTGCGCCGTCGAGGCGGATCACCTCGCCGTTGAGCATGCTGTTCTCGATGATGTGGCGGGCCAGTGCGGCGTATTCCTGCGGGCGGCCCAGGCGTGGCGGGAACGGTACGCCAGCGGCAAGCGAGTCGCGCACTTCCTGGGTCATGCCGGCCATCATGGGCGTCTCGAAAATGCCTGGGGCGATGGTCATCACGCGGATACCGAAACGCGCCAGCTCACGGGCCGCTGGCAGCGTGAGGCTGGCGATGGCGCCCTTGGACGCGGCGTAGGCGGCCTGGCCGATCTGCCCGTCATAGGCGGCGATGGACGCGGTGTTGATGATCACACCCCGTTCAGCGCCTTCGTCAGCCGGGCCCTCGGCCATCGCCGCCGCCGTCAGGCGCAGCAGGTTGAAGCTGCCAATCAGGTTGACGTTGATGACCTTGGCGAAGCTCGCCAGCCCATGCGGCCCTTGCTTGCCCAGGACCTTCTCGGCGCCGACGATACCGGCGCAGTTGACCAGGCCATGAATGCTGCCAAACGCGCTGACGGCGGCGTCGACCGCAGCCTTGGCGGCCTGCTCGTCGCTGATGTCAGCAACTGCGAAACGGGCGTTGTCGCCCAGTTCACGCGCCTTGGCTTCGACGGCCTGGGCATTGAGGTCGACCAGCATGACCTTGGCACCCGCCTCGATCAGCATTTGCGCGGTGGCGGCACCTAGCCCGGAAGCCGCGCCGCTGACGATGAAATGTTTGTTGATGATCTGCATGGTAGGTTCCCTCAGGCGCTGTTGCTGGCGGCCAGTAGCGCTTGTTGTTTGGCGATTTCCTGGTTGCGCAGGATGAAGCGTTGCAGCTTGCCGCTCGGGGTCTTGGGCAGCTCGCTGACGAATTCGATTTCACGCGGGTAGGCGTGGGCATACAGGCGCTGGCGCACGTGTTGGCGCAAGGTCTCTTCCAGCTCAGCGGTGCCTGGCACACCGTTGGCCAATACCACGAAGGCCTTGATCAGTTCGGTGCGCTCGGGGTCGGGCTTGCCGATCACCGCCGCCTCGATGACTGCCGGGTGTTCGATCAGCGCGCTTTCCACATCGAACGGGCCAACCCGGTAGCCGGAGGTGGTGATCACGTCGTCGCTGCGGCCGACAAAACTGATGCTGCCGTCAGCGTTGAGCTCGACAGTGTCGCCGCTGAGGTAGTACTTGCCCACGAAAGATCGGGTAGGCACACCGTGGTACCCACCGAACCAGCAAAGCGGCGATTGCTCGCGGTCAACCGCCAGGATGCCTGGCTGGCCGACCGGTAATTCTGCGCCCTGTTCATCCAGCACGACGATGCGGTGACCGGGAATGGCGAACCCGGCTGACCCCAGGTGTACCGGGTGTTTGAGAGCATGGTGGTTGCACAGCACCATGCCCAGTTCGGTCTGGCCGTAATGATCGTGGATGGTCACACCCAGCTCGTCGGCGAACCAGCGAATCACCTCCGGGTTGAGCGGTTCGCCCGCGCTGCTGACGACCCGCAGGCGCCCCTTGATCGGCGCGGAGAACTCGCTACCCGCGGCAATCAGCAGCCGATAGGCCGTGGGTGAGCCCGCCAGGTTGGTGATGCCCAGCTTGTTGATGACCCGCGCACAGCTCTCGACGCTGAACGGGCCATCGTAGAAGGTGGTGGCGTGGCCCAGCGACAGCGGGCCGGTCACCGCGTAATACAGGCCATACGCCCAGCCTGGGTCGGCCAGGTTCCAGAAGTTGTCCTCGGGGCGCAGGCCGATGGCATCGCGCATGTAGCCCTGGAAGGCCACAATCGCGCGCAGCGGCACCTCCAAGGGTTTGGCAGGGCCGGTGGTGCCGGAGGTGAACATCAGCAGGAACGGGTCATCGCCCGAGCGCATGACGGGCTCACAGACGGCTGAGGCCGTCGCCAGGCATTGTTGGAAATCCAGCTCGCCACTGCGGGCGTTGACCGTGATGATCGTCGGGCAAGCCTGCACATCGTCCAGCTTGGCGCGATTGTGGCTGTCGGTGACGACGACCCGGGCGTGGGACTGCTCCAGGCGGTGTTCGATGGCCTTAGGCCCGAACGCGGTGAACAGCGGCTGGTACACCGCCCCCAGGCGCCAGGTGGCGAGAATGGTGACCAGCAGCTCGGGGGTACGCGGCATCAGGCCGGCAACCCGGTCGCCGGCACCCACGCCCTGCGCCTTGAGCACATTGGCAAAACGGGCAGCTTGCGCCTTCAGCTGATCGAAGCTGTGGCGCGTGCTGTTGCCCTCGCGGTCCTCGTGGATCAGCGCCAGCTTGCCGTCACCGGCATGCCGATCACAGCATTCGACACAGGCATTGAGGGCAGCTAGGTTGCCATGCAGCGCCGTGCTGGCGGCCTGGGCAAGGTCGAACGCTCGAACGGCCTCGGCGTAATCACGCATCGTCTGACTCCTGGTTCTTGTTTTTGGAGTTTAACCATCAGTCCGACGATGTTCGCGCCGCTCAATCGCGGCGGCAATGGCCAAAGCTGTCAATCTGGATGACCGGTTTGGCCGCCCTCGTTCACCCCGCTGCGCGCTTGGCTGCACGCAGGTAGGACTGGGTAAGCCCGCTGATCAGGCGCTCGGTATCCACGCTCTGCTGTTCCCGCAGGCGGCTTAACTGCTCCTCGAGCGCTGTTGGCGACAAGGCTGGCTGCTGAGCCTGTAGCCGAATGATACGCTGGGTGTAGTCCGCACTGATGGCATCGAACATCCTGACATGTTGCTGACGCAGGTAACGGCGCCAGAACTCGCGCTGGCTCAGGCTATCGGTAAGGGCTTCGAGGGTCTGTGCGCGGGTAACATGCAGGAATGCAGCCTCTACCTGGGCCTGGGTCAGCTCGGCAGCGTCGGGGTAGCGCATGGCAGAGGGCTGGTCGGGCAGCGTCAAACGGCTGCGAAGTTGCACCTTGTAGGCGAGCCCCAATGCCAACTGGTCGAAATGCTCCCCCGTGGCCTGACGCTGTCGGCTGTCCCGGTAGGCCACCCATTCCAGCTGGTCCAGGCGAAACAACTGGCGGCCCAGCTCCAGCAACTCGCCCCTGCTTTCAGGGTTCAGCGCGCGGGTTTCGGCCTGCGCCTGCCTCACCACCAGTTGAAGTGCACTGAAACGGTTGGCAACTGCGTCCGAACAGGAGAGTGGCCGAGCGGCACGTTCAAAGACGTCCCGACAAAGCACCGGGTCCCCATCCAGCGCTTCGAGCAATGACCACACGCCTTCCACCAGCGCAGCACGCCCTCCGCCTGCCTGACTGTAGTCAGCCGTGAACTCCAAGCGCGCCAGCAACCTGAATAGCCCACTGCTGTCAGGTTGCTCCAGTAACCGCTGCCATAGCGCGTCCCTGGTCACCTGGGCCGCCTCGTCGGCATGTCCAACCATGAGCGTACGGGCCCTGGGCAGGTCAACGAGCGCTGAAGCCTCAGGCAGGTGCCCGTGCTCATCGATGACATCGAGTGCATACAGCCTACGTAGCTGCATGGCCGGCAGTGGGTTGCGCTCGACCAAAAGGGCACGCCGAAATGCATAGGGCATTTCCTGGATCTCGTTCGGTACACTGCGCAGTTGGTTGTCGCGCAGGTCAGCACGCTCGAGCAAACCGCACAGTTCCAGGCGTTGCGGCCAGGCGCCCAAGCGGCAATGACGAAGGTTCAGGCTGCTCAACCGGGAAAGTTGATGGAGCCTCAGGTCAAGCACCTCCAGCCGGTTATAGCTAAGGTCAAGGTGAGCAAGATTGGGCAGGTCGTGCAAAATCTCGATTGCCTGGGCATCGAGCCGAATCTGGTTATGCGCCAGACGCAGCACGCGAATGTCCGGTAGATACGCAATACCCCTCGGCAGGCGTAACAACTGGTTCTGACTGAGGTTCAGGTGCGTCAGGGCAGTGAACGGGCGAAGAAAATCGACCGGGATATCGGTGACCTGCGAGTCGTTCAGGCTCAGCACCGTGATGCGATGAAACTCGATTTGCGCGGGTAACAGCGGCAGCGTGCCCAGGTGCGCGCCGCTCAGCGACAAGCGCTGCCCTTCGCCTGCCGGCACGATTTCGCCTTGCAGCCGCCATGCCCGCAGAATGCTGTCTGCCGTCAACCTGCGCGCGGCTTGCCGACCGGCCTGCAACTCGGCACCGACCCAGCGGTTGAGGTGCTGCACCAGTTGATCATGATCGTCCTGCAACGCCACCAGGGCCTCGAACACTGGACGTGGGCCTTGCTGCAAGCGCGCCTGCTCTGCATCCAGCGCTTGCTCATCCAGGCCTGGATAGAGTGAGCGCAATTGGTCGCGGATGATCGCCTGCTCATCCTTGGGGCCAGCCGAAGGGCGGCCGCTGAGTGGGTACCCGACGCGCCCATCGTCCAGACGACGACCTGGATTGAACCAGGCGCCCTGCTCTGGCCAACGGAGCATACGGACAACCCCCGAATGCGAAGCGGGTAACCGGCTCAGCAGTTGCTCGCGCAACTGGTTTGCCGAATCCTTGGCTGTCAGCTGCATAGCCGCCCGCTGCGCTGGGGTAAGCGCGGCAACGATTGCCTCGAAAATGCAGCCAGGCACGGCAAGCGTAATCACCTGCTGCTCACCCAGGCCGTTGTACAGCTCAAACGTGCCTTCATGGCGGACCAGTATGCGTTCCGCCTCACTGTGCCCACCGCTACCCAGGTGTTTGATCGAACGCCCATCCACCGCACCATCGCGCAAGTCGATGTCGAGGTTTTCAAGTTCGAAGCTGTCCAGCAACGTGAGCACCAACTCGCCTGTCAGGTCGCTGTAAGCCGTGCTCAGGTAAAGCCCAGCCAATGCTTGGTTCAAGCGTGCCAGGCGCAGCAAGGCGTGCGCGTCACTTGCGCACGACAACGGCAGGCGTTGCTCGACCCGCGCCATTGCACGTTCAACTTCGCCCGCCTGGCCAGCCACTTCGTTGACGTAGGCCGCAGGCAAGGTAGGGAAGTCCCGTTTGACCAACAGGCTCAAAGGGTCTTCGGCAAACGACTGCGCTGTCAGATGGTCAAACAACTGCGGGCGCAATTGCGCCTCATGCGCCAGCGTCTGCTCCAGCCCCTTGCCCACCCCTGGCTGGCCCTCGCTCCAGGCCAGCAATGCACTGTCCGATGGCATCAGGGTCTGCAGGCGAACACGCGCAAAGAACGTTTCAATGCGTGCATGCGCCTGAAAAGCACGTAGGGTTTGCCCGAGGTTCACCGGGGCAGGTCGGTTCTCCACCAGCACACCCCGCAACTCGTCCTCATTGACACCCGCCACCTGCAATATCCGCTCGGCCTGTCGAGGTTCGATAGGCGGATGTTGCGGCCAAAGCACATCGAGCATGCGTGCAGGCTCCTGCCATGTCAGCGGTTGCGCGCGCATCAGTCGCCAGCCTCGCTCACCGTTGTGCAGCACAATCGGCCCATACCCCCCCTCCCCCGCGGCGTGGCGCAGCCGATAGGGGCCATCGGGTATTGGCTGATGCACCTCGTGGTAGCGTCCGTCGAGACGGACCCAGCGACGCCCTCCCTCGCCGTAGCGCCCTTCTTCGAGCAAGTCGATGGTGCCTGGCATGGATCGATAGTTCGCGGCGTCGAAGTGCCACAGGCGAGCACGCCCATTGCCCAGTGTTACAGGCTCAAGACTTGCGACAAACGCGCTGCGCAGGTAACTGACCCCCGCCACGGTGGCAGCGGTGGCAGCCAGGGTTTCGGCGAGGCCCAGCAGATGCTCCAGTGCTTCGTGCTGATGGCCCCTGGACCAGTCCCTTACACCCTCGAACACTTCCGAGCAGGTCTGGACCACTAGCTGCCCCAACAACAAGGCCCCCACGACCGGACTGAAAAACCCCGCCAGGTTCACCAGGTCCAGGCCTACGGCCTTCCACTCAGCGTGCCTGGCGCGCACCGCCAGGCTATCGGCATCGGTCGTCGGTACCAGCAGCAACCGGGCATCCCCTTTGACCCGTTGCACTTGCTGGGAAGCCAGTTGCGCGAAAATACCCGTACCCTGGGTGGCACCTTCGAGCTGCAAGTCCGGCTGGTCGTCCTTCAGGCGCTTGGCAAGGGTAGTGACGAAACCTGCACGGTGCTCAAGGCTGATCATCTGAGTGAAGTACTGCCGGTAGTCAGCGCTCTGCAGCAGCAGCGCCAGGGCGCTGTTCATGGCCTGCGCAGTGGTAAAGAAGCGCAGCGCCTGATGGGGATCACTGGGGAGGTACAGGACGATGCCCCAGTCATCCCCCGCAGTGTCATGCAACGGGATCAGCAAGCCATCAGCCACCGGTTGCTCAAGGGCCGTCAGCAGCATGGGCGTACCTTTCAGCCCTTGCTGTCGATGCGCTTGACCGTGGTCCGCCACTTCACGCAGGGCAATCTGCACATCGCTGCTGATGCTGCCCTGCAAGGCGGCCACTTCGGTCGCAAGCTTCAGGCCTGAGCGCTTGTCTTCAGCCAACGTTGCCAAGGTGGACGGGTGAAAGATCCTTTCCAGCTCATCTTGATAGCGCTGGCCGACGTTCAGTGTGCGGCAGGCCTCGATCAAGGCCTCCAGTGACGCATTCAAAGGTTGCTCGCGGCCAGGCAAAACCAGCCCCGTACCCTGGTAGTAACCCGTGCCAGCTGCAAAATTGCGCATCAGCCGCAGCAGCCCGTTTTCACGCGTCTGGCTGTACTCGTAGGTGGGCTGCAAGGTGCCGGGCAGAGTGCCGAAGCGCGGCGCAATCCGCAGCCATTCGAGCTGGGCAAATGCCTGCCCGTCTGGCAACGGTGCATCCAGCAGCGTCGCCAGGTGCTGCTCGGCAAACTGCTGGAGTGGCAGTAGCTCAACCGTGAGCTCACGCAAGCGTGCCTGGCTCGCATGGTGCGCGTTCAGGCTGGTACGCAGGGTGTTGATCTGGCCTTTTGAAGCGCGCTTGAGCCACTCGGGTAACGTGGCGCCAATGAACGTGTCGTGGCCAGTGGTGGGGTTGGGCATGGTGGGCTCCCTGGGTAGTGGGCGGAGTCAACCATGCTGCATAAGCGTCAGCTCAAGACGCAGAGGGAAGCGGCCCGCGAGGCCTTGCCACGGCAGCGCCCTCAGCGCCCCGAATCGCGTGCCTGAATCAATGCCCGGTAGTGCCCCGGGTTACAGCCAAACCACTTGCGAAACGCTTTGTAGAACGAACTGCTGTCGGCAAACCCAAGGCGCTCGGCGATCTCACCCATGGCCGCCTCTTCCTCGCTCAACCAGGCGATCGCCAGCTCACGGCGTACGCTGTCTTTCAAGCCTTGGTAGTTCTGCCCCTCCTCGGCCAGGCGCCGGCGCAGGGTCGAGGGCGACAGGCACAACTGGCGCGCCAGGCTGTCACCGTCCGGCCAATGCTCCGGGGCCAGGCGCAGCAGGTTGGTGCGGATACGCCGCCCAAGGCTTGCGGGGTCACGGTATTTGACCAGGATGTTGCCCGGCGCTTCGGCAAGAAAGCGCTGCAATTCCTCCTCGCTGCGCCGCAGTGGCAGTTCGAGGCATTCGGCGGCGATGATCATGCGCGTGCGCGGGCGTTCGAAGTGCAGGTTCTCCGAAAACATCACCCGATAGTCGTCACAGAACGGTGGCTCGGCGCAGCGCA
Organism: Pseudomonas sp. SWRI68; assembly: GCF_014269165.1. Lineage (NCBI taxonomy): Bacteria > Pseudomonadati > Pseudomonadota > Gammaproteobacteria > Pseudomonadales > Pseudomonadaceae > Pseudomonas > Pseudomonas sp. SWRI68. The sequence goes on along the minus strand of NZ_JABWRU010000023.1, from coordinate 42,058 downwards.
GGTCGATGGCCAGAATCGGGATGCGCCGCCCGGCCAGCCAGCAGGCCACGCCATGCACGATCATCCAGAAGGTGAAATACGTGAAGGCGCGACGGGGTTCGTCCCGCGGCTCGTTGATGACGATCTCGGCCAGGCCTTCCTGGCGAACCAGGCTTGGCTGCAAGTCTTCGAGCATCAGCGACAGGAACGCCAACGCGGTTTCCAGCGCCGTGCCCAAGCTCGGCTGGCCCATGCTCGCCCGGCACATGAACGCCAGGCTGCCGCTGCGCAGGCCACGCGGGTCCATGGCGAAGAACTCGTCATTGCAGCGCCGCGCCAGCAAACGCCAGAGGCGGGCATAGGCGTCGGCACTGACCCGTGCAGCGGGCAGGTGCAAGTGCTCGACGGCAATGCCAGCCCGCGCCAGCAAGCCGCTATCGGGTTCACCCTTCGGGCAGGTCTGCAACAGCGCTTCGCGCACCAGTTGCATGGAGATAGTGTCTTTATCGCTCATCGACAGTCCTGTCGGTTCTGTGCCGGTCATGTTAGGGCGCCCAGTTGAAAACAGCCATCACAACCCTGCCGCCAGGCTCAGGAAGGCCTGGATCAGGCGCAGTTCGCGGCGGCGCTCCAGGCAGCCAATCATGTGCTGGTTGAGCAGGCCGTCGCCGGCCAGCGGCCGAGCCACCACCCTGGGGTCATGGGCCACTTCAGTGGACGACACAACGCCAATGCCCAGCTCCGAGGCCACCGCTTCGGTCACTGCCTCGCGGCTGTCCAGCTCCAACAGTACCCGCGGCTGCACGCCTGCCTTGGCGCAGGCCTTGTCAAAGGTACGCCGGGTGGTGGAACTCGGCTCACGCAGCACCATGATCTGCTGGTGCAGCTCGGCCAGCGGCAAGTCCCCCTCGCCACTGGCCCAGGCATGCCCCGCCGGCAGCAAGGCGCACAGGCGCGATTCACACAGGCTCTGCAAATGCAGGCCCTTGCGCGGTTCAATCTCGGTCAGCACGGCCACGTCGGCATGCTCGCTGAGCAACGCAGCCAGGGTTTCCTGGGCATTGCCCAGGCGCAGGTTGACAGTAATGCCCGGGTAGCGCTCGCGCAGCAGGGCAAGCATCGGCATGACCCGGTGCGGGCCGTCGGCGGCCACTTCCAGACGCCCGGTCAGCAATTGCCGGTTGGCTTCGAGCATGGCCTGGGCCTCCTCCGCCAGGCCGAACATGGCGCGGGTGATGGCTGCCAACCGCGTGCCCTCCTCGGTCAGCTCCACGCGCCGGGCGGTACGCCGCAACAAGGTGATCTGGTAGTGCTCTTCCAGCGCCTTGACGTGGCCGGTGACGGCCGGCTGGCTGATGAACAACCGCGCCGCAGCGCGGGTGAAACTACCTTCACGCGCCACCGCATCGAAGGCACGCAGCTGGAACAGGTTCATATCTATCGGCCCGACTTATGGCTGGCATAACAACAAACAATTTGATTGATAGCACAGTGAATTGCAACCTTGGCTCCGTAGTTTCAGCGCCAGATTTTTCGGCTCACCACCCGCCGCTTGTGAGGAACCACGGAATGAGCAACGCCCCGATCCTGCTGACCCCCGGCCCCCTGACCACTTCAGCCCGTACCCGCCAAGCCATGCTGGTGGACTGGGGCTCCTGGGACCGCGACTTCAACCAACTCACGGCCAGCGTCTGCGAGCAATTGCTGGCGATCATCGACGGCAGCGCCAGCCACCACTGCGTGCCCCTGCAAGGCAGCGGCACCTTCGCCGTGGAAGCCGCCATCGGCACTCTGGTTCCGCGTGACGGCAAGGTGCTGGTGTTGATCAATGGGGCCTACGGCCAACGCCTTGCGAAGATCTGCAAGGTGCTGGGGCGCACCTACAGCACCTTCGAAACCGCCGAAGACCAGCCGACCACCGCCGCCGACGTCGACCGCCTGCTGGCTGCCGACCCGGGTGTCACCCACGTGGCGCTGATCCACTGCGAAACCAGCACCGGCATCCTCAACCCGCTGCCAGAGATCGCCCAGGTGATCAAACGCCACGGCAAGCGCCTGATCATCGATGCCATGAGCTCGTTCGGCGCCCTGCCGATCGATGCCCGCGCAGTCCCCTTCGAGGCATTGATCGCCGCCTCCGGCAAATGCCTGGAAGGCGTACCTGGCATGGGCTTCGTCTTCGCCGAAAAAACCGCACTGGCCGCAGCCGAAGGCAACGCCCACTCCCTGGCCATGGACCTGTACGACCAGCACACCTACATGGCCAAGACCGGCCAGTGGCGCTTCACCCCACCCACCCACGTGGTCGCGGCGCTGCACGAAGCACTGCAACAGTACAACGAGGAAGGCGGCCTGCCCGCCCGCCACCAGCGCTACGCCGACAACTGCAAGACGCTGCTGGACGGCATGGCCGCCATCGGCCTGCGCAGTTTCCTGCCCGCCGACATCCAGGCGCCGATCATCGTTACCTTCCACGCCCCGAACGACGCCCGCTACCAGTTCAAGGACTTCTACGAGCGGGTCAAGGCCAAGGGCTTCATCCTCTACCCCGGCAAGCTGACCCAGGTCGAAACCTTCCGCGTCGGCTGCATCGGCGTGGTCGGGCCAGACGGCATGCAGGCCGCCGTAAATGCCGTGGCCGACGTACTGCGGGAAATGGAAGTACTGACCATCTGACCCTTTGCCCACCCGACTTCAGGAATTAGCGCACATGAACTACAGCAACCCAACACAGCTGCAAGCCGCCATCCTCGACTGGGCCGGCACCGTGGTCGATTTCGGCTCGTTCGCCCCGACGCAGATCTTCGTCGAAGCCTTCGCCGAGTTCGATGTCCAGGTCTCCATCGAAGAAGCCCGTGGCCCGATGGGCATGGGCAAGTGGGACCACATCCGCACCCTGTGCAACGTGCCAGACATCGCCGAGCGCTACCGCAAGGTGTTCGGCCGCACCCCGACCGACGATGACGTCACCGCCCTCTACAACCGCTTCATGCCGCTGCAGATCGAAAAAATCGCCGTGCACTCGGCGCTGATCCCCGGCGCGCTGGACACCCTCACCGGCCTGCGCCAGGGCGGCCTGAAGATCGGCTCGTGCTCGGGTTACCCGAAGGTGGTCATGGACAAGGTGGTGGCGCTGGCCGCGCAGAACGGCTACGTGGCCGACCATGTGGTGGCCACCGACGAAACCCCGAATGGCCGCCCATGGCCGGCCCAGGCCCTGGCCAACGTGATTGCCCTGGGGATCGATGACGTGGCGGCCTGTGTGAAGGTCGATGACACCGTGCCGGGTATCCTCGAAGGCCGTCGTGCGGGCATGTGGACCGTGGCCCTGGTGTGCTCCGGCAATGCCCTGGGCCTGACCTGGGAAGGCTACCAGGCGCTGAGTGCCGAGGCGCTGGAAAGCGAGCGCAAGCGCATTCATGCGCTGTTCGCCAGTTCCCGCCCGCACTACCTGATCGACACCATCAACGAGCTGCCCGAGGTGATTGCCGATATCAACCAGCGCCTGGCCAAGGGCGAGATGCCGCAGGCCTGCTGACCGTCGCGCTTGGCGCCTGGGGTTGCCTTGCAGCCCCAGGTGCACATCTGGGTTGTTTTCCAGGGCCATTCTGTACATTGCGCCGTGACTGCGAAACTCAATAATCGGGCCACCTCTTTCCTGACGATTACACCGCAAAGGGAACACCGATGAGCACGCATACCCGCAACAGACGGCTGACGGTACCGCAGCTGGTGGCCATGAAAGGCCGGCAGAAAATCGTTTCGCTGACGGCCTACTCCAGCGCTATTGCCAAGGTCATCGACCCCCTGGTCGATTTCATTCTGGTGGGTGACTCCACCGCGATGGTCGGCTACGGCCGCCCGTCCACCCTGGGCATGCGCCTGGACGAAATCATTGGCCATACCCGGGCGGTCGTAGACAGCACGCGCCTGGCCTGCGTGATCGCCGACATGCCATTCGGCAGCTACCAGGAATCCCATGAGCAGGCGTTTCGCAACTGCGCCCAGGTACTCGCCAGCACCGGTTGCGACGCGGTAAAGCTGGAGGCCAACCAGGCCTTGGCAAGCACCGTGGCGTTTCTGGTCGCGCGCGGCATACCGGTCATGGCGCACATCGGCCTGATGCCGCAATTCATCAATGTGATGGGCGGCTACAAGGCCCAAGGCATGAGCCCCGACAGTGGCGCTGCACTGCGTGCCGATGCGCAGGCCAACCTTGAGGCTGGTGCCTTCAGCCTGGTGCTCGAAGGCGTGGCCGAACCCATTGCCCGCGCCATCACCGAGGCCACCGACAAACCGACCATCGGCATTGGCGCCTCACCCGCTTGCGATGGCCAGGTGCTGGTCACCGAAGACCTGCTGGGGCTGGGCGGCGAACACGTGCCACGCTTCGTCAAGCAGTATGCCGACGTCGGCCAGGTGATCCGCGAGGCCTGCGCCCGCTACGCTGACGAAGTGCGCGACGGCGCCTTCCCCGAAATGCATCACTGCTACGGGGTCTGAGCCTCGTCCTGAATCGCCTTGACCAGGCGTTGCAGCGCCTGGCCAATGTCCTTGTCCCAGTCCAGCGTGTAGCACAGCCGCAGGTGGCCCTGCCAAAGGCCACATTGGCTGAAGATTTCCCCCGGCGCGATGACGATGCGCTGGGCCAACAGCCGCTCGAAGACCCGGCGCATGTCCACTGGCCGGGTCGCCGCCAGCCACAGGCTCGCCCCACCCTGCGGCTCGACGATACGCAGGCAGCCTTGGCCGTGGGCCTCCAGCAACGCCTTCATGTGCAGCATGCGAGCGCGCAGCAAAGGCCGCAGGCGTTGCAGATGCTGCTCTACCCGACGCGAGGTGAACAACTTGGCGATCGCCTTCTGGCGAATCGGTGACAACCGAAAACCGCGCTCCAGAAACACGTGCTGCAAGCGCTCGGCATGGCGCTTGCACAGCAGATAGCCATAAGGCGCCTCGGCACCGATCACCTTGTCGAAGGCAGCGAACACCAACAGCCGGTCGGGGTCGGCGAAATCACGATAGCGCGGCGCCGCCTCGTGGAAACACAGTTCGCCATACCCGTCGTTCTCGAACAGCCACACCTCGCGCTCGGCCAGCCAGCGGCAGATCTGCAGTTTGTCCTCGGCCGGCATCAGGCCACCCTGAGGCGCATTGGTGGTTGACGACAGCACTGCCAGGCGCACCGGTACGGTGCTCAGCAGTTGATGCAACTGCTGCAGGTCGAACCGACCGTCGTCGCCCAAGGGCACTTCGATGATGGTCATGCGCGCGGCCTGCAACTGCCTCAGTACCGCCCAGCTGCAGGGCGACTCGACCAGCGCCACCTCGCCCTCGAGGTTCAGGGCACGCACCGCCAGCTCCAGCATGCTGCGCAGGTCGGCACCGATGAACACGTGCTCGGCTTGCCAGCAACGCTGCGCCGAGCGGGTATAAATGCCCGCCAGCACGCTGCGCAATTCAGGTTCACCGAACGGTTGATACAGCGGCACTTGGGCACGCGGGTATTGGCGCGCCAACTCCCGTTCGATCATCAGCAGCGGTGTATCCAGCGACAGCAGCATGGCCGGCGCATCACTGCCAAGGGCCAGCATGCCAGGCTGGCGTGCGCTGGCAAACACGGTGTCGAGCAAGCTCGCGGAGGGCTCCCTGCGCAAGGGCGCGCTGCGGGTGACGGTGAAGTAGCCCCGCTTGGGCCGCGCAATCACCCGCCCCTGGTCCTCAAGCAGCGCATAGGCGTACTTGGTGCTGGAGACCGAAACACTCAGCCGTTGGGCCAGATCACGCAGCGACGGCATGCGCTGCTCCACGTCGCAGGGCGCCGCCTCGATCCAGTCGAGCAGGTAGCGGTAGACCGCCTGGTAGGTGAAGCCGGGTTTGTCGCTGTGGCGGGTATCCATACTCGGGCATCGTAGGCAGATAACGGCTACAGGGTAAACGAAAGCCCCTGCCCAGCGTCCAGCATCAGCGGCGCAACCTTTATTCCGGCAACTGCACCTGCGGCTTGGTCGCGGCAAAAATCGCCCAGCTCGACACGAACAACGCCGCGATCAACGGCCCGATCACGAACCCGTTGAGCCCGAACACCGCCAGCCCGCCCAAGGTGGAAACCAGGATCAGGTAGTCTGGCATGCGCGTATCCTTGCCCACCAGAATCGGCCGCAGCACGTTGTCCACCAGGCCGATCACCAGCACGCCGAACGCGCTCAGGATCACCCCCGGCAAAATCGCCCCGGTCAGCAGGAAGTACGCCGCCACCGGCGCCCACACGATGCCCGCCCCCACCGCTGGCAACAGCGACAGAAACGCCATCAGTACCGCCCACACCAGCGCACTCGGAATATCCAGCACCCAGAAGATCAGACCGCCCAGCGCGCCCTGGGTAATGGCAACCAGCACGTTGCCCTTGACCGTCGCCCGCACCACACGGTTGAACTTCAACTGCAACCGGCGCTTCTGGTGCTCGGGCAGTGGCACCGCCAACCGCACTCGCCTGGCGACTTCCGGCCCCTCACGCAGAAAAAAGAACAGCAGGTACATCATGATGCCGAAGCTGATCAGAAACTCGAACGTGCCCTGGCCAAAGTTGAATGCCTGGCTGGCCAGCACCTGGCTACCCTGCGTGGCCCACTTGGTGATCTTGTCGCGCAGCCCATCCAAGTTACCCATGCCCATGCTGTCCAGGCTGTTTTGCGCGAAGGCCGGCAGCATGTCCTTGCCGCGCTCGACGTAGCCGGCGATATCCAGTTGCCCACTCTCGATGCGCTGGTACAGCGTGGCGCCCTCCTGCACCAGCAGGGCACTGGTGATGATGACCGGCAGCACCGCCACCAGCAGGCACACCATCAAGGTGGTGAACGCTGCCAGGTTGCGCCGCCGCCCAAAGCGGATCAGCAGGTTCCGCTGCAAGGGGGCAAACAGGATGCCCAGTATCACCGCCCAGAAGATCGCACCGTAGTACGGCAGCAGGATCCAGACGAAGGCAATGGTCACCAGCGTCAGGAGGACTGCCAGGGCTTTGTTCTGTAGAGCGGTTGGGTTCATGGCACTTCCTCGCGGGTTCTTGGACATTAGTGCCCGCCGCTGCCGCAAAAGTGCCGCTGCTCCGTTGATTCAGGTCAATACGCTGTGGCCGGCAGGTGCTTAGCATCCGCACCTTTTGCCCCGGTGCGTCCATGAACCCTCCCGCCAAGCCCGAACTGCTGGCCCCCGCCGGCTCCCTCAAGAGCATGCGTTATGCCTTCGCCTATGGCGCCGACGCGGTCTATGCCGGCCAGCCGCGCTACAGTTTGCGGGTGCGCAACAACGAATTCGACCACGCCAACCTGGCGCTGGGCATCCAGGAAGCGCATGCCCTGGGCAAGCACTTCTACGTGGTGGTCAACATCGCCCCGCACAATGCCAAGCTCAAGACTTTCCTCAAAGACCTCGCACCGGTGATCGCGATGGCACCGGATGCGCTGATCATGTCCGACCCCGGCCTGATCATGCTGGTGCGCCAGCACTACCCAGAGATGCCAGTACACCTGTCGGTGCAGGCCAACACGGTCAACTGGGCCAGCGTGCAGTTCTGGCAACAGCAGGGAATAAGCCGAGTGATTTTGTCGCGGGAGCTGTCGCTGGAGGAGATCGAAGAAATCCGCCAGCAGGTGCCGGGCATGGAGCTGGAGGTTTTCGTCCACGGCGCGCTGTGCATGGCCTATTCCGGCCGCTGCCTGCTGTCGGGCTACCTCAACAAGCGCGACGCCAACCAGGGCAGCTGCACCAATGCCTGCCGCTGGAAGTACCAGGCCACGCCCGCCGGCGAAGACGCCACGGGCGACATCGTGCGCCAGGTCGAGCCGACCCTGGGCCTCGGTGCGCCCACCGAGCACGTCTTCCTGCTGCACGAAAGCAACCGCCCAGACGACGCGATGCCGGCGTTCGAGGACGAGCACGGCACCTACATCATGAACGCCAAGGACCTGCGCGCCATCCAGCACGTCGGGCGCCTGGCCGGCATGGGCGTGCACTCGCTGAAGATCGAGGGCCGGACCAAGTCGCACTTTTACTGCGCCCGCGCGGTGCAGTCGTACCGCCAGGCGATCGATGACGCCGTGGCCGGCCGGCCTTTCGATCGCGCCCTGATGGACAACCTTGAATCCCTGGCCCAGCGCGGTTACACCGAAGGTTTTCTGCGCCGGCATGTGCACGACGAGTACCAGAACTACCAGCGTGGCAACTCACTGTCCGAACGCCAGCAGTTCGTCGGCGAGCTGACCGGCGCGCGCGTGGACGGCCTGGCCGAGGTCAAGGTCAAGAACCGCTTCGCCGTGGGCGACCACCTGGAGCTGATGACACCGCGTGGCAACTACCATTTCGACCTGCACCGCCTGTGCGGCCGCCAGCAGCAAGCCCTCGAAGTGGCCCCAGGGGACGGCCATGTGGTGTACCTGCCGATCCCTGAACAGGTCTCCCTGGAGTACGGCCTGCTGATGCGCGACCTGCGCCACGAAGAAGCCGCCGCCTGACAACGCTGTAATGTGCAGCTCAGCTGGCTGACAGCCGGCACAGGCGAACATCGGGGCTCTCTCGCATGAGGCCTCGCCATGTTGCGCACCCCCTCCCGTCGTACCTTCGTCAAAGGCCTGGGCGCCGCCACCACACTGGCGGGCCTGGGCCTGTGGCGGCCGTTGGCCCAGGCAGCCGATGGCCGCGACCTGGCCGGGCAGCACTTCGAGCTGTCGGTCGGCCAGAGCGCCGTCAATATCACCGGCCGCCCGCGCACAGCCCTAACCGTCAATAACAGCCTGCCCGGCCCGGTGCTGCGCTGGCGCGAAGGTGATACGGTCAGCCTGCGCGTGCGCAACCACCTCGATCAGGCCACCTCGATCCACTGGCATGGCATCCTTCTGCCGGCCAACATGGACGGCGTCCCTGGCCTGAGCTTTGCCGGTATCGAGCCTGGGGGCAGCTACCTCTACCAGTTCACCCTGCGCCAAAGCGGCACCTACTGGTACCACAGCCATTCCGGGCTGCAGGAGCAGGCGGGGGTGTATGGGGCGATCGTCATCGAACCCCGCGAAGCCGAGGCGCACCGCTACCAGCGTGACCATGTGCTGCTGTTCAGCGACTGGTCGGACCAACCTCCCGAGCAGCTGCTGGCGACCCTGAAGAAGCAGTCCGACGCCTTCAACTACCACAAGCGCACGCTCGGTGACTTCATCGATGACGTGGCTGACAATGGCTGGGGCGCTACGGTCGCCGAACGCATGGGCTGGGCAAGCATGCGCATGAGCCCCACCGACCTTGCCGATATCAGCGCAGCCACCTACACCTACCTGCTCAATGGCCAGCCGCCGGACGGCAACTTCACCTGCCTGTTCCAACCGGGTGAAACCGTGCGCCTGCGGCTGATCAATGCCTCGGCCATGACCTATTTCGACTTTCGCATCCCCGGCCTGAAGCTGACGGTGATCGCCGCCGACGGCCTGCCGGTGACGCCGGTCAGCGTGGACGAACTGCGCATCGCCGTGGCCGAAACCTACGACGTGCTGGTAACCGTCGGCAACCTGCCCGCCTACACCCTGTACGCCCAGAGCATGGACCGCAGCGGCTACGCCCGCGGCACCCTGGCCCGTGCCAGCGGCTTGCAGGCACCGGTGCCGCAGCCCGACCCTCGGCCAGTGCTGAGAATGGCCGACATGGGCCACGGCGCCATGGCCGGCATGGACCACAGCAATATGGCCGGCATGGACCATTCGGCCATGCCCGCCATGCAGCAGCACCCGGCCAGCGAAACCGACAACCCACTGGTGGACATGCAAACCATGGCCCCACAGCCCAACCTTGCCGACCCAGGCATCGGCCTGCGCGGCAATGGCAGGCGGGTGCTGACGTATGCCGACCTGCGCAGCCCCTACCCCGACCCCGACGGCCGCGAACCGTCACGCGACATCGAGCTGCACCTGACCGGCCACATGGAGCGCTTCGCCTGGTCGTTCGACGGGGTCAAGTTCAGCGATGCCGCACCGTTGCGCCTGACCTACGGCGAGCGCGTGCGCATCACCCTGGTCAACGACACCATGATGACCCACCCCATCCACCTGCACGGCATGTGGAGCGACCTGGAGGACGAGCACGGGCGCTTTCAGGTGCGCAAGCATACCGTCGACATCCCGCCCGGCAGCCGCCGCTCGTACCGCGTCACTGCCGACGCCCTGGGCCGCTGGGCCTACCACTGCCACCTGCTCTACCACATGGAGACCGGCATGTTCCGCGAGGTACGGGTCGATGAATGAGCCCAACAACCGCCGCATCATCACCGGCGTAGCCCTGCTGGCATTGCTCGCCAGTGAGCGCGTCCTGGCCGCCGGCATGCAGCACATGGACCACGGCGCCATGCCCATGGACCACCGCCAGATGAACCATGCAACGCCGCCTGCGCAGCAACCGCGCACGCCATTGCCGATGCTCAGCGACGCCGACCGCCACGCCGCCTTCGCGCCGCTGCCAGGGCACCAGGTGCATGACCGCGCGCTCAACTGGGCAGTGATCGTCGACCAGCTCGAATACCAGCATGTGGACAACGGCAGTGCCTTGAACTGGAACGCCAGCGCCTGGGTCGGCGGCGATATCGACCGGCTGTGGCTGCGCAGCGAAGGCGAGCGCGAGCAAGGCCAGACCCACAAGGCCGAACTGCAGGCGCTGTGGGGCCACGCCATCAGCCCCTGGTGGGAACTGGTCGGCGGCCTGCGCCAAGACTTCAAGCCCGCCAGCGGCCAGGCCTGGGCAGCCTTCGGCATCCAGGGCACACCGCTGTATGGCGTAGAGCTGGAGGCCACCGCCTATGCCGGCGAGCGGCAACAGACCGCGCTGCGCCTGGAAGCCGCTTACGCTATGCTGCTGACCAACCGCTGGATACTCGAACCCACCCTGGAAGCCAACTTCTTCGGCCGCAACGATGGCGGCCGTGAGCAAGGCACAGGGCTGGCTGACAGCGAGGTCGGCCTGCGCCTGCGCTACGAGATCAGCCGTGGCTTTGCGCCCTACCTCGGGGTCAGTTTCAATCGCCTGCACGGCAACCGCGCCGATCAGGCCCGCGAAGACGGCGAAGACACAGGCCAGACCCGCCTGGTGGCCGGTATCCGCCTGCGTTTCTAAAGGAGTGCTTCACCATGCTGCGCAAACACCTGCTCACCGTCGGCCTGCTGGCCATCACCGGCCTGGCCCAGGCCGCCGAAACCATCGATGTGTACCGCGACCCCAACTGCGGCTGCTGCAAGGCCTGGATCAGCCACCTGCGCGACAACGGCTTCACCGTCAATGACCACGTCGAACCCAATATGAGCGCGGTCAAGCAACGCCTGGGCGTGGCGCCGCGCCTGGCCTCGTGCCATACCGGGGTGATCGACGGCAAGTTCGTCGAAGGCCATGTACCGGCCGAACAGGTTCGCCTGCTGGCCAAGCGAAACGACCTCAAGGGCCTGGCCGTGCCGGGCATGCCCATGGGCTCGCCGGGCATGGAAATGGGTGACCACAAAGACGCCTACCAGGTCATCGGCGTGACCCAGGATGGCAAGGACACCGTGGTCGCCAACTACTGATGCTCAGCCTATGGGCGCTGTTTTTCAGCGCCTTCGGCGCCGCCACCCTGCTGCCGCTGCAATCGGAGGCGGTGCTGGTGGGCTTGCTGCTGCGCCAGCCCGATGCCTGGGTAACCTTGCTGCTGGTGGCTACCCTGGGCAATGTGCTCGGCTCGGTGGTCAACTGGCTACTGGGGCGGGCCATCGAACACTGGCGTGACAAGCGTTGGTTCCCGTTCAGCGCCGTCCAGCTGGAGCGTGCCCAGCAGCGCTACCAGCGGTGGGGGCAGTGGTCGCTGCTGCTGAGCTGGATGCCAGTGATCGGCGACCCGCTCACCCTGATCGCCGGGATCATGCGCGAGCCGTTCTGGCGCTTCATGCTGCTGGTAACCCTGGCCAAGGCCGGCCGTTACGCGGTGGTGGCCATGCTCACCCTGGGCTGGTTTCACGCCTGGTAACACCTTTGCCGCTTGCGGGGGTCAACTCACTGTTACAGTCGCCAATTCCTACATGGCCCTACACGGAGTGCCCCCATGCTGCGCGCAACCGCCCTGGCTCTGGCCTGCCTTGTCGGCGGCCCGGCCATCGCCGCCGAGTCGCCCACCTACGGTAAACAGCTCGAAGGGTTCAGCTACCCTCACCCGCTCAAGCATTTCGATTTCAAATCCCAGGGCCAACCCCTGCAGATGGGCTACATGGACGTGCCTGCCCAAGGTCAGGCCAACGGCCGCAGCGTGCTGCTGATGCATGGCAAGAACTTCTGCGCCGCCACCTGGGAAACCACCATCAATGCCCTGAGCAAGGCCGGCTACCGGGTCATCGCCCCGGACCAGGTCGGCTTCTGCACCTCCAGCAAACCCGCGTATTACCAATACAGCTTCCAGCAACTGGCAGACAACACCCATGCCCTGCTCGACCAGTTGGGTGTGAAGCAGGCCATTGTGCTGGGCCACTCCACAGGCGGCATGCTCGCCACCCGCTATGCACTGATGTACCCGCAGCAGGTCGAGCGCCTGGCGATGGTCAACCCGATCGGCCTTGAGGACTGGAAAGCCCTGGGCGTGCCGTATCGTACGGTGGACCAGTGGTATGCACGGGAGCTCAAGCTCGATGCCGCAGGGGTACGTGAGTATGAGCGCAAGACGTACTACGCCGGGCGCTGGAAGCCAGAGTACGAGCGCTGGGTGCAGATGCTGGTAGGCCTGAACCAAGGCCCGGGCCACGAAGCAGTGGCGTGGAACTCGGCGCTGATCTACGACATGATCTTCACCCAGCCGGTGTACCACGAGTTCAAGGACCTGAAGATGCCGACCCTGCTGCTGATCGGCGATCAGGACACCACGGCCATTGGCAGCGATATCGCACCGCCAGAAGTCAAGGCACAGCTGGGCAAGTACCAGGTGCTGGGGCCGCAGGTGGCCAAGCAGATCCCCCAGGGTGAACTGGTGACATTCGAAGGCATGGGCCACGCGCCGCAGATCGAAGAGCCGGTGCGGTTCAACCGGACCCTGATCGAGTGGCTGGAGCGCTAAGCCTACGAGCCGAAGCGCTGCAGTTGCATCTCGCGCAAGCGGCTCAGGGTGCGTTGGTACGGGAACGCCAGGTACCCTTGCGTGTACAGCGCATCGAGCGGTACCTGCGCCTCTACATACAACGCCACACGGCGGTCGTAGCATTCGTCGACCAGCGCAATGAACCGGCGCACCGCATCGTCCTTGGGCGACAGCGCCGGCAGCTCACGGTCCCCTGCCGCGACCCGCGCCGCGCCATCTTCTGTACCCCGGGCGATGCGGCCGGCCCGTTGTTCGCCGCCCAACGGCGGTACCCCTTCCAGCAGAATCGAGGGGAAGCGGTCACACAACGCCATGAACTCGGTAGCCGCCAAGGGTTGCTCGCAGAGGTCGCTAAAGCGGCACCAGATGGCCTGCTCGCTGCGCCGGATGACCGTGATCTGCCTGGAGCCTATGGCCAACGGCTGGTCGCTCCCCGGGTCTGCCGGGCTGAGCTGGCGAAACACCTCGGCGAGCACCCCACGCGCGCCGGGTTCAACCACCCAGTAACGCTGGTGCTGCGCGCCGGGGTGCAGGCGATGGTCCTGATCACCGGCCACCGACAGCACCCGCATGTGCCGCTCGATGGCCGCAATTGCCGGCACGAAACGCTCACGGTTGAAGCCGTCGCGGTAGAGCTGGTCTGGTGGCTGGTTGGAGGTGGCGACGATCACCACGCCCTGATCGAACAGTACCTGGAACAGCCGCCCGAGGATGATCGCGTCGCCGATGTCGTTGACGAACAACTCGTCGAAACACAGCACACGAATCTGCCTGGCCAATTCACGGGCCAGGGCCAGCAGCGGGTCAGCGGTGCCGTTGAGCTGGAACAGGCGCTGGTGCACCCAGGCCATGAAATGGTGAAAGTGCTGGCGTCGGCTGGGCAGCTGCAGGCAGCGGTGGAACTGGTCCATCAGCCAGGTCTTGCCACGGCCGACCGGGCCCCAGAGGTAGATGCCCTGGGTCGGGCGACCGTGTGCCACTGCCTCGAAACAGGCCTGCAGCGCGTTGACCGCATCGGCCTGTGCAGGGTCGTGGACATAGCCGTGGTCGGCCAGGGCTTGTTGGTAGAGGGTCTGCGGGTCTGAGGTCATGCGGCATTATCAGTACCGCCCCCCTCGCCGGCAAGCCGGCCCTGCCCCTCAGCCTTCGTGGAGGCCCACTTTCAACAATTGGCCGTCCTTGTCGTCGGTCAGTACATACAAGTAGCCATCCGGCCCTACCCGCACATCACGGATACGTGCCTTGAGGTCCCCCAGCAAGCGCTCCTCGTGCACGACCTTGTCGCCCTTGAGCTGCAGACGAATCAGCTCCTGGCTGGCCAGGGCGCCAATGAACAGATTATGGTCCCAGCCCTTGAATGTCGGGCTGTCGTAGAACGCCATGCCGCTGATGCCCGGGGACTTCTCCCAGACATGGTGCGGGTCGACCATGCCCTGTACATGCTTGCCCTTGGCCTCCGGGATCGGCAGCAGCGAGTAGTTGATGCCGTGGGTAGCAATCGGCCAACCGTAGTTTTTGCCGGGCTGCGGAATATTGATTTCGTCACCGCCACGCGGGCCGTGCTCGTGGGTCCAGAGCGTGTCTGTCCAAGGGTTGAGCGCCGCCCCCTGCTGGTTACGGTGGCCGAACGACCAGATCTCGGGCCGCACGTTGTCCTGGCCGACGAAGGGGTTGTCCTTGGGCACTTCGCCGTCGGGCAGAATGCGCACGATCTTGCCTTGCAGCTTGTCAAGGTCCTGGGCGGTCGGCCGTTGGTTGTTCTCGCCCAAGGCGATGAACAGATAACCCTCACGGTCGAACACCAGCCGCGAGCCGAAGTGGTTGCCCACCGACAGTTTGGGCTGCTGGCGGAAGATCACGGTGAAGTTCTCCAACCGCGCGCGGTCTTCAGACAACTGGCCCCGGCCAACCGCCGTACCAGCCTTGCCGTCATCGCCCGCTTCGGCATAGGACAGGTAAACGGTACGGTCCTTGCCGAATGCCGGCGACAACACCACATCCAGCAAGCCGCCCTGGCCCTCGGCCCAGACCTTGGGCACACCGCTGATGGGCGGGCCGACCTTGCCTTCGGCGTTCACCAGCCGCAAGTTGCCGGGGCGTTCGGTGACCAGCATGTCTTTGCCACCGGGCAGGAAGGCCAGTGCCCAAGGGTTGCGCAGGCCGTCGGCCACAGTATTGACGGTCAACTGCCCTTGCTCGCTGGGGAACTGCTGTTCGGAGGCCGCTTGCGCCAGCAAAGGCAGCAGCGCGGCAGCGGTCACGGTGGTCAGCCAGGTAGCTCTGGTCATGCAGGGTTCCTTGCAACGGGGCTCACGGCGCGCGTGGGTTATCGCGCGGTGGCCGGGTGGGTTCCAGACTGGGGGTCTGCTGTTGACGACGCAGGTTGTCGCCGTTGCCAATGCCGCGGTTGTCCAGTGACGGCGTGCGCTGATAGGGGTCGGTCGAAGGGCCGCGCACCGGCGGTGTGGCAGGCATGCTGCCTTGCCGACTGTTAGGGTTGGCACGCTGGATCGGGCTGTTGTACGGGTTGTTGTTGCTGGCAGCGAGCTGCAAGGGCGCAACCGGCGCGGCGCGCGCGGGCATACACAACGCCAGGCCGATGGCCAGGATTGGCAGGGTCAGGTTCATGCTTCACCTCCTGTACGAAAATGCCGCGCCTTGTGCGTTTGATAGCCTAAGGCGCGAGGGGTTCGCGGCAAAAGTGTGAATGCAGCTGGAGATAATTCCTGATGTTTCAGTATGGACCCGCACGGGCGGGTTTACTGGCCGCTGCGAAAGGCCATCCACAGGCGGTTGCGTTGGCGCAGGTCGGAAAGCGCCATGCTGCGGTCGGCATACAGCCGCTTACGTACCTGGGTAGGCGGGTAGATGTCCGGGTCGTTGCGCACGGCTTCGTCCACCAAGGGCGTGGCTGCGCGATTGGCATTGGCGAAGAACAGCGTGTTGGTCAGTGCCGCAACCGACTCCGGCTTGAGCATGAAGGCGATGAACGCCCGGGCCGCTTCAGGGTGCGGCGCATCCTTGGGGATGACCAGGTTGTCTTGCCAGACCACGGTGCCTTCCTGGGGGATGCGGTAGATCAGCTCGAACGGCTTGCCCGCACGGCGGGCCTGGTCGGCGGCCATCGCCGCATCGCCGTTGTAGGTCAGTGCCAGGCACACACTGCCGTTGGCCAGGTCGCTGATCTGCCGGCCGTTGGCGACATAGCGGATCGAAGGCTGCAGCTGGTTCAGCAGTTTCTGCGCCGCTGCAAGGTCGGTTTTGTCCTGGCTGTAGGGGTCCTTGCCCAGGTAGTTCAAGGTCAGGCCGATCACTTCCTGCGGCGAGTCGGGCATGGCGATACCGCAGTCCTTCAGGCGGCTGGCGTACTCGGGCTTGAACAACAGGTCGAGGCTGTCCAGCGGCACATCGCCCAGGCGCTGGCGTACGGCCTCGACGTTCACCCCCAGGCCCAAAGTGCCCCAGGTGTAGGGCACCGCATAGCGGTTGCCGGGGTCGGCCTCGGCCAGCTTGGCCAGCAGGTCCTGGTCGAGGTTGGCATAACCCGGCATGGCCTGGGCTTCGAGCGGCTGCAGGGCATTGGCCTTGAGGGCACGGGCCAGCACGGTGGATGACGGCACCACCACATCGTAGCCGCTGCCCCCGGTCAGCAGCTTGGTCTCCAGCACCTCGGTGGTGTCGAAGGTGTCGTAGCGCACCTTGTAGCCGGTTTCGCGCTCGAAGCGCTGAAGGGTTTGCGGGGCGACATAGTCGGCCCAGCTGTAGAGGTTGACGACCTTTTCCTGGGCCTGCAGCGGCAGGGCCAGGCACACGGACAACAGGCACAGCGATCGACGCATGACGGACACCTCGGCAAAGGGGGCTGCCCGTCACTGTAGCCCAAGGGTTTTCAGGCTGCGCCAATCAGTAGGCCATGCTCCAGGTCAGGGTGTAGGTGCGCCCACGCCCTTGGTAGTCATACAGGTACGCTGGCCCATAGGTCGGTGCATAGAACAACGTCGCACGCTGCCCCCAGACCGTGCTGTACTGTTTGTCCAGCAAGTTCTGGATGCCTGCACTGAAGGTGCCGAAGCCAGTGTCCTGGCTGCCCAGCAGGTCGAAAGTGGTGTAGCCGTCGATTTCGTGATCGGCATCGTCCTTGAGGCTGAATGCGTGGTTGGCCTGCAGCCGCGCACTGCGGCCATCGCCCTTCCAGCCGACGAACGCGGTGGACTTGGACAGCGACGCATAGCGGGCATCGCGCTTGTTCCAGCCACCGTTGGCGGCCTCTTCTTCGGAACGGGTCAGGTGCAAGGTACCACCGGCCTCCCAACCGCTCTGGAAGTGACGGGTCAACGCACCTTCGAAACCAAAGTCGCGGCTTTTCTGCTCTTCGACGTTGATGGTCAGCGTTTGCGAGTCGACGTTGATGATCTTGTCCGACCAGATGTAGTACAGCGCCGCCTGGGCGTCCCAGTCCAGGTCGGCAAAGCGCCAGCCGAGTTCGACCTGGCGGCTCTTGATACCGGCCAGCGGGTTGTCGGCGACGCTCAGGCCTGGCTTGCCGTAGTACTTGGCCGGGTCTGGCAGGTCGAAACCTTCACCGTAGTTGGTCCACAGCTGATGGCCATTCTTGAAATCGTAAATGGCGCCGACGTTGTACAGGCTGACCTGATAATCGTTGCTGCCGCCGGGTACGCCTTTGAAATCGCTGACATCCACGTCCATCTGCTGGCGCCGCGCGCCACCGGACAAGGTCAGGTTGTCGGTGGCATGCCAGTCGAGCTGGGCGTACACCGACACACCGTCAACCCGGTAACTGGGGTAGCGCGCGGCCTTGCTGGCCTTGTCCATTTCCAGGCCACCGCTTTCGGATGACGTCAGGGCATCGAAGGTGGTCTGTTCGGCGTTGAAGCGCTCGCGGTCCAGGTCGACGCCGTAGGTCAGCTTGAGCGCATCCCATTGTTTGGCGAACAGGCCTTTGAGGCTGGTGACTTCGAAGTTCTGTTGTGATGCGGCGAAGTACACCCCGCGCGCCCCGGTGGGGGTGGCGCGGTTGTAGTACGGAAACGGGTAGAAGTTGTCGTCTTCCTTGCGGTACGAGGCCTGCAGGTAGAAGTCCTGGCCCAGCACATCGGTGTGATGGTAGTTGGCGTTGAGCAACAGGCGCCGGGTGCGTGGCTCTAGGTCGGAGGAATAGCCGCTGCGCAGTTCGGCGTCTTCCAGGTCCGAGGGGGCGTTGTGGTTGAGGTTGGGGAAGTAGATACCCGTGCTGCCGTGGTTGCCCGAGTCGTAGTACTGGGCCAGCAGGTCCAGGCTCTGCTCGTCGGTCAGGGTCAGGCCCAAGGTGCCGAGCACGTCGATTGTGCGGTTGTACTGCAGGTCGGTCTGGGTATTGTCGATGAATATCTGGTCGCCAGCGCCGTCGTAAAAGGCTTCATTCTGCTCGCCGGAGATGCCCAGGCGGGCGCTGACCCGCTCGTTGCCGCCGCTGATCGACTGGGCGATGCGGGTGGCCAGGTCGTCACTGTTGTTGAAACCGCTGCTGGCACCTAATTGGGTCTCGAAGCGTGCCGGGCCGGGCTCGCCCTTCTTGGTCACGATGTTGATGATGCCGCCGGTGGCGCCACCCCCGTAGAGGGCACTGGCACCCGACAGCACTTCGACACGCTCGACGTTGAACGGCGAAATACTGTCGAACTGGCGCGACAGGCCGCGCGAGCTGTTCTGGCTGACCCCGTCGATCATCACCAGCACATTGCGCCCACGCATGTTCTGGCCGTAGTTGGTGCGCCCCTCTGGGGCCAGGTCCAGGCCCGGCACCAGCTTGCCGATGGCTTCCTTCAGGCTCACACCGCTGTCGATCTGCTCGCGCAGTTGCTGCTGATCGACCACCCAGACGGTGCCGGGGATTTCACTGATGGCGGTGCTCGTGCGCGAGGCGACGCTGACTTCGATGGGCTTCAAGTTGACAGCCTGCGGCGCAGTGTCCGCCTTGCGCAGCGTGACGGTGCGGGCATCGCTGAACTGCCAGCCCATGCCGCTGCCGGCCAGCAACTGCTGCAACGCCTGCTCGATGCTGTAGCTGCCCTGCAAAGCCTGGCTATTCAGGCCCGACACATCACCGGTGGTGTACAGCAAGTGCAAACCGGCCTGGTCGGCGAACGCCGTCAGGGCCTGGTCCAGTGGCTGGGCCGGCACGTCCAACTGCACCTGGCGGGCTTCGACCTGGGCCGCTTGCGCAGCGGTCGAGGCCAACGCCTGCAGCGGGCCAGCCAGCATGGCCAGGGCACTGCAAGACAGCAAGGCGTGATGGAGAGAACCGCTGCGGCGGTGCAAGGGCTTGAGCGTAAGGGCCACGAATGAGCTTCCAGACAAGTCGTAAATGAGAATGGGTTGCTGATCAGTCCCACTACGACGATCTGGCCTGCATGAACTTGCAGCGGCAGATGAAAAATATTTCGATTATTTTTTGCAGGCTCAGTGCACCACGGCCAACCAGGGCAGGTAGGTGACCTTCAGGCCATAACGCTGCTCCAAGGTACGCAGCAGTGCCTGGGGCTCATCGAGGTCGAACACCCCGCTCACTTCCAGGGCGGCCAGCGTGGTATCGGACAGCAAAATGCGCCCCTGCTGGTAACGCTCAAGCTCTGCCAGCACCTGCCCCAGCGGCTTGCCGTTGAAGATCAGCTTGCCGCGCTGCCAGGCGGTCTGTGCGCTGGCATCGGGCGACACCGGCACCCTGCGCTCACCCACCGTGGCCTCGCCCTGGGCCAGCACCACGCGGCCATCGCGGCGCACGCTGAACGTCGCCGCCGTGCCCCGCACCGCCTCGCCTGCGGTATCGACCACAAAGGGCCGTGCGTCGTTGGCCGTTTCGAACAAGGCCTCGCCAGCATTGAGTACCACTCGGCGCTCACGCTCGGTAAATGCCACCGTCAAGGCACTGCCGCTGTTCAGCAGTACCCGCGAGCCATCGGCCAGGGTAATAGCCTGCCGCTGCCCCAGCCCGGTGTGGTAGTCCGCCAGCCAGATTGGGGCCTGCTGCCAGCCGGTAAAGCCTGCGGCCAACACCACCACCGAGGCCGCCAAGCCGGCCGCCCAGTGCCGTCGGCGCCGAACGGGTGGTGGCGCGACAACCTGGGCGGTCGGGGTGTGGCCAATGTCTTGCCACAGCGCTTGCGCCTCGCGCGCCGCCTCGGCATGCGCCGGGCTCAATGCGCACCACCGCTGATAGCGGGCGTCGTCCGCCGCCGTGGCATTGCCCGCGTGCAACAGCACCTGCCAATCGATAGCATCGTCGCTGAGGTCGCTGAGCGGTTGGGCTGCAGGCATGGCGTAAGGCTCAGTCATGGTTGTGTTTGAGCCAGTCACGGCAATGGCGCAGTGCCTGGCCGATGTATTTTGCCACCATGCTTTCGGAAACGCCCAGCCGTTGTGCAATCTGTGCCTGGGTCAGGCCTTCGATGCGGTTGAGCAACAGCGCCTGGCGGGCGTTGCTGGGCAGCTGCAACAGCGCCTCGTCGAGTATCTGCAGGCGCTCGCGGGCAAGCAACGCCGCCTCGGGCGCCGGCGCCGGGCAGGCCACCTCCCCTGTGCCATCGCTGTCATCGTGACGGGCAGCGTTGCGTTGCTCACGGCGCAAGGCATCGATCGCCAGGTTGCCCGCGACCCGAAAGATGAAACTGCGCGCATGCAGCACCGGGACCGCTTGCTGGTCGATCTTCACCAGCTTCAGGTACGTCTCCTGCGCGACGTCGGCGGCGCGCTGGCGATCGCTCATGCGCCGGGTCAGGAACTGCAGGAGGTCGTCGTAGTGCTCCTGGAAACTCGCCAGCAGACCAGACACGGGAGACGTCAGCATGAGGTAGGAGAAAGGCCAGTAAGAGGAATTGTCGGGCGTTAATGAGAAACAGTATCTTTCATTGTGCACGCCACTTTCAACGTCAGAGAGCATTTGCCACACTGACGCTTGAATTCTTCTGGCAAGGTTGCAACCCATGACTGCCCATTTGCACCGCTGTGCCCGCGGCTGCCTGGTACTGCTGTTGGCGTTCGGCCTCAGCGCCTGTGCGTTGTTCCAGGCGCGCGACCCGCTCAACATCAGCGTGATTGGCATCGAGCCGCTGCCCGGCCAGGAGCTGGAACTGCGCATGGCGGTGAAAATACGCGTACAGAACCCTAACGAAACCCCGATCGACTACAACGGCATCGCGCTCGACCTGCAGGTCAACGGCCAGCCGCTGGCCGCCGGTGTGAGTGACCAGCAGGGGCATATAGGCCGTTTCGACGAGGCAGTGATCGTAGTGCCGGTCAGCGTCACCGCGTTTTCCTTCCTGCGCCAGGCCTATGGCCTGGGCCAGCGCAATTCGCTGCAAGGGCTACCCTATGTACTGCGCGGCAAACTGGCAGGCGGGTGGCTGGGCACCGTCCGCTTCACCGACGAAGGCACGCTGGATTTGCCGACGGCTGCGGGCGCTGGCAGGTAGACAGCCTCAGCGGCTGTTGTTGGCGGCGGCCATCATCTTGTTGACCTCACTGCGCACCATGCTGGCGTATTCGGGCGGCGACATGCCTTCAAGCTCGGCACGCACCCACTCGGCCCATTTACCCTTGCGCCGTGGCTTTTCGGAAATCAGCCGGGCCGCTTCGCCCTTGGCCTTGCCCAGGTTGCTCTGCCACATTTCGAACAACCGCGCCTTCTCTGCCTCGATCTGCGCCCGTTCCTCGAAGCTCTTGTTGGCCAGATTGAAACTCATGAAGGTACCTGCCTGTTGAAAATGGCCGCTATCTTACACCGTAGCGATGCGTCACCGGAAAGCCGGCGCAACTTTCCCGACGCGCCGGCATCCATTGTTCACCCCCCCATTGACGAGGATGAGTTCATGGCCCGAAAAAACGCCGCACAAGCCGCCAGCGATCAGATCAAGGATCAGGTCTTCAGCGAACTGCAGGCATTGATCGAAGAATCCGAAAAGCTGCTCAACGACAGCGCAGCCCTGGTTGGCGAGGAGGCAGAAACCCTGCGCGCCCAAGTCAGCCTGAAACTGCGCCAGGCCCGCCAGGCGGCGAGCAATGTGCGTGACAAGGCCCAGCCGGTGGTGGATGCCACCCAGGACTACATCGGCGGCCACCCCTGGCAGACCGTTGCCGTTTCCGCAGGCTTCGGCCTGGTGGTCGGCCTGTTGCTGGGCCGCCGTTACTAAGCAGCGCTAACGGCCGCAGCGCCGCCTGACCGGTTTCAGGCGGCCTGCGCCAGCGGGATACCGCTATGGAAGCGCAGCTCCTGGTCCGGTGACTGGATCAGTTCGGCCTCGGCCTCACGTACCAGCTCCACCCGGCGGGCGATGTCCGCTGCCTCACCATACTGATGGGCCAGCTTCAGGTAGCCCTGGTAATGGCGCGCTTCACTTTTCAGCAAGCCGTGGTAGAAGGTACCCAGCTCTTCATCCAGGTGCGGCACCAGTGCGGCAAAGCGCTCGCAGCTGCGTGCTTCGATGAAAGCCCCCACCACCAGGGTATCCACCAGTTTGACCGGTTCATGGGCACGCACCAGGCGGCGCAGGCCCGAGGCATAACGCCCGGCCGACACCGGGCGCAAAGGCACACCCCGACGCTTCATCAGGCGCAACACCTGCTCATGGTGCACCAGCTCCTCGCGGGCCAGGCGCGACATCATGTTGATCAGGTCCAGGTGCGTGTTGTACTTGGCGATCAGGCTCAAGGCGGTGCTGGCGGCCTTGAACTCGCAGTTCTTGTGGTCGATCAGCAGGGTTTCCTGGTCGGCAAGCGCCGCTTCGATCCAGGCATCTGGGGTCGGGCAGCCAAGAAAGGCGTCGATTTCGGGGATCAAGGACATAAACGTGCAACCAGACAGAACAGGCAGGGCCGGCGATTATACCGGCGGCAAGCGGCAGCGCCAGTGACTATGCTTGATGTACATCAAGCGGCGGCGGGTGGGGCGCCGACTATAGTCAGGCATTGGCCGCCATCTTTGAACGGAGCTCAAGCCCATGCAAGCCGTCCGCAGCATCCTCGTCGTCCTCGACCCCGCGCATGCCCATAGCCGGGCCTTGACCCGCGCCAAGCTAATCGCAGGGGTGACCGGCGCGCGCCTGCACCTGTTGATGTGTGACAAGAAGCAGGACCACAGCGCACTGCTCAGCCTGCTGTGCAGCCAGTTGCACGATGACGGGTATGACAACGTGACCTTTGAGCAGGCCTGGCACGACACCCTTCACGAGTCGATCATCGCGGTGCAGCAAGCTGAAGGCTGCGAGTTGGTCATCAAGGAGCACCGGCCGGACAACCCCCTGAAAAAAGCACTGCTGACGCCCAGCGACTGGAAGCTGCTGCGCCTGTGCCCCAGCCCGGTGCTGATGGTGAAAACCGAGCGGCCATGGACGGGCGGGGTAATTCTGGCGGCCGTGGATGTCGGCAACCAGGATGAGGATCACCGCCGGTTGCACGCAAGCATCATCGACCATGGCTATGCCATTGCCGGCCTGGCTAAAGGGCAGTTGCACGTCATCAGTGCACACCCCTCCCCCATGCTGTCGGCTGCGGACCCGGTCTACCAGCTCAGCGAGACCATTGCAGAGCGCTACCGCGAAGCCTGCCGCGCGTTTCAGGCCGAGTTCGACATCAGCGATGAACGCCTGCATGTCGCCGAAGGCCCGGCCGATGTGCTGATACCCCATACCGAGAAGAGGTTCGGCGCCGTGGTCACGGTGATCGGCACGGTGGCCCGCACGGGGATTTCCGGTGCCTTGATCGGCAATACGTCGGAGGTGGTGCTCGACTCGCTCGAAGGGGATGTGCTGGTGCTCAAGAGCGAAGAAGCGATTGCCCACCTGACAGAACTGGCCCGCGAGTAGCCCAGCACAGCATCAACATGCTTTTGTAGGAGCGGCCTTGCGTCGCGAAAGGGCTGCGTAGCGGCCCCAGGTTCTGTGTCGCAGCAAAAATCGCCGGGGCCGCTATGCGGCCCTTTCGCGACGCAAGGCCGCTCCTACACAGGCAAGGCGTTGCCTCGCGCGAAGGGCTAGGTCAGCGCCTCACGCACTTTTGGGTCCAGGCCTTCCCCGCCATTGGCCTCGCTCCACGCCAGCAACTGCCGGCGCATCGCCGGCGTCCAGAAGCTCTGCAAGTGCTGCCTCACCCCCTGCACCGCCAGCACCCGGTTCGGTTCGCTGTCAAAATAATGGGCAATCTGGTTGGCCATCTTGACCAGGTTGTCGCTGCTCATCGGCGCACCTCGGCGTTCTCCGGTTGCTCGGCGGTGCGGCGCTCCTTGAGCAGGCGGCGCTGTTCGTCGCTGAAGTCCTGGTAGCGCTTCTGCCATTCAGACGGGTGGAACACCTTCACCACCTCCACCGCCGTCACCTTGTATTCAGGGCAGTTGGTGGCCCAGTCGGAGTTGTCGGTGGTGATCACGTTGGCGCCAGACTCAGGGAAGTGGAACGTGGTGTACACCACCCCCGGCGCCACCCGCGCACTGACCTTGGCGCGCAGCACCGTCTGCCCGGCACGGCTGCCGATACCCACCCAGTCACCGTCGCGAATGCCACGGCTCTCGGCATCGGTCGGGTGCAGCTCCAGGCGGTCGGCATCATGCCAGGCAACGTTGCCGGTGCGCCGGGTCTGGGCGCCAACGTTGTACTGGCTGAGGATACGCCCGGTGGTCAGCAACAGCGGGTAGCGGCTGTTGACCTTCTCGTCGGTGGGCACGTAACCCGTGAGCATGAAGCGCCCCTTGCCGCGCACGAACTGGTCGATGTGCATGGTCGGCGTGCCATCGGGCGCGGCATCGTTGCACGGCCACTGCAGGCTGCCATGGCGGTCGAGTTCGGCGTAGCTGACGCGGTGGAAGGTCGGCGTCAGGCGGGCGATCTCGTCCATGATCTGGGACGGGTGGCGGTACTGCATCGGGTAGCCCAAGGCGTTGGCCAAGGCCACCGTGGCCTCCCAGTCGGCCTTGCCGGCCAGCGGCTCCATGACCTTGCGCACCCGCGAGATACGCCGCTCGGCGTTGGTGAAGGTGCCGTCCTTTTCAAGGAACGAACTGCCCGGCAGGAACACGTGGGCGAACTTGGCCGTTTCGTTGAGGAAGATGTCCTGCACCACCACACACTCCATGGCATGCAGGGCCGCAGTGACGTGCTGGGTGTTGGGGTCGCTCTGGGCAATGTCCTCACCCTGGCAGTACAGCGCCTTGAAGCTGCCATCCAGGGCCGCTTCGAACATGTTGGGAATGCGCAGGCCCGGGTCGGGTTGCAAGGTCACGCCCCAGGCCCGCTCGAATTCGGCACGTACCCCTTCGTTGGAGATATGCCGGTAGCCGGGCAGTTCGTGCGGGAACGAGCCCATGTCGCACGAACCCTGCACGTTGTTCTGCCCACGCAGTGGGTTCACCCCTACCCCTTCGCGGCCAATGTTGCCGGTGGCCATGGCCAGGTTGGCGATGCCCATCACCGCAGTGCTGCCCTGGCTGTGCTCGGTGACACCCAGGCCGTAGTAGATGGCCGCATTGCCGCCGGTGGCGTACAGCCGGGCTGCGGCGCGGATCTGCTCGGCAGGCACGCCGCAGACCGGGCCGAGTACTTCCGGCGCGTTCTCTGGCAGGCTGACGAAGTCGCGCCAGCGGGCGAAGTCCTCGGTCTCGCAGCGCGCGTCGATAAAGCGCTGGGCCAGCAAGCCTTCACTGACGATCACATGGGCCAGGGCGTTGAGCATGGCCACGTTGGTGCCAGGGCGCAGTTGCAGGTGCAGCTCGGCGCGGGCGTGGGGCGAGTCGACCAGGTCGATGCGCCGTGGGTCGATGACGATCAGCCGCGCGCCCTGGCGCAGGCGGCGCTTGAGCTGCGAGCCGAACACCGGGTGGGCGTCGGTGGGGTTGGCGCCAATCACCAGCACCACGTCGGCCTGCATCACCGAATCGAAGCTCTGGGTACCGGCCGACTCACCGAGGGTCTGCTTGAGGCCGTAGCCGGTGGGCGAATGGCACACCCGGGCGCAGGTGTCGACGTTGTTGTTGCCAAACGCCACGCGCACCAGTTTCTGCACCAGGTAAGCCTCTTCGTTGGTGCAGCGGCTGGAGGTGATGCCGCCAATCGAATCACGCCCGTACTTGAGCTGAATGCGCCGGAACTCGCTGGCTGCGTAGTTTACCGCCTCTTCCCAGCTGACTTCCTGCCACGGGTCTTCGAGGCGCTTGCGGATCATCGGCTTGGTGATGCGGTCCGGGTGGGTGGCATAGCCCCAGGCGAAGCGGCCCTTGACGCAGGCGTGGCCATGGTTGGCGCCGCCGTTCTTGTCCGGGACCATGCGCACCAACTGGTCGCCCTTCATCTCGGCACGGAACGAGCAGCCGACACCGCAGTAGGCGCAGGTGGTGATCACCGCACGTTCGGGCTGGCCGAGCTGCACCAGGCTCTTTTCGGTCAAGGTGGCGGTCGGGCACGCCTGCACGCAAGCACCGCACGACACGCACTCGGAGGCCAGGAAGTTATCGCCCCCAGCCGCCGCCACCCGCGAGTCGAAACCACGCCCGGTGATGGTCAGGGCAAAGGTGCCCTGGATGTCTTCGCAGGCGCGCACGCAGCGGCTGCAGACGATGCATTTGCTGGGTTCGTAGTCGAAGTACGGGTTGGAGACGTCCTTCTTCTCAGCCAGGTGATTGGCGCCGTCGTAGCCGTAGCGGACCTCACGCAGCCCCACCTGGCCGGCGACGGTCTGCAGTTCGCAGTTACCGTTGGCCGAGCAGGTCAGGCAGTCCAGCGGGTGATCGGAGATGTACAGCTCCATCACATTGCGCCGTAGCCCGGCCAGGCGCGGGGTTTCGGTGCGCACCACCATGCCTTCGCTGACAGGGGTGGTACAGGAGGCGGGATACCCGCGCATGCCGTCGATTTCCACCATGCACATGCGGCACGAGCCGAACGCTTCAAGGCTGTCGGTGGCGCACAGTTTGGGAATGCTGGTGCCGAGCATGGCGGCGGCGCGCATCACCGAGGTACCGGCAGGCACGCTGATGGCGCGGCCGTCGATGTTCAGGCTGACCTGCACCTGGCTGTCGCGGGCCGGGGTGCCAAGATCGGTCTCGGGGTCGAAAAAATTGATCACTGTGCGGCCTCCGTCTGAGTCAGACCGAAATCGGCGGGGAAGTACTTGAGCGCGCTGGCCACGGGGTAGGCCGTCATCCCGCCCATGGCGCACAGCGAGCCGTACTGCATCGTGTCGCAGAGGTCGCGCAGCAGCAGGGCGTGGTCGTGGCGTTCGGTGAAATCGGTGCTGGCGATCAGCCGATCCACCACCTCCATGCCACGGGTCGAGCCGATGCGGCAGGGCGTGCACTTGCCGCAGGATTCCTCGGCGCAGAACTGCAGGGCGAAGCGCGCCATGCTGGCCATGTTGAGGGTGTCATCGGCCACCACCACACCGCCGTGGCCGAGCATCGCGCCCATGGCGGCGAAGGCTTCATAGTCCAGCGGCGTGTCGAAGTGGCTGGGCGGCACCCAGGCACCGAGCGGCCCACCGACCTGCGCGGCCTTCAGTGGCCGGCCGCTGGCGGTACCGCCGCCATAGCCTTCCACCAGCTCGCGCAGGGTCAGGCCGAACGCCCGCTCCACCAGGCCGCCGTGGCGGATATTGCCGGCCAGCTGAAACGGCATGGTGCCCAGCGAACGGCCCATGCCGAAGTCGCGGTAGAACGCCGCGCCCTTGGCCAGGATGATCGGCACCGAGGCCAGGGTAAGTACGTTGTGCACCAGGGTCGGCAAGCCGAACAGGCCCTGCAGGGCCGGCAAGGGCGGCTTGGCGCGGACGATGCCGCGCTTGCCTTCAAGGGACTCCAGCAGCGCGGTTTCTTCGCCGCAGATATAAGCGCCAGCGCCAACCCGGACTTCCAGGTCGAAGGCCTTGCCGCTGCCGGCCACGTTCACACCGAGGTAGCCGGCGTCACGGGCGATGGCAAAGGCCTGGTCGAGCACGCGAATGGCGTCGGGGTATTCCGAGCGCACGTAGATGTAGCCTTTGTCGGCCCCCACGGCCAGGCCGGCGATGATCATGCCTTCGATCAGCAGAAACGGGTCGCCTTCCATCAGCATACGGTCGGCGAAGGTACCGGAGTCGCCTTCGTCGGCGTTGCAGACCACGTACTTCTGCCCAGCCCCGGCATCGCGCACGGTGCGCCATTTGATGCCAGCCGGGAACGCCGCACCGCCACGGCCACGCAGGCCGGAATCAAGCACTGCGGCAACCACCTCGGCGCCGTCCAGCGCCACCGCGTGTTCCAGGCCGGCAAAGCCGCCGTGGGCACGGTAGTCGTCCAGCGACAGCGGCCGGGTTACCCCGGCCCGGGCGAACAGCAGGCGTTGCTGGCTTTTCAGATAAGGGATTTGCTCAACCGGCCCCAAGGCCAGGGCATGCTCGTGGGCCTCGCCTGCCAAGCCATCGAGTAGCGCCGGCACATCGTGCACCGTGACCGGGCCGAAACCCTGGCGCCCTTGTGCGGTTTCGCATTCAAGCAGCGGCTCCAGCCAGTACAGGCCACGCGAACTGGTGCGCTGGATATCGACCGCCAACTGCCGACGTTCGGCTTCGCGCTGCACGGCCTCGGCAACCTGGTCGGCACCCACGGCGCGGGCTACCGAATCACAGGGGATGAACACCTTCAACATGTTTCGCCCTCCAGGCAACCGTTTACCAGGGCACGCAGGCGCTCAGGCGTGAGGCGTGCGTGCAATTGGCCGTCCAGCTCCAGTGCTGGCGAGCAGGCGCAGGCGCCCAGGCAGTACACCGGGCGCAGGCTGATGGCGCCGTCGGCGCTGGTGCCATGGTCGTCCAGCGCCAATTGGTCGCGCAGTTGCGCGGCCAAGGCCTCGGCGCCACGGCTCTGGCATGACTCGGCCCGGCACAGGCGCAAGGTATGGCGTGCAGGCGGCGTGGTACGGAAGTCGTGGTAGAAGCTGATCACCCCACGCACCTCGGCCAGGCTAAGGTTCAGGGCATGGGCAATTTCGGCGACAGCGGCATCGGGGACGAAGCCGATGCCTTGCTGAATGGCGTGAAGGATCGGCAACAGGGCGCCGGGGGTCTCCTTTTCACGGGCCAGGATGCTGTGGATCAAAGGCAGGTGGAGCAGTTCATCAGGCATACAGCGGACCTCGGCATCACGGACCCTGCCTTGGCGTTGTAGAGGCAGGGGCCGGCGTGTTCTGCTGCGGCGTACCGGCCACGTCACGGTTGCGTGGTGTCGGCAGCCTCCTTGCCCATGGCCGTGCGTCTGCGCGCACTGGCCCGAGGGCATCCTGCAAGCATGGCACTTGTGGCGGCGCAGGGTTGCATGCGAACGACCAGGCGCATCCTGAAACCGACGTGAGGTTCAGGGGGTTTCAGCTGCCCCGCTTCGCGGCCCGTCAGTCCAGCACGACATGCGGCAAAAACCGCGAGCTGTCCTTGGTAATCAGTGAGTCATCCTCACGGATGCCGATACCCGCCGCTGTGTCACCGACTACCCACGAACCGATCAGCGTGTAGCTGTCAGCAAACCTGGGCAACGGCGCAAACCCTTGCAGGATGTACGGCGCATCGTTGTAGGGCCCGTCTTCGAACACCCGCTGCCCCTCGCCGGTGCGGATGTCCACATTGGCCCCTTCCCGCGAGAAATACGGCTTGCGTACCCAGCCCTTGGGCACAGGCCGCGAAGGGTTATCGTCGATGAAGGCCGGCAACAGGTTGGGGTGGCCTGGGTGCCATTCCCACAGCAACGGCAAGATGCCCTTGTTGGAGATCAGCGCCTTCCACGGCGGCTCGATGAACTGCGTGTCACAACCTGGGATGGCCTTGCCGAAGGCTTCGTGGAAAATGTGCTCCCAGGCGTGCAGCTTGAACAAGCGCTGAATCGGCTGCCCCTCCAGGTCAACGAAACGCCCCTCGCCATTCAGGCCGATGTCCTCCAGGTCGATATGCCGGGTGGGAATACCGGCGTGCGCGGCCATCTTGCGCAAAAAGTCCGTTGTGCCACGGTCCTCTACCGAGCCCGAGATGGTCGAGAAGTAGAACGTGCCCTGCCCCTGCTGCGCGGCAAACGCCTGAATGAGGTCTGCGGCCAGGGTATTGAACTGGCTGGCATGCGCGGGCAGAACGCCCCGCTGGATCTGCTCTTCAAGCCAGATCAACTGGAACGCCGCCGCCTCGTACAGCGAGGTAGGCGTGTCGTAGTTGGCCTCGATCAGTTTCACCGGGCCATGGCCGTCATAGCTGAAGTCAAAGCGCCCATACAGATGCGGCTGCCGCGCTAGCCACGAGTGCCGCACCAGGTCGAAGAATGCCGCAGGAATGGCCAGGCGCGTCATCAGCGCCTCGCTGTCGACGATACGATCAACGGCGTCCAGGCACATCGCGTGCAGTGCTTCGGTCGGGGCCTGCAAGTCGCGCTCGACCTGGGCCTGGCTGAATTGGTAGTAGCCCCGCTCGTCCCAGTAGCGCTCGCCATCGAGGGTGTGGAAGGCAAAGCCCTCTTGTTGGGCAGTGGCGCGCCAGCCTGGGCGCTCTGCGAGCTCGACCTTGCGCATGCCTACCCCCCGAAGAAGCTGCCGGACTTGCCGCCCCAGCCACTGCGGGCCGTGGCCTGGCTGCCAAAGCCACCCCGCGAGATGGACGCAGAGACGGCCGAGCGCGACGCCGTGCGGCCTGACGCGCCATAGCCAGCACCGCCCCCGCCGGACGAACCGCCACTGCTGCTCTGCTCGTCCTTGTTGGTGCGCTGAATGCCCCCGGCCACACCATAACGCTGCCCAAGCAGGCCACTGCGCTGCCCGGCGCCGTCGCGATAGGTATACAGCGGCTGCGCGCGATAACGGCGGTCGGCGCTGTTGGTCATCTGCCCCAGCAGCATGCCAGCGACCACGGCGGTGGCGACGTGGCCATAGCCGCCGCCCTGAGCGTGGGCCGCATCGACCTGGGACTGGGTGACTTCGCCTGCGGTGTCCAGCTCGAACCCGCTCATGCGGGGCATGAAACGGCCACCGGCGCCTATCTGGCAACCGTCAGGGGCGAATTCGGCTTCGCAGTCGGGCTTCGATACATAGGTCGGGGCGGTGCGCCGGTACTCGGCCAGCGCCTGCTTGTAGGCATCGTTGCACGCCTTCTCCGGCACCTTGTCGTTGACGCAGGCTTCGACACTGCCGTAGTTCACCTGCTGGCTGACGGTGTAGGTTTCCTCTTGCGGGCTGCACGCGGTCAACGCCAAGGGCAGCGAGCTGGCCAGCACCAGCTTGACGGAGCTTCGTCTCATTGGGGGTTTCATGGGGGCTCCTAGTGCGTCAGGCCGACGGGGTCATGCAAGCCGAATTGAGTAAGCCGACGCTGATCGCCACGCTGGCAGCGTAGATGGCAGCGGCCAGTTCGCCTGCGGCGATACGCCTGGACAGGCCGCGCAGCACCAGGCTGGTAAGGCCGAAGGCAAGCAACTGCACCACTGCCGCAATCACTACCCAAGCCACGACGTCCAGGATGCCGACGCTGTAGGCAATGATATTGCTGGCCGGCAGCGAAAAGCCGATCAGCGAGCCGCCCAGGGCAATGGCCGCGGCCGGGTTGTTCTCACGAATGAGCGCGAACTCGCGGTGCGGAGTAAGGCGGGTATAGATGAACTGGAACAGCCAGAACAGCAACAGTGCCACGCTGATATAAAGGATGAAGCCAGTCACTGCAGTGGCATTGAGCGACAGGCGCAGAGCGTCGAGCATGGTGAGTCCTTGTCAGGTTACGTGAAAGTCCGTGGGGTGTAGGGTGACGCCCAACGAAGTGGTGAAAGTGGCGTTGCCCTGCTCGTCCTCCTCCGCTGACAGCAGCAGGAATTCGCGACGCTCTGGCAGGCCGGTATCGCGGGCGTAGAGCATCGACAGGTGCTGGATGCCATAGCGCGCATCAGGGCTGGTCACGCGCTCGTGCAACGGAACCAGTTTGGCCTGGCCTGCCTCCTGGCCCCACTGGCGGGAATACAGGTAGCCGTCGTGTTCGTAGATCGGCAGGCCGACCTTGGACTGGCTGCCGACAAGGCGCTGAAGGTGCGACGCGTCGCGGATCGGTACAGCGCTGTGATAACCGAACAATACGGTATCACCCACTTCGCTACCGTTCATCAGCACTTGCAGCCAATAGTCTTCGTCGTCCAGATAGAAACGCAGCAGGTGCATCGAAGCACCGAGGTCGACCTCGCCGATGGCCCAGACCGTTTCCGGGCCGGGAACCAGCAGTTGCGAATGCCCCTCAAGCAATGGTTTGAGTGACGCAGCGGGTGTGAACCGGCGACCGCTGAGCAAGCCAAATGGCGGCGTGGCACTAGGCGAAAGTGGCATCGTAAACGTCCTGAAGCGGGGCAGTCCTTGCGAGGGGCGACACCTTAACGGGTTTGGCCGCCCGAGCCAATTCAAGCACTGTTTGCGAAACACTGTTGCGGGGGCAACAGCCAACAGCCCCGAGACGCATCAGCGTTGTTTACGCATACCCATGTGCGCATCATCCATCAGCGCCTTGGCCATTTCGCAAAGAAAGTGCGAAGCCCAGACCAGCACAGGTTCGTCGTCCATCACACCGATGAACGATGCCCGTCGTGAGCAATCCAGCAGCAGCGAGGCCTGCTCGATGGCATGGTTGCAGCAGTTGCCGGCTTCAACGCGAAACAGGCGCTTTCCCTTTATCACGCCGTCCATGCACGACGCTGAACCTACGGTCAAAACGAGCGTGCCGGTGCCTTCTGGTATTGTCTTGTCCATTTCAAATCCCCTTGCGCTGTCGCGCAGAAAACAACCTTTGCATTCGAGTTGACGACCCAGTGGGCGCGGGTTACCCGCGAAGGGCTGCAAGGCAGCCCCGGCACGGGTGAACGTCAATGCAACGTATGCATCTGCGGCCGTTGCGTCAGTTGCACCTGCGCAACCGCCGATTCCAGCAATGAGCGCACGGCCTCCATCTCGTGCATGACTGCCAGGGTCATGATCGAGGCGGGCGACTTGGGCAGCGTGGAGACGGCGTGATGGGCGACTGCCAAGGCGCAGAGTACGTACTCCGTGGCCTGGATCAGGGTGTCTTCGAGGTAATGAGTGGCATCGGGGGAGCAAGGTGGGTCAGGGACGATCTTGAGCATGACAACCTCCAGACAACATTAAAGTCGGACCGTCGCCAAATCACTTGCAGATGAATGGGTGGCGGCTACGTGCGGGCCTGCAAGACCGGACTTGGAGGTCAATTGCCCGGCTGGCCCGAGGGCCACCCACACGCAGCCACCATTGAGCAAAGCCAACAGCCACTGAGACCAATCCAAGCTACGGGCTTGCAGACCCGGTCGTTGAATATGCAACGACCCAGCGAGACTAGGGGGCTCAGCTTTCCATCGCAATGACGCAATGGCCTGCAAAGGGTTATTCAGAAGCGTCCTACAAGGAAGAGCCAAAATCTGATTATTCATATGTGCAAGTCCTGTTCATGCGCACATGGTTCCCTATCGGCCGTGTTCAAGGCACCGATCGATTGGATACCCCTGGCCCTTGGCGCCGTGCGCCCCACCCAAGGCAAAACCCTAGCCGTGAGGCAAGTATGCGGCGGCTCGCAGTCGTTCAAACGACAGCGGCCGCATGAAGCCATCGCCGTATAGCGCCGAACAGCTTACCGCGCGGGTGAACCAGTGTTCGATCTGAGCACGTGGTGTTTGCAGGGGCTCTGGCCTTGACGCCCCCTGCGGCGCCCAGTATTTTTTCGGCCCCTTCCTTTTCGGCTACCTCTGCTGTGCACCGCCCAGGCGTTAAATCGCGAAGCGGGCATTCATGATGCCGACACTTATACGGTCGCCACTCAATGGCGTGCCGCTATCCGTCATCAAGTGCAAAAGGTTGCTTTCATGATCATTCGTCAGGCCAACGCCGCCGACCACCCGCTGCTGCTCGACATCTGGCTGCGCGCCGTGCGCGCCACTCACCATTTTTTGCAGGCATCCGACATAGACGCGCTGCTACCTCAGCTGCGCGACGTTTACCTACCCGCAGTCGAGCTGTGGGTCGCAGTCGATGCTGACGACTGCCCGCAGGGCTTTATCGGGCTGAATCAGCACCATGTGGAAATGCTCTTTATCGATCCCGATTTGCGTGGGCAAGGCATTGGCCGCGCGCTGCTGGATTACGCCCGCGGTTCGCGCAGCGCATTGAGCGTTGATGTGAACGAGCAGAACCCCGAGGCCGTGGGGTTTTATCTGCATTACGGGTTTGTGCAAACGGGGCGCTCTGCGCTGGATGGCGAGGGGCGGCCGTTTCCGTTGTTGCATATGAGCTTGCCTGGCTAGGCACCTAGCAAAATCGTTCCTGCGCCAGGGCGCAGGGACGATTTCCATGCAGCGCGACAGCATCGCGGTCCGAGCCACCGAAAGGGTGCGCTGACAACTCCGATAGTCATTGGTTCCGGGTGGATTTGTGGATACAATTTCCGGCTGTCGCAGAAAAACAAACCGGGATCTCGATGTCTACTATCAGGGTTGATATACAAGTCTTACGCGGGCTTGCCGTCTTATTCGTCGTTCTAGAACACTTGGCTATCCCGGGATTCCACTATGGATATCTGGGCGTAGACATATTCTTTGTCATCTCTGGCTTCTTGATTACATCAATTGTTTCAAGAGGACTAGCGCGCGATAAGTTCTCCTTCAAAGAATTCTATCTTCGCCGCGCCAAACGCCTGCTGCCTGCTTCGTTCGTAACGATCCTTGCAACTATCATTGCGGCGAAACTCTTCCTGCCACCCATGCAGATTGAATCGCTGAAGCAACAGATCATCGGTGCGCTGACCTTCTCCACAAACTTTGTATTGTTGAGCCAGGCGGGTTACTTCGACCTTGAGTCTGCGACCAAGCCTTTACTGCACATGTGGTCGCTCGCGGTTGAAGAACAGTTCTACTTCTTTGTCCCAGCGCTGCTGGCCTTCACCCCGGCCAGGCACTGGCGGAAGATCCTGGTGGTGCTGGCCATCGCCAGCTTCGTTGGCTGCCTGTACCTGTCCTTGAGTAACCAGTCGGCAGCGTTCTATCTGCTTCCGACCCGGGCGTGGGAACTGCTGATCGGCAGCATTGCGTCCATGCTCGTGCACAGTGCCGCCGTCAAGAACGTCACGTCGAAGCTGGCTGTGCCTGCGTTCGCCGTGCTGCTGGCATCGCCCTTCGTCAACTCTGGCCTGTCGCACCCTGGCCTTGACGCAGTGGTGGTTTGCTTCGCCACTGCCATCGTACTTCTGGCGAATCACCGACTGATCAACAGCAAGGTTTGGACACCCATCGAGAAAGCGGGCGACATCTCCTACTCCCTGTACCTGGTCCACTGGCCAATCATCGCGATCGCGAACGCCTCAATCGGCACCGAGAGCATGACGGTGAAAGCGACCCTGCTAGCCGCTTCGTTGGTCACGGCCATCGCACTGTACAACCTGGTGGAAAAGCCTTTCCGGGTTATGCAGTACGGCTTCAAGCCATCGCTGGTCGTCTTCCCTGCCCTTACCCTGGCACTGTTCGGCCTTTCGCATTCCTTCCTCAAGGTCCAGTCGGCGGAGAAGATCGAGAAGCTGTTCGCACCTAACTACGGCCTCGACCGGTCCTGCGGCACCAATATCTATAAAGACACCGAGAAGTGCCGGACCTCGCAAGATCCGAAGATCATCGTGTGGGGCGATTCCTATGCAATGCACAACATCCCTGGACTGTCGCAAGCGCAGAAGATTGATATCCGCCAAGCCACCCGCAGTGCCTGTGCGCCCTTCCTGAACACAGCGCCCAATACCAAGCGCAGCGACTTCGAAGCGCAAGCGCGTCAGTGCGTTGGCTTCAACGACAGCACCTTCAAGTTCATCAGCGACACCCCGTCGATCAAGACCGTTATCCTGGCCGGCTCCTATGGCCAGTACATGCAAGACACCTTCGAGTCGATTTCCTTCGACACCAGCGGGGTAATGCAGATTGAAAAGTCGACCCCAGAGCGCGCCATGAAGGATATGCAGGTGGTCGTCGAGAAGCTGAAGGCACTGGGTAAGCAGGTAGTCATCATTTCTCCGCCGCCCCCCATCAACACCACCATCGTGAGCTGCATTCAGGCCGAAATGGCCAGTCCATCGCTCACCAATCAATCCAGCAAATGCCTGCTCGACAGGAAGCTGTTCGAGCGCTCCCACAAAAATGTGCTCAACCTGATGAAGTACGCCGAGACTAGCCTCGGTGCCAAGGTGATCTACCTGTCCGACGCACTCTGTGATGCCAAGTCGTGCAAAACCATCATCGATGGCGTCCCGATCTACCGAGATCCAGGCCACCTGAGCAATACCGGTTCTGTGAAGCTGTACCAGAAAATGCCTAACATCCTGGCCGGCATCAACAGCAATAGCTAACGGCAGCAGGTCAGTTGGATTGCATGCGGCGCCTGTTCTGATCGACCGGCGCCGCGGTCATTTCAGCTTGCCCGCTCGATCATCGGCTTAACAGTGATGCCTTGGCGTTTCGCCTCCGCTATCGCGCCCGGCTCGTAGAGCTTGGCCTCTCGATTCCGGATCCAGAAGTGGGCTCTGCGCTTGCGATCGAAGGTCTGGGTTTCCTGATAAACTGCCGCCACTTCCTTCATGATTTGGATCTGGGCTGTGAAGCCAGATGACCCGTCCTTGCGCTTGCGCTGCGTGATGGCTCCCATCGGATTTGCTCCATGGCTGATTTGCTAAACAGAAGCAACGCCTGTAGCAAAACCAGCAAGAACCGGAAAAAGCGACGACAAACAGAGACCCCAAAATGCCACTGAAACAAGCAGAAACCCCAGCAACCTCAGGCGATTTGGTCGTTAGGAGGTTTTCTGTCGCGCCGATGATGGATTGGGCAGGCGTTTCCTGAAGGCCAGTATTTTCGCACCCTTCAGGCTGCTTCCTCTAAGCGCGTACCATTTTTGTACCATTCTACTCATTCTACGGTTCTCGCTTCACGCAAAGCCTTCCTTGCCAATGAGAGGCAGAACGTCACTTTCAAAAATCGAATGGGCTAACCGTCCATTGGGTTTGTAACCCTCGATCCCCTCCAGCGGCTCAATGAAACCGCCGACCGCTACGATGACGTACTTCAGATGAGCACCTTTGAATTCTGAAATGCGCGGAGGAAGGTGTTGAATCACCGATGCCATCCCAGGGTTCTGCTGTTTGAGGAATTTATCAAACGG
Organism: Pseudomonas sp. SWRI68; assembly: GCF_014269165.1. NCBI lineage: Bacteria > Pseudomonadati > Pseudomonadota > Gammaproteobacteria > Pseudomonadales > Pseudomonadaceae > Pseudomonas > Pseudomonas sp. SWRI68. The sequence goes on along the minus strand of NZ_JABWRU010000023.1, from coordinate 4,753 downwards.
TATTTGCCGGCGACGCAATTCGCTGAGTAGTCCATGGTTTGCCAAATCTTCTGGCAACCAGGTGTCTCTTGTAAAACTATCCTCCAGAACTATCGACGGCAGCATGGAGCTTTGCCTGGGATTATATGGTTGCTGCTTAACTGTCAAATCAACAATGCAATATGGGGGCGCGATAACAATGGCATGTGGCGCAGCAAACTCACCCACATCAAAAGTCCAGAAATAACGAGCAGTCTCTCCAGAACCACTAGGAAAATTAATAGTAAGGCATGATTTTGCCACATAATTCCAGACACCCAAGCGATCTAACATCCGCCCAAGCATGCCAGATGTATCGACACATGCCCCCATACGTCCATCACGCTCGACCTCCGCCCTCAGCACCTCTGCTGCTATGTCGATTCTTCTACGGGCTTCTTCTAAGTACTCAGGGGTGTAGCTTTTTACTTCCACATACTGTGCGTACAACTCCAGATAGCGCGAATCTTTTCGTTCCTGCTTGATAAAGTTTGGATCATCGCAAAACCCAACATTCTCAAATGAAATTCCATGGGATTTGAATTTCACCTCGAGCTCACGTTGCTTTGCTGGATTGGAAAGTTCCCAAGTCATGTCATCCCTCGTTCGTTAAATAGGCCATCAAGCCAACCACAATTTCAACCTATACAAATCATGCTAGTTTAGCCAAGCCCAAAACACATCCCAATTGCGCTGCAGCAGGAACAGAAAAAGGCGCCGAGGCCCGCACTATCGGGGCTTCGGCGCCTTCTTGCATCTGGTATCAGCGTGTGCACGGGCAAAGATTGGAGTTGAATGGTGCATGATTTGCCGCATTTTGTCCCTAGGAGAGCCCGCCCCTGTTCACGAAGGCCGAGCCGCGCCCCCCATGTTCCTACTTTGACCTGGGATAGGGATTTGAACCCGCCCGAGGATCTCAATAGGCCTCAGGAGGCCAGCATACACGGTTATTATTGCTTCAGCGGATGGCCTGCTTAGGCCTAGCAGGCCCTAGAATCTGCCCTAAATTTGCCCTAAGAATTCTCGTACCTGTAGCATGCGCATGGATGACCAAGCCTCGACTACAAGCTGGCACTCTTTAGCTGTGGCACCTGAATCAGGTCGCCATCAGAGCAGCCCTGGAGGAGCTCTCGCTATGGGCGAGCCATCGCGGCTCAGTTCACATACATGAAAGCGTCATGGCCGCTTTAGCCACCCTCAATATCCACGCTGAGGCTATCTCGTCCGGGGTAGCACGCTTGCGGTCGTGAGCGATCCCGCGATCACTGGGCCGTTGGGCTCCATGATCCGCGCCGACGATGGATTGGGACCATCTTCCTAGACCCCTTACTCTACAAGGGATCTGAGCGACAGAATTGACTCTAGTACAAATTTTGTACCACCAGCCACGCTTTCGATAGCACCTACTCAATCGCGGTTACGATGAATTTCTCCTCGCTTGCCGGCGCTTTGCTATCATCATGATCCTTCTCAACCCAGCAGGAATACCGATGTACTATTTAGAGGCAGCGAGCTTTGCCCTTAGCGCTATGGCTGCTGTAGGTACCTTTGTTATTGCAATCGTTCTGGGACGGTTATGGCGCTCCTATGAACTCGAAAACAGGGCGCTGAGAGTTCAGCGAACCCTGGCGGCGGTTCAAATCCCTGAGCACGTATCTCCAATCCTGACAAAAGTCTTATGGAGTGACTTTAGTGGTACCGATAACATGGAGCAGCGAAACGTCGGCAAGATTTTTGGGGCTCTAGACTATTTTGAAAACTTGGCCATTGGTATTAGAGCAGGTGTTTACGATGAGCGGCTAGCCTATGAACGGTTGGGCGAGGCACTTCCTAAATTTTATTTCACCGTGGTCAAGCTAGTCTATGTATCACGAAGTCAGGGCACCGCACCCGCTCTATACATCCAATTAGACAGACTTGCACGAGACTGGCAACGATCCTCGCCTACGCAGTCGGAGATCGCATGATGCCGACGCCATACGAGATCATTGAACAACACTGCTCCAAAAACAAAATAAACTCGTGCACTCGTGACTTAGCGTTTAGCGTATATTGCCAGCAGTATGAAACTCTGGCAAAAGATCCAACATTAACACCCGCCCTAATCAATACCATCCTACTATCTGACGCTAGCGTTAACGCACACGTCCGGGCTGCGGAAGACACCATTTCGGAGCATGTAGAAAACGAGCTGAAAAGCTTGAAAAAAGAGCTTGCAACAAAATCGTTCGGTTGGTCAATTCTTTCAGGCATAGTAGGAAACGTACTTTACTCATTGCTTCTTATAATAATATTTATCCTAGCCAAAGATCAAATTGGCACCTGGCTTTCCAGCCTATCAAAGACATCCACATAGCTAACCTGAACAAATTTGAACATGTCGTACATTCATAACCATAAACCCTTTCCATCCAAATACAGAAGCTAGCTTCAGGAGAACAGTGTATGTCGAGGGAACATACCCCACCAACCTTTCACAGTGAGCGCTTTCATTGTCCGCACCCAACATGTGGCGCATTTGCTCACATGGTTTGGAGCAAAGTGGCTGATGACGTCAGCTTAGCGGCTTGCTCTAGTTGCGATGAGGTTTCAATCTGGCGGCGATATTTTGTACAGGTCGGCTTGGGCACGCAGCTTAAAGGAACGATGCTGTTCCCCACTGCCACTAGCGCTCCAGCTCACCACCCTGACATGCCTGAAGATATCCGAAGCGACTACGAAGAAGCTCGTCTAATTTGGGAAACGTCTCCCAGAGGATCTGCAGCACTGCTCCGGCTCGTGGTCGAAAAGCTCTGCAACCATTTAGTCGGTAAGAAAGGTGACATCAATAACCAAATTGGCACTCTCGTTAAGACAGGACTATCCCCCAAGGTCCAGAAAGCACTTGATAGCATCAGAGTGATCGGGAACGAGGCGGTTCATCCTGGCACGATGGACCTCAACGACACCCCGGAACTTGCGCTTGCGTTGTTTCGCCTAGTGAACTTGATCGTCCAGTCTTGCATTACGGACCCTCGTGAAGCTGATGAAATCTATAGCGCCTTACCTGAACCAAAACGCAAAGGTATCGAGCAGCGCGACAAGCCTAAAGAGTGAAACCGACCGTCTTTGACGAAAGAATCGCGCCCAGAGCGATGTTGCCACCCAATAAGCAGCCTGATTAAGCAGAATAATAAGTGGACACTTCGAACATGTCATTAGACAACATAAGGCCCATCCTAATCCAAGATTCGAAAGAGCCACTTTTCGAAAGCTCGTTCGATCACACGCTGAATTGCGAATGCGGACAGCCGTTACTAAAAAATATAAGCTTGCGACAGGTAATTGGTCTAGATATAAAATGCTTTTCTTGCCAGCGAATCACCAGAACTCCAAGCTGGCCTAGTGACGAGCCTTTTCCTAGCAATGGTATAATTACCATAGGGACATCTGGCGACTTCCCGCTCCGGGGGTGCTTCAAATTACCCGAAAGCGTTTCCTTCACTTGCGACCAAGAAGCAATCCAGTCTGAACCCTCAAACAACACGATTGCCTTCAGCACCAGCATCGGATTCTCTGAGGAAGTCATGCATCAGTTTACCGATGAACTTAATACCTTTAGCCAAGGAGAACTAAACAAAGCACTCTCCAGAACACAAAGAGCCTTCGAGTGCAAAAACCCCATGTATTTAAACTACCCACCCGCGTGGGGAATTTTACAAATTAGAAGGGTAATCATGGAAAAAACCCTTCATCATGACCACCAAACAGACATGGCAGGTTTTTCATACCTTCATTTACTGGGAGATTTACTACGCCGCTGGCAACATCATCCTTTGATCAGTCTTCTATCAAAAGCCAGTATCGTCGAATTCCATCACACTATCGCTTTACTCGTCACAGCTAGCTATTTAACGGATGCTGGCAATGCCATCGGATTCACAAATACTCCGAAAGAAAATTCAGCATCTGCTGATTTATACATAAATATAAATGCAACCGAACGAATTCAGCTCGAGATAAAAACACCTAAAGAGCTTCAATGGCCGCACAAAACACCACACCCCGACAAACTTGAAGACTTCCTTAACAAACTAATAAAAAAAGCAAAAAAACAAATTAACTCCAAGCTTGGAGGAATCATTGTCATTGGCGCATCAGCCTTTGGTCGCAAACAGATGCACGCATTAGACCAAGCAATTAAAAACCTTATAAGGAAAGGAATGATTTCAAATTCATTCCTCGGCATAGCACGCATTTATACCGATTTGCAGCCTGACTTTGGCGACACCTCCATAGAGCCAGTAACTGCGAGGGTATACAGCAGGATCGAGTTACACACTAATCAGCGATACGCAGGTGGCGTTAATATCAGAACAACTCCTAAGCCCAGCAAGGGAAAACCAAGTCGTTCATAGCCACTTAGAGACCCGGGCAGATGACCAAACCTACCCGGTTCGCCGGTTTGACTATCTAATCACCTCCTGTACGTAGGCCTGGCAGGCCTGCAATGCGATCAGCCCCCGGTCACCTTCGTCGGTGATGGCGATAATTCGTTGAGCATGCGCTGGGTCAAGTTGGGCTCGTACGGTTGCATGAACCAGGCTTCCGGTGCCGGCGGCTTCTCGCACCCCGCTGTCACAACGAGTGCGATCCATGAACCCCACCTACCGCCAGATGGAGCTTCGATTTACCGTTGCATCTCCGGTGAGCAGTTCCACGGCAGCAGCGCTTCGTAGTCCTCTACCGACGAGGC
>NZ_JABWRU010000022.1:0-79964 GCF_014269165.1 Pseudomonas sp. SWRI68 | reverse complement strand
GACGGGTTGCATTCGATATTTGTCGCAGTCGCGGCGTAGCGCTTCGGCGTCGTAGCCCTTGTCAGCAAGCAGCCATTTACAGCGTTTGCGCGGGCGGCCACGTTGGGTTGACGGAATGCTGACTTCCTCCAGCAGTGGCTGGGCGTAACTGATGTCACTGGCTTGACCGCCAGAGAGTAGGAAGCGCAACGGTGTCTCGTTGGCGTCGCAGAGCATGTGGATTTTGGTTGTCAGACCGCCGCGACTGCGGCCTAGAGCGTGATCGGCAGGCTCGTCAGGCCCCCTTTTTTCCCGGCGCCAGATGAGGCTCGGTTTCCACGTACTGCGGTTGAGTCGATCATCCAGGTTTGCAGATCGATCAAGCCTTGCTCATTCAATCCCAGGTGCAGGCGTTTGAGCATCTGATCGAACGCTCCCTGATTCCGCCAGCCCCGAAACCGTTGATACACCGTAAACCCAATCGACGCCCCTAGGACGCTGAGATTTTGCTGAACTGCCCCTCTCCAAACTCAGTTTCATCCAGATACACAAACATGGAGCCTGCCTTCCCTTATGGCCACATCACCAGTGTCGAATCATACTCAGACTCAGCCCTAAACCGGAGCCGTCACCATGGCCAGAGCCGGCCCAGCGCGGTCTCCAAGGTAGAGAATATGCCCTAAAAATGCCCTAACTTTGATCCCTGAAACGACGAAGCCCCCGAAAACATCAACGTTTTCGGGGGCTTCGGCTACTTCGCGTATGGCGGAGAGATAGGGATTTGAACCCTAGGTACTGTTGCCAGTACAACGGATTTCGAATCCGTCCCGTTCGACCACTCCGGCATCTCTCCAATGCCGCGCATCATACCAGCGAATTCTGAAAACGCAAACCTTTATTTTCAAAAAAATCGCGTGGTATCAGGCGCTTGCGTGAACAGGCCGCTTACAGCGGCACGCCCAGGCGCTTGGCAACTTCCTCATAGGCTTCGATCACGTCGCCCAGGCCCTGGCGGAAGCGGTCCTTGTCCATCTTCTTGCGGGTTTCTTTGTCCCACAGGCGGCAGCCGTCGGGGCTGAATTCGTCGCCCAGGACGATCTGGCCGTGGAATACTCCGAACTCCAGCTTGAAGTCGACCAGCAACAGGCCTGCGTCATCGAACAGCTTGTTCAGCACTTCGTTGACTTTCAGCGACAGCTTTTTCATCTCTGCCAGCTGCTCGGCGGTGCCCCAGCCGAACGCGACAACGTGGGATTCGTTGATGAAGGGGTCGCCCTTCTCGTCGTTCTTCAGGAACAGTTCGAAGGTGGACGGCTCCAGCTTGATGCCCTCCTCCACGCCCAGACGCTTGACCAGGCTGCCCGCCGCGTAGTTACGCACCACGCACTCGACCGGGATCATGTCGAGCTTCTTCACCAGGCACTCGTTGTCGCCCAGCAGCTTGTCGAACTGGGTCGGCACGCCGGCTTCTTCGAGCTTTTGCATGATGAAGGCGTTGAACTTGTTGTTCACCATGCCTTTGCGGTCGAGCTGTTCGATACGCTTGCCGTCGAACGCCGAGGTGTCGTTGCGGAACAGCAGGATCAAGCGGTCGGCGTCGTCGGTCTTGTAAACCGATTTGGCCTTGCCGCGGTAAAGTTCTTCGCGTTTTTCCATGATGGGCTCCGCTTGCTTGAGTAGTTGGGCTAGGCGATTTCGCGCCAGTCGAGCCCGTGTTCCTGATTCGCCACCTGAAGCCAGTCTGGGTCGCACCCAAGGGTGTCGACGAAGCACTGGCGGGCCAGTTGTGGCAGGTTGTTCTTGCTGCTGAGGTGGGCCAGCACCAGGTGTTGCAGGTTGCTCCAGCCCAACTCGTCCACCAGGCGCGCGGCCTGGTGATTGTTCAAATGCCCTTGCATGCCACCTACCCGCTGCTTCAGGAACGACGGGTAGTGACCGCGTGCCAGCATGTCGCGGCAGTGATTGGCTTCGATCAACAGGGCATCCAGGCCCTGGTAGCGCTCCAGCAACAAGGCATCGTACGAGCCCAGGTCGGTGAGCATGCCGAAACGCCGCCGGCCGTCGCTGAGCACGTACTGCAACGGCTCGTAGGCGTCGTGCTCGACGCGCGCTGCCGTCACCTCCAGGCCACCGATGCGCAGGCTGTCGCCACAAGCGAGAAAACCGGCCACCTCCACCGGCTTGCGCAGGCCGCGCAAAGTCCCTTGGCTGAGGTAGACCGGTACATTGTAGCGCCGCGACAGCAACCCCACCCCATGCACATGGTCGGCATGTTCGTGGGTAACCAGCACCGCGCTCAGCTGTGCCGCCGAGACCCCGAGCAGCGCCAGGCGCCGCTCGGTCTCACGCAGGGAGAACCCGCAATCGACCAGGATGAACGTGTCACCACTGGCGATCAGCGTGCCGTTTCCCTGGCTGCCGCTTCCGAGTACCGCGAAGCGCACTTAACCCAGGTGGTCCTGAATGGCGCTCAGCACACGGCGGGCGACATCGGCCGGAGCCACGGTGTTGATGTTTTTCTCGACGGTGACCTGCACGCTCTCGCCGACCTTGCTCAGGCGTACCTGGTAGCGCTCGGCACGGGCTTCACGCTCTTCCTTGGTCGGTGCACTGCCGAACATGCGGCTGAAGAAGCCCGGCTCGTTCTGCTTGTCGTCAGGCTTTTCGGACAGGTTGATGTAGTACAGGCCCAGGCTGCGGTTGATGTCTTCGACACGCCACTCGCCACCTTGCTCCAGGGCACGGCCCACGCTGGACCAGGCGCGATCCAGGTCGGCGCCCAGGAACAGTACCGGGTTGCCGCTGCCGTCTTCGCTCAGGCTGACGCGGCTTGGCGCATCGAAATCGCGCGCGGCCAGCAGCGAGACAGACCCGCCCTTCTCGGCGCTGCGGTTCATGCTGGCGAGCATTTCGTCAACCAGCAGGGCATCGGCGCCGGTGTTGCTGGAGGTGGACGGGAAACCAGGCTCGGCGGTGCTGCCAGCCGGGCGCTCGACGCTGACGATGTACACCTCGGAGGTGTTGCGCTGCACGCCGGGCTCCATGCGTACACGCACGCGCACTTCGCTGTCGCCGCTGCTGGCGGTGCTCGCCAGGCGCTGGCCGAGCGAGGCCGAGAGTTCATCGAAACGCTGCCAGCTGGTATTGAATTCGCCGGTTTGCGGGCGCTCTTCGGCAATGCGGAAGCCATTGTCCTCAAAGAACTGACGGGCCGCAGGCCAGACTTCGGCTGGCGAGCGCTCGGCCAGCACCCAACGGCTGTTGCCGCTGCGTTGCAAGCTGAAGTCGCTGACTTCGGCACCGGCCGTCAGCGGTTGCGGACGCGGCACTTCGAACTCGCCGGTGGCGCTGTCATCAGCAACGTTACGCGGAATAGGCAACAGCGGGTCGAGGCGCTTGACGTTGCTGGCGTCCGGCGGCAGTTGCATCGGCGCGGTCGGGTGCGCCTGCAGGTAATCGCTGCCGCGGTCGCGGAAATAACCCTCGTCGCCCCACAGCCAGCCGCAACCGCTGGTGCTGGAAATGATCAGGGCAAGGGCGGAAAGACCAGCCAGTCGCTTCATGCGGTGTACTTCCTCGATTAAACCAGTACGCCGGACTGGCGCAAGGCAGTACGGACTTTTTCGTGACAGCCTTCGCTCAACCAGGTCAGCGGCAGGCGAATGCCTTTGTGCATCAGGCCCATTTCGACGAGCGCCCATTTCACCGGAATCGGGTTGGCTTCGCAGAACAGGTCTTTGTGCAGCGGCATGAGTGTTTCGTTGATTGCGCGGGCCTTCTCGGCATTGCCCTCAAGGGCGGCCTCGCACAAGTCGGCCATTTCGCGCGGGGCGACGTTGGCCGTCACGGAGATGTTGCCCTTGCCGCCCAGCAGGATCAGCTCGACAGCCGTCGGGTCGTCGCCGGACATGACGATGAAGTCTTTGCTGACGCCATCGAGGATGGCCTTGGCACGGGCCAGGTCGCCGGTGGCTTCCTTGATGCCGATGATGTTCGGCACGGTCGACAGGCGGATCACGGTCTCGGCCTGCATGTCGCAGGAGGTGCGGCCGGGTACGTTGTAGAGGATCTGCGGGATGTCGACGGCTTCGGCGATGTGCTTGAAGTGCTGGTACAAGCCTTCCTGGGTCGGCTTGTTGTAGTACGGCACGACCAGCAGGCAGGCGTCGGCGCCGGCGTTTTTGGCGTTCTGGGTCAGGTGCACGGCTTCCGAGGTGGAGTTGGCGCCAGTGCCCGCGATGACCGGGATGCGGCCAGCGACACGCTTGACCACGAATTCGATGACCTCGATGTGCTCTTCGACGGTCAGGGTGGCCGACTCGCCGGTAGTACCGACGGCGACGATGGCGTGAGTGCCGTTTTCCAGGTGGAAGTCTACAAGTTTGCCGAGGCTGTCCCAGTCAAGACGCCCTTGTGCATCCATGGGAGTGACCAATGCCACCATACTGCCCGCAATCATGTAACTGCTCCTGCCGGAAAAAGAGAGCGGTAATGGTACTGGGGGCATCGGCCTTGCACAAGCGAAGCAGGCGGGCGGAGCATTCCCCTCGGCGGCTTAATTCGCTACCCTTGATCCTTTGATCGGTGCAGCGCGGCCCGCCGGGCCGTCGACCTTGCTCCCCGCCGGCGTCCACGACCTCGCATGCGAGCCCCGGGCACTGCCGACTGGAGGCTTTTGCCTGTCCTGCACCGACCGCTCATCGCTTTAGGAATGCTGCATGTCCACCCCCACCGTCCGCGAACAATTCCTTGTCATCAGTGCCCTGGGCCCAAACCCCATGGAACTGGCCAACGTCCTCAGCCGCGCTGCCGTCGAGAACCGCTGCGCGGTAGTCACCTCGCGCCTGAGCCGCCATGGCGAGACCAGCGCCCTGGTGCTGCAGGTCGGTGGCAGCTGGGACGCCCTGGCGCGTCTTGAAGCCTCCCTGCCTGGCCTGGGCAAAAAGCACGGCCTGACCCTCGATGTGGTGCGCAGCGCCGACCAGGAGGTACGCCCGCAGGCGCTGCCTTACGTGGCCTATGTCAGCGCGGCCTACCGCCCCGACATCATCAACGAGCTGTGCCAGTTCTTCCTCGACCACCGTGTCGAGCTCGAAGCCATGACCTGCGACACCTACCTGGCGCCACAGACCGGCAGCAGCATGCTCAACGCCCAGTTCACCGTGATTTTGCCGGCCGGCACCCAGATCAGCTGGCTGCGTGACCAGTTCCTGGACTTTGCCGACGCCTTGAACCTGGATGCGCTGATCGAGCCTTGGCGCCCACAGAACCCCATGTAAGGAAGCCCCCATGGCCGTAGCACTCGACCAACCCGTTGCCAATTTCCAGGCCCAGGCCACCAGCGGCCAGGCGGTCAGCCTTGCCGAGCTCAAGGGCCGCCAGGTGGTGGTGTACTTCTACCCCAAGGACAGCACCCCGGGCTGCACCACTCAGGGCCAGGGCTTCCGTGACCAGCATGAAGCCTTTGCCGCCGCCAATACCGTGGTGTTCGGCGTATCGCGCGATGGCCTCAAGTCGCATGAGAACTTCAAGGCCAAGCAAGGCTTCCCGTTCGAGCTGATCAGCGACAAAGACGAGGCCCTGTGCCAGCTGTTCGACGTGATCAAGCTGAAGAAGCTGTATGGCAAGGAGTACATGGGCGTTGACCGCAGCACCTTCCTGATCGACAAGGACGGTGTGCTGCGCCAGGAATGGCGTGGGGTGAAGGTACCCGGGCATGTGGATGCCGTCTTGGCGGCGGCTCAGGCGTTGAACAAGGCTTGAGATTGTCGGGGCTGCTTTGCAGCCCCAAAAATCACAACAGCGGCGCCACTGTCGGCTCTTGCCGCGGCCAGGCATCCAGCACCGCCTTGAACAGCGTTGCCAGCGGGATCGCAAAGAAGATCCCCCAGAAGCCCCACAACCCGCCAAACAGCAGCACCGCGCAGATGATCGCCACCGGGTGCAGGCTCACCGCCTCGGAAAACAGCAACGGCACCAGCACGTTGCCATCCAGCGCCTGAATGATCGCGTACACCGTCATCAGGTAGATGAACTGATCGCCCCAGCCCCACTGGAACAGTGCAATCAACGTCACCGGCACGGTCACCACCACGGCGCCCACATAGGGCACGACCACCGACAAGCCCACCAGCAACGCCAGCAAGGCCGCATAGTTCAGCCCCAGGCTGATGAACGCGATATAGGTGGCAACCCCGCAGATCAGAATCTCGATGCCCTTGCCGCGAATGTAGTTGGCGATCTGCCGGTTCATCTCGTTGCCCACGCGGTTGAGCAAGGTGCGCTCACGGGGCAGATAACCCACCACCCAACGCCCGATCACCTCGCGGTCCTTGAGGAAGAAGAACACCAGGATCGGCACCAGCACCAGGTAGATCATCGCGTTGACCAGCAGCGGCAGGCTCGACAACGAAAAGGTCAGTGCCCACTGGCCGAACTTGCCGATTTCACCGCGCACCGACTCGATGGCATGCAATACCTGCTCATCCGACACCAGGTGCGGGTAGCGCTCGGGCAGCAGCAGCAACAGCGACTGCCATTTGCCGAGCATGCCGGGCAATTCGTTGAACAAGGTGATCAGCTGATGCCAGAGCAGCGGCACCAGCACCAGCAGGATGACCGCCAGTGCCCCCATGAACAACGCAAACACCACAGCCACCGCCAGCCGGGTGGGCACCCGCAGGCGCTCCAGGGCGTTGACCAGGCCCTGCATCAGAAACGCCAGCACCATCCCCGCCAGCACCGGCGCCAACATGCCGCCCAGGGTCAGTACCGCGGTAAACGCCAGAACCAGCAGGACCGCCAGCACCACCGCCTCCTCATCGGAGAAATAGCGCTGCATCCAGTCGCGAAGCACTTTGAACATTGACGATCCTTGGTTGAGACTCAGGCCTTGCGCAGCCAGTAAGTGTAGGTGCCGGCCTCGGCCGTTTCATGCAGCAGCGTATGACCGGCCAGCTTGGCAAAAGTGCGGAAGTCGCGCTGCGAGCCAGCATCGGTAGCAATCACCTTGAGCACCGCGCCACTGGCCAGGCGGTTGAGTTCCATCTTTGCCTTCAGCAGTGGCAGCGGGCAGTTCAGCCCGCTGGCGTCGAGTTCGGCGTCGCAGGTCAGGGTGTCACTCATCGGGGTTCTCCACGTGCGGGGCAGACGTCTTTGGTAACAGGCCCGCTAGGATACCGCCACTGGTCGCCAACGTGTGAGCGGGCTACAGTAGAGGCCTTTGACCCGACGCGAGCTTCGTGCATGAATCTACTGCGCCCTACCCTGTTGACGCTGGCCTGCCTGATGGCCCTTCCCGGCCATGCTGACGACCTGCCATCACTGGGTGATGCCAGCTCTGCGATCGTCTCGCCGCAACAGGAGCACCAGCTCGGCCGCGCCTGGCTGAGCCTGTTGCGTGGCCAGGTCAACCAGCTGAACGACCCGCAGCTCAAGGACTACGTCGAAACCAGCGTGTACCGCCTGGCGGAAACCAGCCAGTTGCAGGACCGGCGCCTGGAGTTCATCCTGATCGACAGCCGCGAGCTCAACGCCTTTGCCGCCCCTGGCGGCATCGTCGGGGTCAACGGCGGGCTGTTCCTCAATGCCCAGACCGAGGGCGAATACGCCTCGGTACTGGCTCACGAACTGGCGCACTTGTCGCAGCGCCACTTCGCCCGTGGCGTCGAAGCCCAGCAACGCATGCAACTGCCGATGATGGCCGCCCTGCTGGCAGGCATCGTGCTGGCCGCGGGTGGCGGCGGCGACGCCGGTATCGGCGTGATCGCAGGCACCCAGGCCGCCGCTATTCAGGAGCAGCGGCGCTTCTCGCGGCAAAATGAACAGGAAGCCGACCGCATCGGCATCCAGAACCTGGAAAAAGCCGGTTACGACCCGCGCAACATGCCCAGCATGTTCGAGCGCCTGGCGCGCCAGTACCGCTACGATGCCAAGCCGCCAGAATTTCTGCTGACTCACCCGGTGACCGAGTCGCGGGTTGCCGACACGCGCAACCGCGCCGAGCAGGCACCCAAGGGCGGCATCGAGGACACCCAGCGCTACCAGTTGATCCGCGCCCGCGTGGCACTCACCTACGAAGGCACCCCGGGCCTTGCCGCCAAGCGCTTCCGCGCCCAGCTTGACGAAGACCCGAAGCTTGACGCCGCGCGCTATGGCCTGGCCTTGGCGCAGATCAAGGGTGGCCAGCTGAACGAGGCCCGCGAGCTGCTCAAGCCGCTGCTGGCCAAGGCCCCCAACGACATTACCTACAACCTGGCGCAGATCGACCTGGACATCACCAACAACCGCCTGGCCGATGCACAGCAGCGCGCCGAGCGGATGCAGGGGCTGTACCCGGGCAATTACCCGCTGAAACAGGTGCGCGCCGACCTGCTGGTCAAGCAGAACAAGCCAGCCGAGGCGGAAAAGGTACTGAACGACCTGCTCAAGAGCCGGCCGGATGACCCGGATGTGTGGTACGAGGTTGCCGAAGTGCGGGGGTTGTCGGGCAATACCATCGGCTTGCACCGGGCACGGGCCGAGTACTTCACCTTGGTGGGGGATTTCGACCAGGCCATCCAGCAGCTGGATTACGCCAAACGCCGTGCGGGCAGCAACTTCCCGCTGGCGTCGCAGATCGATCAGCGCCAGCGCGAGATCATGGAGCAGCAGCGGATGGTCAAGGACATGATGGGCCGCTAGGGCACATCTGGACCGCGAATGGGCCGCAAAGCGGCCCCAGCAATATCAGGCGTTACCCGACAACTTCAAGCGCGCCGCCTGAGTAAAATCGAGCATCCTGTTCAATGGCTTGATCGCCTTGGGCACCAGCGCCGGGTCAACGAAAATCTCGTTGCTGCCCGTGCGCAGGCAATCCAGCACCCGCTCCAGGGTATTCATCGCCATCCACGGGCAGTGCGCGCAACTGCGGCAGGCTGCACCGTTACCGGCCGTCGGCGCCTCGACAAATTCCTTGTCCGGGCACAGCTGCTGCATCTTGTAGAAGATGCCGCGGTCAGTGGCGACGATGAAGGTCTTGTTCGGCAGGGTCTGGGCGGCCTTGATCAACTGGCTGGTAGAACCTACCGCGTCGGCCAGGTCGATCACCGCTTCGGGCGATTCAGGGTGAACCAGAATGGCTGCGTCCGGGTAAAGCGCCTTCATGTCGGCCAGCTGGCGCGACTTGAATTCTTCGTGAACGATGCACGCGCCGTCCCACAGCAGCATGTCGGCGCCGGTCTGCTTCTGGATGTAGCGCCCCAGGTGCTGGTCCGGGCCCCAGATGATGGTCTCGCCGTTGTCCATCAGGCTTTCGACGATCTCCAGCGCGCAGCTGGAGGTTACCACCCAGTCGGCACGCGCCTTCACGGCCGCCGAGGTATTGGCATAGACCACCACGGTACGTTCCGGGTGTTGGTCGCAGAATGCCGAAAACTCTTCAACCGGGCACCCCAGGTCGAGGGAGCAGGTGGCCTCCAGCGTCGGCATCAGCACGCGTTTTTCGGGGGTGAGAATTTTTGCCGTTTCGCCCATGAAGCGCACACCGGCAACGATCACGGTCTCGGCGGGGTGGTTCTTGCCGAAACGGGCCATTTCCAACGAGTCGGATACGCAACCGCCGGTCTCTTCGGCCAGCGCCTGGATCACCGGATCGCAGTAGTAATGGGCGACCAGCACGGCGTTCTGGGCCTTGAGCTCGGCAGCGATGGCCGCACGGTATTCGGCCTCCTGCTCGGCTGTCAGCGGGTTGGGCTGTTTGGCGTCGAGGTGGGCCTGAACCAACAGGCGTTCGGAAATCTGGGTCATGATCGCTGGACCTGCAGGCGCGTGTGCGCATCAAATCGAGTGTATCACCCGGCCCTGGCAGATCGGCTAGGGGCGCCGGACGGCGCGCAGGCCATCACGGCCCTCTGCGGGCGCGGATTATTATCGGACGCCGAAGGCTACAGACAATCGAGGCAATTCAAAAGGGTTTTATGCAGCCGGTACAGCCCTGTAACCGGGTTGCCGGCGACAGGGCTGTACCGCTCAGCCAATCAACCTTGCGGCTGCAAGGCTGCAAGACGCGAGGACATCAGCATGGCGAACGCTTCCACGGTCATTTTCTGGCCATTGAAGTCGACCATGCCATCGGCGTAGTGCAGGCTGCTCACCACATCATTGCCCTGCACCGTGGCCATGCCGCTTTGCAGCGCCATCATGCCGACCATTTCACCCGCCTGGCTGGACTGCATGGCGATCGCCTGGGCATCGGTCTGCCCTTCCAGCAATGCCTGCAAGGTTGCCAGGTCGCCAATCATCGGCTTGGACAGCGACAGCTTGCTCTTCACCTCGCTGATCAGTTGTTTGCTCAACTGGTCAGGCGGCAGGTCGAAGGAGGTCGGGCTGGCGAAGTCCATGGCCAGGTTGAAGCGGCTTTCGCCATTGGCCGTCTTGAACGAGAAGTTTTCCACGGCCAGCTTGGGCTTGGACGCCAACAGCTGTTGCAGGTCGCCCTGGAACTTGGCCTTCTCGGCCTCGTCCATCTGGATCCGTGGCACCGGCTGGCCGGCTGCGGCCGCTGCCTCGAACTCCGGCAAGTGCGCCTGGTACCAGTGCGACAGCGCTTGCAGCGCCGGCGCGTTGAGCGACTTGATGCTCACGGCCAACTGAGCATTACCGACCGCGCGGCCGTCCCAGGTGATATCCGCCAGCGTGTAAGCCACGCGCCCACCCACGGTGTCCGGGCCGTCGAGGGTTTGCACGGCATTCTGCTCGAAGCCTTTGATCAACAGCACCTGCTGCTTGGGCCCCAAGGTGACCTTGGTTTCAGCCAGCGACAGGTCGACGTTGCCGACATAGATCGCATCATGCTTGGTGGCCGCCAGGTCGCCGCCGACCTTCAGGCCTTTCAGCTCGAACGTGGCAGGCGGCTGATCGTCGCGGACCACCTTCATCTCGAAGCGCTCGGCACTGCCCTGGAACTGGGTCGCCTTGCCTTCGCGGTCGCCGCTGACGTGCAGCTGCATGCCCGAGAAGTCGAGGCTGTTGCCATCGGTTTCGGTGACCTTGGCCGGGGCCAGCAATACCGTGCTGTCGACGCTGCCGCCGTAACCCAGGCTGGTCTGCGCGCTGACCGGCGACTGCTCGCCCGCTGCGGCGAACCAGGGGGCGGTGAATGCGTCTTTGACCAGCGTGCTGTTGCTGACCGCCAGCACTGGCATCAGCTTCAGCGACTTGACCCGCGACCAAGGGAACGGGCCATGCTCGATCTGGTCGGTCATGCCCACCTCGAAATTGACCGCCTCGCCGTCGCCAAGGTTGATGTCCTTGGCGGTGAGCCGGTATTGGGCGGTACTGCTGAAGAAGTGCCGCTCCAGCGAGACCAGTTCGACGGTCATGCTGCCGCCGACGCCTACCAGGGCTTTCTTCAGTTCAGCGTTGCTGCGGTTGACGGAATATTCCAGTTCCGCAGGCAGGCGCTCGCCGGTGTACCAGGCGCCAGCGGTGGTTGCGACGGCAATGGCAAGGGCCAGGCCGGAAAGGATGCCTACTGATTTCTTCATGAATAAAACCGATTGCTGTCCATAAGGGCTTGCACGCGGCCAGGTGCCACGCAGGGCCTGAAGAATATCACTGCAGCCAGAGGCACGTGGCGGCCGAAGCAGAGAAATCCCGCTTTTAGGAAGCGTCTGAAAGGCGCAGGAAGCGTTGCGGGTTTGTTCGATTTTACGGACATTCAAATCGACCAAAAGCGCACAAAATCGCGCAAAAACCGAACAAAACCCTATTCAAATCGATAAATATTTCAGTTTGGCAACATCTTGTCATGTTTAACTTGACACCAACCTACCCATCGTTTTTTATTTTAACCACTTGCACCGCGCCCACCTCACAAAGAACAACCGGCGTCTCGCACGCGCCTCCCTCTGCTCCGAACAATAAAGGTGAACAACATGGAGCCCACCCGCTCGCACTTGCCGCATGCGCCACTCACTGTGCCCGCCGTTCACGCCCAGCCGCAGGAGCCATGCCAGCATGCAGCCTGACCAGAGCGCTACCGGCAGCGGCCAATTCCACAAATCCCTGCGCCTCTGGCACGTGGTGATCATCGGCCTGGCCTACCTGACACCGATGACCGTGTTCGACACGTTCGGGATTGTTTCCGGCATCACCGCCGGGCATGTGCCCAGCGCCTACATCCTGGCGCTGGCCGGCATTCTGTTCACCGCCGTGAGCTATGGCACCCTGGTACGACGCTTCCCGCAATCGGGGTCGGCTTACACCTACACCCAGCGCGCCATCAACCCGCACGTTGGCTTCCTGGTGGGCTGGTCATCGCTGCTGGACTACCTGCTCCTGCCCATGGTCAATGCGCTGCTGGCCAAGCTCTACCTGTCGGCCATGTTCCCCGAAGTGCCGGCGTGGGTGTGGGTGGTCGGGTTCGTCAGCCTGATCAGCCTGATCAATATGCGCAGCATCAACCTGGTGGCGCACTTCAACCTGCTGTTCGTGGCGGTGCAGGTGGCAATCATCGGCGTGTTCATCTACCTCTGCGTGCGCGGCCTGCACCATGGCGAAGGGATGGGTACCACCTGGAGCCTGCTGCCCTTCGCCGACAACCAGACCCAGCTCAGCGCCCTGGCCGCTGGCGCGACCATTCTGTGCTTCTCGTTCCTGGGCTTCGACGCAGTCACCTGCCTGTCGGAAGAAACCCGCGACCCGGGCAAGACCATCCCACGGGCGATCTTCCTCACCGCGCTGATCGGCGGGATGGTGTTCATCCTGGTGTCGTACTTCATCCAGGCCTACTTCCCGACCATGGCGCGCTTCCATGACCAGGAAGCTGCCTTGCCGGAAATCGCCCTGTACGTGGGCGGCAAGCTGTTCCAGTCGGTGTTCATCGCCTGCACCGTGATCAATACCATCGCCTCGGGCCTGGCCTCGCAGACCAGCGTGTCACGCTTGCTGTACGTGATGGGCCGCGACAACGTGATCCCGGCCAGCATCTTTGCCCGCCTGCATTCGCGCTACAAGACGCCGGTCATGAACATCGCGGTGGTGGGGTTGATTTCGCTGTCGGCCATCTTCTTCGACCTGGTCACGGCCACGTCGATCATCAACTTCGGCGCCCTGGTGGCCTTCAGCTTCGTCAACCTGTCGGTGATCAACCATTGCTACCTGCGCGAAGGCAATCGCCAGGGGCTGGCCAACAAGCTCAAGTACTTGGTGCTGCCGACCATCGGCTTCTGCATCATCGTTTCGCTGTGGCTGGACTTGAACGCGCACTCGCTGATGTTTGGCGGCATCTGGGCATTGTTCGGCTTGTGCTACCTGGCCTGGCTGACCAAGGCCTTCAGGGTTGCCCCACCGAACTGCATCGCTGAATGACCCACGCTGCCGAAAACGCCCGCGCCTGATCGCGGGCGTTGCGCTTGATCGAAAAGGAAAGCCCCTATGCCGCTGCGCCGCCTCTCCATCCAGTGGAAGATCACCCTGCTTGCCGGCTTGTGCCTGCTGGCCATCGTCGCCCTGCTGGTCGCCACCTCGCTGACCCAGGCCCGACGCAGCGCGGCACTGGTCAACCAGGCCAACACCGAAATGCTCGACCAGAGCGCGCGCCTGCGCCTGCAAGCGCACGCCCAGACCCAGGCATTGCGCATCCAGCGCTATTTCATGGACGCTTATCAGTATGGCAATGGCTTGCGCCGCTTGGTGCAGGTATTGAAGGCCCGCGGCGGCAGCGACCTGCGCGGCGACCTGGCCCGCGAAGCGCGTGCCAGCTTGGCCGGCAACCCGGATGTGATCGGCCTTTACCTGGTGTTCCAGCCCAATGCCTTGGACCACCAGGACAGCCAGTTCATCGGCCAGGATGCCCTGGGCAGCAACGACAGCGGGCGGTTCTCGCTGTACTGGTCGCAACCACGCCCTGGCACCCTCGAAGCAGAAGCCATGCCAGATTCGATGCTGGCCGACACCCGCACCAGCACCAGCGGCAGCCCGCAGAACCGCTGGCTGACCTGCCCGCAAGAGACGGCCCAGACCTGCATGCTCGAGCCGTACCTCGACGAGGTCAATGGCCGCCAGGTGCTGATGACCAGCATCGCCTTGCCCCTGCTGGAAAACGGCAAGGTCATCGGCGTGATCGGCCTGGACATTGGCCTGGACAACCTGCAGCAGCTGAGCCTGGACGGCCGTCAGGAGCTGTTCGATGGCCAGGGCCAGGTCAGCATCGTCAGCCCGGCCGGCCTGCTGGCAGGCCACAGCCGCGACAGCTCTCAGCTCGGCAAGGCGCTGAGCACGAGCGTGGCGAGCGGCCTGCTGCGGGTTGCCCACCCCTTTGCGCCGATCCCCGATGCAGCCCCCTGGCAGGTACTGCTTGAAGTGCCACAAAGCGTCCTGCAAGCGCCAGCGGTCGCCCTCAACCAACGGCTGGACGCGAACAACCAGCGCGCCAACCTCACCAGCCTGATGATTGGCATCGCCGCTGCCGTGCTGGGCCTGCTGTTGGTCTGGCTGACCGCACGCGGGGTAACCCGGCCGATCCTTGCCGTAGCGGCGCGCCTGGAGGACATCGCCAGCGGTGAAGGGGACCTGACCCGCCGTCTGGACTACGCCCGCGAGGACGAACTGGGCCAGCTGACGGGCTGGTTCAACCGCTTCCTCGACAAACTCCAACCTGTAATTGCCCAGGTCAAGGGCTCGCTGCAGGAAGCCCGCGGCACCGCCGACCAGTCCGCTGCCATCGCCAGCCAGACCAGCAACGGCATGCAGCAACAGCACCGGGAAATCGAGCAGGTGGCCACCGCCGCCAACGAAATGAGCGCTACCGCACTGGATGTCGCCCACAATGCCGCCCAGGCAGCTCAGGCGGCTCGCGGCGCCGACCAGGCGAGCCGCGAAGGCCTGCAACTGATCGCCAGTACCCGCCAGGCCATCGACCGGCTGGCCGCCGACATGACCACCGCGATGGACGAAGCACGCGCCCTGGAAAGCCGCAGCGAGCAAATTGGCTCGGTGCTGGATGTGATCCGCGCCATTGCCGAGCAGACCAACCTGCTGGCGCTCAATGCCGCCATCGAAGCCGCCCGGGCTGGCGAAGCCGGACGCGGTTTTGCCGTGGTCGCCGATGAAGTGCGCAGCCTGGCCCAACGCACCCAGGTATCGGTCGAGGAAATCCGCCAGGTCATCGAAGGCTTGCAGCAAGGCACCGAGGATGTGGTGGGCGCCATGCATGCAGGCCAACGCCAGGCCCAAGCCAGCGCAACGCGCATGGAGCAGGCACTGCCGACCCTGCAGCGAATCGGCGAGGCGGTGACGGTGATCAGCGACATGAACCTGCAGATCGCCTCGGCAGCGGAAGAGCAAAGTGCGGTGGCCGAGGAAGTGAACCGCAACGTGGCCGGCATCCGCGATGTGACAGAATCGCTGTCTGGCCAGGCCGAGGAGTCGGCGCGGATCAGCCAGGCACTGAACCGGCTGGCCAACCAGCAGCAAGCCTTGATGGAGCAGTTCCGCGTCTAGTCTGTACTGGCCGCTTCGCGGGGCAAGCCCGCCCCCACAGGATTATCACCAGCCTTGGGCGCGGTGCCGCACCTGTGGAGCGGGCTTGCCCCGCGAAGAGGCCGGTACAGGCAACCCACCTTTTGAAAGAGCTTTACCCATGGAAGCAGCACACAAACCCCCATTCTTCGACATCACCAGCGAACAGGGCCTGCTACGCACCTCGATCGCCGTCACCCTGTTCATCGCCACCATCGGCATCGCCTTCGGCCTGGCCTCCGGCTCGTTCTCGATCATCTTCGACGGCGTCTATTCACTGGTCGACGCCAGCATGAGCGGGCTGTCGCTGGTGGTGGTCAAGCTGATCACCTCGCACACCACCACCGCACACATGTCACGCAAACTGCGCGAGCGCTTCACCATGGGCTTCTGGCACCTGGAGCCGATGGTGCTGGCGCTCAATGGCATCCTGCTCAGCGGCGTGGCCATCTATGCGCTGATCAACGCCGTCAGCAGCGTGCTGCAAGGCGGGCGCCACCTGGAATTCGGCATCGCCATGGTCTACGCGGTACTGACCGTGATTGCCTGCGTGACCATCGCGGTGATCGAAGCCCGGGCCAACCGCAAGTTGTGTTCGGACTTCGTGCGCATGGACGTCAAGGGCTGGGTGATGTCGGCCAGCATTACCGCCGCGTTGCTGATCGCCTTCTGCTTTGGTTATGCCGTGCAAGGCACGCAGTGGGAGTGGATGTCACCGTACATCGACCCGGCGGTACTGGCGCTGGTCTGCCTGGTGATCATTCCATTGCCGTTGTCGGTGGTACGCCAGGCATTTTCAGAGATATTCCTGGTGACGCCGGGCGACCTCAAACTGCATGTCGACGAGGTCGCCAAGGCATTCGTCGCCCGCCACGGCCTGCAGTCGTACCGCGCTTATGTGGCCAAGGTGGGGCGCTCGCGGGAGATCGAGCTGTACTTCATCGTGCCGACCGGCATGGGCGCGAAAACCATCGATGAGTGGGATGCACTGCGCAACGAGATCGGTGATGCCGTGGGCGGCGAAGGGCCGGACCGCTGGCTGACCGTGGTGTTTACCGGCGACCCGGAGTGGGCCGAGTAACGGGGCCGCTTTGCAGCCCATCGCCGGCTCGCCGGCGATGGGCCAAGGCAAGCAACACGAGCCAGAAACGACAAAGCCCGCGACCGTTGCCGGTAGCGGGCTTTGACTTACTGCGTATGGTGGGTCGTGTAGGATTCGAACCTACGACCAATTGGTTAAAAGCCAACTGCTCTACCAACTGAGCTAACGACCCGTTGGATGGCGCGTATAATACTGATTTCTAACGGGAAATCAACACCCTACGGCAAAAAAATCAAAAATAACGCGTCGGGTCGCTCACACCGGCAGCTTTGAAGCCATCGGCACGCAGGCGGCAGCTGTCGCACTTGCCGCAGGCACGGCCCTGCTCATCGGCCTGGTAGCAGGACACCGTCAGGCTGTAGTCCACACCGCGGGCGATGCCCTCCTGAACGATCTGTGCCTTGCTCAGGTTCTGCAACGGCGCCTGGATACGGAAGCCCTGCCCTTCGACGCCCGCCTTGGTCGCCAGGTTGGCCATGCGCTCGAAAGCTTCAACGAATTCGGGGCGGCAGTCCGGGTAACCGGAGTAGTCCACGGCATTGACGCCAATGAAGATGTCACGCGCTTCGAGCACTTCCGCCCAACCCAGGGCCAGGGACAGAAACACAGTGTTGCGCGCTGGCACGTAGGTGACTGGAATCCCCTCACCGGGGGTTTCCGGTACATCGATGCTGCTGTCGGTCAGGGCCGAGCCACCGATACCGTTCAGGCTCAGGCCGATGACCTTGTGCTCGACCACCCCGAGGTCGCGAGCCACGCGGGCAGCGGCATCGAGTTCTGCACGATGACGCTGGCCGTAGTCGAAACTCATGGTGTAACAGCTGTAGCCCTCGGCCTTGGCCATGGCAACAACGGTGGCCGAGTCGAGGCCGCCAGACAGCAGGATTACCGCGCGTTTTTCAGTCATGTACTGCTACTCCTCAATCAACGCCCGGGTTCGTCGTTCCACAGCAGCTTGTGCAGCTGCAGCTGGAACCGTACGGGCAGGTTGTCGGCAATGATCCAGTCGGCCAGGTCACTCGCGCGCACCTGGTGATGGCTAGGCGAGAACAATACCTCGCCGGCACGCTCGGCAAGGTTGTACTGGATCAGCTTGGACACCGCCCAGTCATAGTCCTCGCGCGAGCAGATCACGAACTTGACCTGGTCGTTGCGGGTCAAGTGCTCGATGTTCTCATAGCGATTACGGTGCGACTCCTCGGAGCCTGGCGTCTTCAGGTCGACCACACGGCTGACGCGGGTGTCGGTACCCGAAATATCCAGCGCGCCGCTGGTCTCCAGCGAAACCTCGTAGCCGGCATCGCACAGTTGCTGAAGCAACGGCAAGGCATTGGGCTGGGCCAAAGGCTCGCCGCCCGTGACGCAGACGTAGCGCGGCTTGAAGCCGGCCACCTGTTCCATGATCGAATCGAGGGTGCGCAGGGTGCCGCCGCTGAACGCGTAGGCACTGTCGCAGTACTGACAGCGCAGGGGGCAACCGGTCAGGCGCACGAAAACCGTGGGCAGCCCAGCCGTTCGTGTTTCACCCTGCAAAGAGTAAAAAACTTCGGTGATGCGTAATGTGTCTTGCATGATCGCCACGGGCGTGACAGCTAAACAGGCTGTCCGCCTCCGTCAGGCACTGTCGCGGACTCGACATGGCGTTATCCGCTGCAGCGTGTTTAAGAAAAAGGGCAGTGATTCTAACGAAAAAACCCGCGACTGGCGCGGGTTTCTTGCGAAGGGTGCTGCTTAGAGCTTTTGCAGGTCACGCTGCGCCAGTTGCGCGGCGGATGTGCCGGGGTACTGGGTGATGACCTGTTGCAGAATGCCTTTGACCTTGTCGGTGTGGCCCATGCGGCGCTCGACGTCGGCCAGCTTGTACAGCGAATCAGGCACCTTGCTGTGCTTGGGGTACTTCTGGCTCACCTGCGCGAACGCCTGGCTGGCACCTGGCAGGTCGCCCTTGGCCAGGTTCACCTCACCCAGCCAATACTGGGCATTGCCGGCGTACTGGCTGTTGGGGTACTTGCGCAGGAAGGCGTTGAACGCCTGGCTGGCCTTGTCGAAGTCCTTCTGCTTGATCAGGTCGAAAGCGGCATCGTAATAGAGCTTCTCTTTCGCCGGATCACCGGGCTCGCCACTGGCGGCCGGTTGTTGCGCAGCGGCGCCAGCGGCACCTGCTGCTGCACCGGCGGCGGCATTGGATGCGCCCCCGGTAGAGGAATTGTCAGGGGTCGCGGCAGGCGCGGCACCACTGTTGATGCGACGGTCCAGGTCCTGGTATCGCTCCAGGTTTTCCTGCTTCATGCGCGACACATCGTTTTGCAGCTCTTCGATGATGCCTTGCTGGCGGGAAAGCTGGTCCTGCATCTGTTGCAGCTGCATGAACAGCTGGCCCTGTGCCGAGGTAGGGGTTGAAGCCCCTGCCCCGGCATAGGCGCCGCTCGTGCCATAACCCGCAGGCGGATAACTGCCTGCGTTGTCATCTACTACAGGGACCTCAGCCCAGGCCGCGAGCGGCAGGCTGAGTGCGAGGACGGTTACTACACGGCGGCACATTCGCATGGGAACTTACTTACGCAGTTCTACGCGACGGTTCTGAGCCCAGGATTGCTCGTCGTTGCCGGTAGCAACAGGACGCTCTTCACCGTAGGAGACCAGTTCCAGCTGAGCAGGGGAAACGCCCTGCAGAACCAGGTAACGCTGAACGGCCTTGGCACGACGCTCACCCAGAGCCATGTTGTACTCGCGGGTGCCGCGCTCGTCGGTGTTGCCTTCCAGAACAACGCGGTTGCCGTTGGACTTCAGGTCCTTGGCGTGAACGTCCAGAGCGCGCATGGCTTCTGGCTTCAGGTCCGAGCTGTCGTATTCGAAGTAGAAGGTGGTGATTGCGCGCAGGGCGGCTTCTTCGCTCAGGGAGCCGTCGACAGCGCCAGTGTTGGCACCGTAGCCAGCGTTCGGGTCAACAGCGCCTTCACCAGCGTTGTCACCGCCTTTCGAGGAGCAACCTACAGCTACAGCCATGGCCAGAGCCAGCGCAGCGAATTTACCAAACTTCAGCATTTCCATCGTGAAACTCCTAATGAAACCCCAGTGTGTTAAGCAAAACGTATTACGCCGCAATCAGTTCAGGTAAGGGGACCAGGACGGTTCTCTGACTTCGCCTTGAGCGGTAGGAAGTGGGAGCCTCACGCGGCCATTAAGCGACACGAGCATCAAGACTCCCCGGCCCTGCTGGCGGGTGGCGTAGATTAGCATGGTGCCGTTTGGCGCAACAGTGGGAGACTCATCAAGACTTGTTTCTGAGAGAATCTTTACACTTCCGCGTTGCAAGTCCTGTGCCGCCACTTTGAAGTTGGTGAAGCCCTGCTGACGGTGGATCATCACCAGCGTCTTTTCGTCCGCCGAAAGTTTCGGGTTGGCGTTGTAGTTACCAACGAAAGTTACGCGCTCGGCGCTACCACCACTGACCGACTGTTTGTAGATCTGCGGCTTGCCGCCACGGTCGGAGGTGAAGTACAGGGTGTTGCCATCCTTGCCCCAGAATGGCTCGGTATTGATACCGGGGCCGGCAGTGACACGGCTGATCTGACGCGAAGCCACGTTCATCACGTAGATGTCCGGGTTGCCATCTTTCGACAGCACGAACGCCAGGCGCGAACCGTCAGGCGACCAGGCCGGTGCACCGTTGAGGCCTTCGAAGTTGGTGACCTGCTCACGGCGGCCGGTGTCGATGTGCTGCACGAAGATGCGCGGGCGCTTCTGCTCGAACGACACATAGGCAATACGCTTGCCATCCGGTGCAAAGCGTGGCGACAGGATCGGCTCACGCGATTGCAGCAGGGTCACTGCCCGGGCACCGTCGTAGTCCGAGCGCTGCAGGGTGTAACGGGTGTTGTTGGTGGAGAAACGCTCGGCCGTCACGTACAACATGCGGGTAGAGAACGCACCTTTGATGCCGGTGAGCTTTTCGAACGACTGGTCGGCGATGTAGTGCGACATGTCGCGCAGTTGGTCGACGCTGCCTGCCACGCTGCCGGTCAGCACTTGCTGCTCGGTGGCGACGTTGAACAGGGCGTACTGCACCTGCAGGCGGCCGCCGGACGGCACGATGCTGCCAACCATCACGTACTGCGCACCCAACGCCTTCCAGTCGCGGAAGATGACTTCGCTGGCCTGGGAAGGCTGGCTGATCATGTTCTGCCGCGGGATCGGCGAGTAGTAGCCGGAGTTGCGCAGGTCGTTGCCAATGATGTCAGCCATGTCTTCGGGCAGCACGCTGCCGCCCTGCAGACCGAACGGCACTACCGCGATGGGCGTGGCCCGGTCGCTGCCGCTGGTGACCAGGATGTTCTTTTCCTCTGCTACGGCCATGCCTGCCACGCAGCACAGCATGACCAGCAGTCCTCGAAGGAGTTTAATCACAACGCTAGATCCTCAGGAGTAAATGTCATCTTGAACGAACGATACCTGTTGAAATCGCTCGGCTTCATACCCTGCATTTCGGTCAGACGACCGATGTTCTTCATTGCTGCCACCGCCGAACTGTCAAACGGGCCGTCGCCACTGGAGCGCAACACGCTGACGTTGGTGATGGTGCCATCTGGCAGCATGTTGATCTGCAGGACTACCGTCATGCCCTTGCGCGCGGAAGGCGGACGTGCCCAGCCCTCGGCTGCGCGCATGCGGATCAGGTCGTCGAAATCGCCGGCCACCTGGTCACCTTGCTCGTCAGCCAGCGCCTGCTGCCGCTCGGTGGTATCGGACAACAGCTCGGCCAGGGCCTGGGCTTTCTTGTCTTCTGCCGACTTGCGGGCCGCTTCCTGTGCCTTTTTCTTCTGGGCGTCTGCCGCGGCCTTTTTCTTGGCCTCTTCAGCTGCCTTCTTCTTCGCGTCTTCGGCCGCCGCTTTCTTCTTGGCGTCCTCGGCTGCTTTCTTCTTGGCCTCTTCGGCTGCCTTTTTCTTGGCATCCTCGGTGGCTTGTTTTTTCGCTTCCTCGGCGGCCTCTTTCTTGGCGTCCTCGGCGGCTTTCTTCTTGGCCTCTTCCTCAGCCTTCTTCTTGGCGATGTCGGCCTGCTGTTTCTCGGCGGCTTTCTTCGCCTCATCGGCCTTCTTGGCTTCGGCGGCTTTCTTGGCCTCGGTGGCCTCTTTCGCCTCGGCGGCCTTGGCGGCGTCCTCGGCCTTCTTGGCTTCAGCGGCCTCGCGAGCCTCTTCGGCCTTTTGAGCGGCGTCGGCTTTCTTTTGTTCCGCGGCCTTCACGGCCTCTTGCTCGACCTTCTTCTGCTCCAGCTGCTCGACTTCGGTCTGGCGCGAGGCGGTTTTCTTCGCTTCCCCGGCAATCTTCTGATTGGTCTGGGTAGTCGCCTGGCTCTTGGACTTGAGCTGATACAGAGTAGCCTGGACGATCGGCTTGGAAGGCGGCAGTTCAGGCGTCATGGCAAAACTGACGAACAGCATAGCGAACACCAGCACATGCAGGCCGATGGCCCAGACGCTGGGCCAGAAGTAGCTTTCCGAGGCGGATGGCTCTCGCTGTTGCATCAGGGCGCCTCGGTAATCAGGCCAACGTTACCGACACCGGCCTTCTGCAACCCGCCCATGGCACCCATGACCGCGCCGTAGTCGACAGCCTTGTCGCCACGAATGAAGACCTGGGTCTGCTTGCCCTGGTCACGACCGGCAGCAATGATCTTGGTCACTGCGTTGGTCATGTCGGGCAAGGTCATGGCCTTGTCCATCTGTTTATCGGTATCGACTTCGCTGCCGAGGTTCCAGTAGTAGGTCTTGTCGGCCTTGATGGAGATGGTGAGGATCTGGACGTTGTTGTCTTGCGGCAAGGCTTCACTGGAAACCTTGGGCAGGTCGACCTTCACGCCCTGGTTGAGCATGGGGGCCGTCACCATGAAGATGACCAGCAGCACCAGCATCACGTCGATGTAGGGCACCACGTTCATCTCGGCGACCGGCTTGCGTTTGTGGCGAACTCGGGCCATGGGCTTCTACCTGATTACTCTTCGCTGGTGTGCACTTTGCGGTGCAGGATCGCCTGGAACTCGTCGGCGAAGGTGTAGTAACGGCCGATCAGCACTTCGCTGCGTGCGGCGAAACGGTTGTAGGCGATAACCGCAGGGATTGCCGCGAACAGGCCGATTGCGGTGGCGATCAGGGCTTCGGCGATACCTGGGGCAACCGTGGCCAAAGTGGCCTGCTGGGCGCTGGCCAGGCCGCGGAAGGAGTTCATGATGCCCCACACGGTACCGAACAAGCCGATGTACGGGCTGGTCGAACCGACAGTGGCGAGGAACGGCAGGCTCTGCTCGAGCTTTTCTTCCTCACGCGAGATGGCCACGCGCATGGCCCGGCCAACGCCTTCCATGACCGCGTCCGGGTCTACGCCAGGCTGCTGGCGCAGGCGCGAAAACTCCTTGAAACCTGCGCGGAAGACTTGCTCCACGCCCGAATCAGGGTCCGGGTTACTGCCTGCCTGACGGTACAGCTTGGACAGGTCGATGCCCGACCAGAAGCGCTCCTCGAAGGCATCCAGCGCACGACGACCGGCGCGCAGCATGGTGCTGCGCTGAAAGATCATGATCCATGAGGTGACCGAGGCGGCCACCAGGATCAGCATTACCAGCTGTACCACCACGCTGGCATTGCTGACCAGACTCCACATGGAGGTATGGTCGACGACGTTAGCTTCCACGCTTATTCTCCTGCATTCGATTGAGTACCCGAGCCGTCCGCCACAAAGGCGTCGCGCAGCTTGGGGGGTATGGCTCGGGGTTTGAAAGTGTCGGCGCGCACGGCGGCCACCAGGAACTGCCCCTCGCAGAGCAGCGTTTCATCCTTTTCCCGCCAGACCTGCTGCACGAAGCGCAGGCTGGCACGATTGAGTTCAAGTACTTGCGCGGTGACCCGTAGCTCATCGTCCAGCCGCGCCGGCGCGTGGTAGCGCGCCTCGCTGGAATGGACCACGAACAACAGGTTTTCACCGGCCAGCTGCGACTGGGAAAAGCCCAGGTGCCGCAACCGCTCGGTACGCGCGCGCTCCATGAATTTCAGGTAGTTGACGTAATACACCACGCCGCCCGCATCGGTGTCTTCGTAATAGACGCGACAACGGTGGGCGAACGGTTCGAGCTGATTTTGCGCGCGCATACTCTAGTGCTTACTCCTCAGCTTGCCAATCCGCTGCGGCAACTGTTTTTTCTTCATTAATGTCTTATTGCCAGCGCGCCTGTGGCATGCCAGCGGTAGGACCACAAAAAGCCGGTTTTGATCTGTCATTCATCGCCTGGCTCGGAAAAATCACTACCCTCCCCCAGGCGTCCGGGAACATTCAGGCCAAAGTGCAGGTAGGCATGCCGGGTGACCACACGGCCGCGCGGCGTGCGCATGATGTAACCCTGCTGGATCAGGTAGGGCTCGAGCACGTCCTCGATGGTGTGACGCTCTTCGCTGATGGCTGCCGCAAGGTTGTCCACCCCCACCGGGCCACCGTCGAATTTCTCGATCATGGTCAACAGCAGGCGGCGGTCGGAGTGGTCGAAACCACGCTCGTCGACGTCAAGCAGGTTCAGCGCAAGGTCTGCCACGGCCTTGGTGATCTGGCCCTTGCCGCGCACCTCGGCGTAGTCGCGCACACGGCGCAGCAAGCGGTTGGCGATACGTGGCGTGCCACGGGCACGCCGGGCGATCTCGAAGGCGCCCTGGTCTTCGATGACCAGGCCCAGGATACCGGCGGAACGGCTGACAATGGTCGCCAGGTCCTTGTCGCTGTAGAACTCCAGGCGCTGAACAATGCCGAAACGGTCGCGCAAGGGGTTGGTCAGCATGCCGGCACGGGTGGTGGCCCCCACCAGGGTGAAGGGCGGCAGGTCGAGCTTGATCGAGCGTGCGGCGGGCCCCTCGCCGATCATGATGTCGAGCTGGAAGTCTTCCATTGCCGGGTAGAGCACCTCTTCGACGACCGGCGAAAGCCGGTGAATTTCGTCGATGAACAGCACGTCATGGGGCTCAAGGTTGGTCAGCATCGCCGCCAGGTCGCCCGGGCGCTCGAGAATTGGCCCCGAGGTACTCTTGACCGACACGCCCATTTCCTGGGCGATGATGTTGGCCAGGGTGGTCTTGCCCAGCCCTGGCGGGCCGAAGATCAAGGTATGGTCAAGCGACTCGCTGCGGCCACGCGCGGCCTGGATGAACAGCGCCATCTGCTCGCGCACCACGGGCTGCCCAATGTAGTCGTCCAGGCGCAAGGGGCGGATCGCGCGGTCCTGGACCTCTTCGCGGTCACGCCCACTGGCGGCGATCAGACGGTCGGCTTCGATCACTTGGTAATCATCCCTTTGAGGCTGCGGCGGATCAGCTCTTCACTGCTCAGGCCGGCCTTGTCCTTGATGGCGGACACTGCCTTGCTGGCTTCCTGGGGTTTGTAGCCCAGGGAAACCAATGCACTGACCGCATCGGCCTCGGCTGAGGAGTCGCCGCTGGCCGGTACCGGCCCGTCGGACACCAGGGTGAACATGGCCGGCGAGGTCTCCCAGGCCTTGAAGCGGTCCTTGAGTTCGACCAGCAGGCGTTCGGCGGTCTTCTTGCCAACACCCGGCACGCGCACCAGGGCCGAGGTGTCCTGGGCCTGCACGCAGCGCACCAATTCGTCGGCTTCCAGGCCCGACATCAATGCCAGCGCCAGCTTCGGCCCGACGCCATTGAGGCGAATGAGTTCGCGGAACAGTTCGCGCTCGCGCTTTTCGTGGAAGCCATAGAGCAAGTGGGCGTCTTCACGTACCACCAGGTGGGTGTGCACGGTCACCGTTTCGCCAACCTTCGGCAGGCGATACAGGGTGGTCATGGGCACTTCCAGCTCGTAGCCCACGCCATTGACGTCGATAATCAGGTGCGGCGGTTGTTTTTCCGCCAGGGTGCCGCGCAAACGTCCAATCACGTTCCGATCCTTCCTCTCGGGGAGCCGGTCAAAGACCGCTCAACCCTATCAGCAAATGCGCCGGGTGAACCTGCCACCCGAACAAAATGTGTATCAGCGCATGAAGCGCTTACAGACGCAAGCGCCCACCGCGTCGGCGTGCCGTGGCCAAGCCATGTGGCACCAGGCTGGAGCGGGTATGGGCATGGCACAGGGCGATGGCGAGGGCGTCGGAGGCGTCGATCTGCGGCTTTTGCGTCAGCTTGAGCAGGTGCATGACCATCATCATCACTTGCTCCTTGTTGGCACCGCCCGTGCCCGCGACGGCCTGCTTGACCTGGGTGGCACTGTATTCGGCGATTTCCAGCCCCGCCTCGGCCGCCGCCACGATCGCCGCACCGCGGGCCTGGCCGAGCTTGAGCGCCGAGTCGGGGTTGCGGGCCATGAACACCCGTTCGATGCCCATGGTTACCGGTTCGTGCAGCCTGATGACCTCGCCGACACCGCGAAAGACGATCTGCAGACGTTCATGCAACTCGCCACTGCCCGTGCGGATACAACCCGACGCCACATACTCGCAACCACGGGCCGTTTGGCGAACCACGCCGTAACCGGTGATCCGCGAGCCGGGGTCGATACCAAGAATCAGAGTCATAACGCCTGTCGTATTTAGGGATGCATTTTTGCAAACTGCACCGGCCCTTTCGCGGGGCGAGCCCGCCCCCACAGGTACCCCGCTGGCCTTAAGGATGGCAGGGACCTGTGGGAGCGGGCTCGCCCCGCGAAAGGGCCGGTACAGACGCTGAAAAACTCACATGCCGGGCTTGATCCGCCAGCACACCTTAGCCGAGTTTTTCCATGATCTCGTCAGAAATCTGCGCATTGGAATAGACGTTCTGCACGTCGTCCAGGTCCTCGAGCATGTCGATCAGCTTGAGCACCTTTTCTGCGCCTTCCAGGTCGAGTTCGGCGCTGGTGGTCGGCTGCATGACGATTTCGGCGTCATTGGCATTGAAGCCGGCCTCTTCCAGGGCATTACGCACAGCGTAGAAGCTGTTGAAGGAAGTGAAGACGTCGAACGAGCCATCGTCATTGCTCACCACGTCGTCGGCATCGGCCTCCATCGCGGCTTCCATCAAGGCGTCTTCATCCACCCCCGGCGCGAAGCTGATCTGGCCCTTGCGCTCGAACAGGTAGGCCACCGAGCCATCGGTACCGAGGTTGCCACCACACTTGGTGAAGGCATGACGCACGGCCGCGGCAGTACGGTTGCGGTTGTCGGTCATGGCCTCGACCATGATCGCCACGCCACCTGGGCCGTAACCCTCGTAGCTGAGCTCTTCGACGTTGTCGCTTTCGTTGGTGCCAGCACCACGGGCAACAGCGCGGTCGATGATATCGCGGCTCATGTTGGCGCCAAGGGCCTTGTCCAGCGCCAGACGCAGGCGCGGGTTGGACGCCGGGTCACCGCCGCCCTGCTTGGCTGCAACGGTCAGCTCGCGGATCCACTTGGTGAAGACCTTGCCTCTCTTGGCATCCTGGCGCTCTTTGCGGTGCTTGATGTTCGCCCACTTGGAATGACCAGCCATAACGACTCCAAATTCTTTGAAACACAAACAATGGCGCCCCTGACGGGGCGCAACGACAAAAAAACCTGCGCCGTAACGCAAAGGCGCATCCATGTGGATGCGCCTGGGGCCCGCTTACTCGACCTTGGTCTGTTCGCGCAGGCGGATGTGCAGCTCGCGCAAGGCCTTGGCGTCGACCATGCCTGGGGCCTGGGTCATGACGCAGGCAGCGCTCTGGGTTTTCGGGAAGGCGATCACTTCACGGATCGACTGGGCGCCGGTCATCAGCATGACCAGGCGATCCAGGCCGAAGGCCAGGCCACCGTGAGGCGGGGCGCCGAACTTCAGGGCGTCGAGCAGGAAGCCGAACTTCTCTTCCTGTTCTGCCGCTTCGATACCCAGCAGACGGAACACCGCCTGTTGCATCTCTTTGCGGTGGATACGGATCGAGCCGCCACCCAGTTCGGTGCCGTTCAGCACCATGTCATAAGCACGCGACAGCGCGGTGGCCGGGTTGGCCTCCAGCTCTTGCGGGGAGCACTTCGGTGCAGTGAACGGGTGGTGCAGCGCAGTGAAGCTGCCGTCGTCGTTCTCTTCGAACATCGGGAAGTCGACAACCCACATCGGCGCCCATTCGCAAGTGTGCAGGTTGAAGTCGTTACCCACCTTGATCCGCAGCGCGCCCAGGGCTTCGCTGACGATCTTGGCCTTGTCGGCGCCGAAGAACACGATGTCGCCATCGACTGCGCCCACGCGATCGAGGATCACGTTGAGGTTGGCCTCAGGGATGTTCTTGACGATCGGCGACTGCAGGCCTTCGACGCCTTTGGCGCGCTCGTTGACCTTGATGTACGCCAGGCCCTTGGCACCATAGATGCCGACGAACTTGGTGTACTCGTCGATCTTGCTGCGCGGCATGCTGGCGCCGCCTGGCAGACGCAGGGCGGTAACGCGGCACTTAGGATCGTTGGCCGGGCCTGCGAAGACCTTGAACTCGACGTCCTTGAGCTGATCGGCAACGTCGACCAGTTCCAGCGGGTTACGCAGGTCTGGCTTGTCGGAACCGTAACGGCGCATGGCTTCTTCGAAGGTCATGTGCGGGAATTCACCGAACTCCAGGTCCAGGACTTCCTTGAACAGCTTGCGGATCATGCTCTCGGTGAGGCCCATGATCTCGGCTTCATCGAGGAAGCTGGTCTCGATGTCGATCTGGGTGAATTCCGGCTGGCGGTCAGCACGCAGGTCTTCGTCACGGAAGCATTTGGCGATCTGGTAGTAACGGTCGAAACCGGCAACCATCAGCAACTGCTTGAACAGCTGGGGCGACTGCGGCAGGGCAAAGAAGCTGCCAGCGTGGGTGCGGCTCGGCACCAGGTAGTCACGCGCGCCTTCTGGGGTGGCGCGGGTGAGGATCGGCGTCTCGACGTCAAGGAAGCCGTTCTCGTCGAGGAAGCGACGGATGCTGCTGGTGATGCGCGAACGCAGACGCAGCTTGTCGGCCATTTCCGGACGACGCAGGTCGATGAAGCGGTAGCGCAGGCGGGTTTCCTCGCCGACGTCGGAGTATTCGTTGAGCGGGAACGGCGGCGTTTCGGCCTCGTTGAGCACCTGCAGCTCGTAGCCCAGCACTTCGATGCCACCGGAGGCCATGTTCGGGTTGACCGCGCCTTCCGGACGGCGGCGTACCTTGCCGGTGATCTGCACGACGTACTCGCTGCGCACACGGTCGGCGGCAGCGAAGGTTTCGGCGCGATCAGGGTCGAATACGACCTGGGCCATGCCCTCGCGGTCACGGATGTCGAGGAAGATCACCCCGCCGTGGTCGCGGCGACGATGGACCCAGCCGCAAAGGGTGACTTCCTGGCCGTCCAGGCTCTCGTTCAGTTGGCCGCAATAATGGCTGCGCATCATGATGGTGGTTTCGCTTCTCGTGATTCGTGTATTCGGTGGAGGCCTTGGCCGCCCAGAGGGCTAATACTGCAAGACCCGGTCACAGCATTCAACTCAGTCGGCCTTGTCGCCGCCTGCCAGATTCTTTTTTGCCCCGGTCTTGAAGTCGGTTTCGTACCAACCGGTGCCGCTCAGGCGAAAGCCTGGGACAGACAGCAGCTTCTTCAGTGCCGGCGCCTGACAGGCCGGGCAATCGGTCAGCGGCGCGGCGCTGATCTTCTGCAGCGCTTCCATGCGGTGCTCGCAGGACGCACATTGATAGTCATAAAGGGGCATGGGTGTCTCTCGTCAACCATAACGCTGGCTGCCGGGGCAGCAAAAAGCGGGATTATATATGGTTAGCAAGCACTGCGCAGCCCGCCTGGCGATCAGCGTGCACTCGGCGGGTCGAGCAGCCAGGCGACGCAGATCACGCGGATCAGGCCGCTGAAGTTGCGCACCCCACCCTGGCGCAGATGCACCTCGCGGTCCACATACGACAGCACCGCACTGACCGAACAGCGGTTGGCCTCGGCGATACGCTCCAGAATGCCCCAGTAGACTGCTTCCAGCCGCAGGCAGGTTGAAAACCCATTGAGCCGGACCGAGCGTGACACCGGCCTGACCTGCAGCATGTCGAAATCGGCCTTGAAGGGGTCGACGCATTGCTTGCCTGGCCACCCCCCCCGACCAGCGCCCCGCTTGTCCACCTGCCACATACTCGCCATCGGGCCACTCCATCCATCGACTGTCATTGCCCTGCACCCAGGGCTACGGCAGCCATGAAGCGCCAGCCTGCGCATCCGCAGCAGCGGCAAAACCTTCCCGCAGAAATGCAGAAAGCCCGGTTGCCGTGACGGCAACCGGGCTTTTCAGGCATTTCTGACGCTACGGCGGCTATTTACCGTCAAGCAACACGCGCAGCATCCAGGCAGTCTTTTCGTGCACCTGCATGCGCTGGGTCAGCAAGTCGGCGGTCGGCTCATCGCTGACCTTATCCACCACCGGGAAGATGCTGCGCGCCGTGCGCACGACCGCTTCCTGGCCTTGCACCAACTGACGGATCATCTCATCCGCCACCGGCACGCCCTCCTCCTCCTTGATCGAAGAATGCCGCGCATAAAATGCATAGGACCCCGGTGCCGGGAAGCCCAGGGCTCGAATCCGCTCGGCGATCGAGTCGACCGCCAGGGCCAGCTCGTTGTATTGCTCTTCGAACATCAGGTGCAGGGTGCGAAACGAAGGGCCGGTGACGTTCCAATGAAAATTATGGGTTTTCAGATACAGCACATAGGTATCCGACAACAGGCGCGACAGCCCGTCGACGATGGACTTGCGATCTTCTTCACTGATACCGATATCGATTGCCATGAAGTTCCCCTTTCCATAAGGCTTGATGATCAAGCGGGCCCTTGACACTGTATCAACACTTGGCAAAAGCCGCCTGTGACATGGCGCAACACATCGGCTGCGCAGACCTGCGGTTTGAGTAGCCTGCGCCTTTGCTGTTAAATAGGCAGGGTGCCACCCGTGCGGATTGTCATTGCCGGGTGCATAGGCTGGCCCATCACGTGTTCGCGCTTTACACCTCATGCGCACCGTGTCGCCAGCTCTTCCTGTGATCAGCTTGTCAACTGTGAGCCAACCCCATGTTCAAGATCGTCCATCTGGTGACGGGCGTAGCGGCTTTGCTGCTATCGCTCATGCCCAGCCTGAAAACCGATGCAACACCCTTCCTGCAGCAACCCGATGCGGTCTACCTGGCACTGCTCGGCCTGCTTAACCTGGTATTGGCCCCGGTCGTGCCGCTGTACTACCGAGGTGCACGGCAACAGCTGCAACACTTGGCTTGCGCCTTGCTGGTGGTCGCCGTGGTACTGCAGACACTGACCCTGCTGGCTCGCCCCGAGATGGGCAACCTGGCTGCACTGGTGTGCGCGGTGCTGGCCGTGGCCCTGCACCTGGCCGCAGGTTTCGCCCGCAGCCCCCGCAAGGCCCGCAGCAGCCAGAGCGCCCCACTGGAGGCCGGCAACCGCGATACGGGCACCGTGAAGTGGTTCAATACTTCCAAAGGCTTTGGCTTTATTTCCCGCGATTCGGGCGATGACATCTTCGTGCACTTTCGCGCTATTCGCGGCGAAGGCCACCGTATTCTGGTGGAAGGCCAGCGCGTCGAGTTTTCGGTCATGCACCGTGACAAAGGCCTGCAGGCCGAAGATGTGGTGGCAGTAACCCGTCGCTGACCTTGCCAGCCCTGGTGCAATGCCAGGGCTGCCTGAACTCAATAATGAGGGGGCGGCGCCTCTTCTCCCTCGCTGCCGTACTGCCCTACCATTTCTTCGTAACGCTTGAGCAGTTCGGCCATCTGCAGTTGCAAGCGGTCGATCACACGCCCCTGCTCGACCACCACATCATTCAACGCCTGGAGCGTGTCGTCCTGGAACGCCTGGCGGGTTTCAAGCTCGATAATTCGCGATTCAGGTGACATATCAGGCCTCCCGGTAATCGTTGTCGAGCAGCGTGCGAAGGCGTTGACGAATGGCGTCGACCTGCCCAGGCGCATACTCGCCCGCAGGCACCTTGCCCCACACCGGCGCAGGCCAGGCCACATCGCCATGGCGGCGAACGATGACATGCATGTGCAACTGGCTGACCACGTTACCCAGCGTGGCAACGTTCATCTTGTCAGCCTTGAACTCACCCTTGAGCGCCTGCGACAGGTCCGTGGTTTCCTTGAACAGCTGGGCCTGGTCTTCCTGACTCAAGTCGAACACTTCGCTCACGCCGGCGCGCCTGGGCACCAGGATGAACCAGGGGTAATTGGCATCTTTGCTGAGCAGCAGACGGCACAACGGGAAGTCTCCAAGCACCAGGCAATCCTGCTGCAAACGCGTATCCATCTCAAACACTGCAAAACCTCCAACAGACAAAAACGGGCCCGCCCTACACGGGGCATCGGGCAAGGATACCTTGCTTCGCAGGCGCCGGCATGCAAGCGCTGCCCTGCGCTGCACACTTTAAGTTCATCTATGCCCCCCGCCTGCACAACGGCGGTAACACAGCGCTACTTTTCGCACCAAAATGAGGCCGCAAACGAGCACACCACTACGCTTTTACCCACTCGAATGACACTGCATTAACAGTGGCCGGTAACACATTGACTTTTATGACAGCTTTTGGGTTTCAAACGCCTAACTTATCTGGCACACCATCAGACAAGCTTCAGCCCGTGTTTTCGGTACTTTCCGACCTTCGGCACCCCGATTTGTGAAAATTTCATGAACCGGGGTTAATTTTGTGCACGCTTGTTGCATTCCCTCCACACCAAGTCGGCACGACATCTGCATCAAGGGATGTACGCGACAAATAACAACAGCCGCTTTGGATACACCAGGGAGTTTCCCTAGCCGGAATCTGTAGTTACAGATTCGTTACGGTGACAGGAACGGCGCTGGCGTTGTACGGCTCGGGAATCCGGGACGTGATTTGCGACATGGAATTACCTACAAGCGACATGACCATAAAGATCCCGAAAGGTTCTATATGCCCATATCGCCAACAACAGTCAGCGTGCTATACATTTCCGCCGACATAACAAGAAAGAGCTGCCCCATATAACTAAAAGACTTGGGCGCAGCGGTACTCTTCCTAAAAACCAAAGGAGCAAATCACGATGCGCGTGATGAAGTGGAGCATGATCGCCCTGGCCGTTTCGGCAGGGACCTCGCAATTGGCCTTCGCCTCTGCACAAGACGAGTCCAAGGGTTTCATCGAAGACAGCCAGCTGAACGTCAAAACTCGCATGCTGTACTTCAGCCGTGACTTCCGCAACAACCCAGCCGGCACCCAGAGCCGCGTGGAAGAAACCGGCCTTGGCTTCCTCGGCACTTACGAATCGGGCTTCACCCAGGGCACCGTAGGCTTCGGCGTCGACGCCATCGGCATGCTTGGTCTGAAGCTGGACAGCGGCCGTGGCCGTGCCGGCACCGGCCTGTTCCCACAAGGCTCCGACGGTCGCTCGCAAGATGATTACTCCGAAGGCGGTGGCGCTGTAAAAATGCGCATCTCCAATACCGTGCTGAAGTTCGGCGACCAGTTCACCGCCATGCCAGTATTCGCCACCGACGACAGCCGACTGCTGCCGGAAGTTGCCGAAGGCGGCCTGATCACCAGCAACGAGATCAGCGGCCTGACCTTGAACGCCGGTCACTTCACCGCGATGAATGCCCAGGCTCAGACCTACCACGACAGCCTGAACCTGAGCGAAGCCAACATCTTCGGTGGCACCTACGCCTTTACCGACAGCCTCAGCACCAGCATCTACTACTCGCGCGTCGAAGATCACTTCCGCAAGTGGTACGGCAACGTGAACTGGGCGCTGCCGATCAGCGACAAGCAAGGCCTGGTGTTCGACTTCAACATCTATGACACCAAGTCCATCGGCGACAACCGCACTGGCGCGTTCGTCACCAAGTCCGACGGCAGCAACGAACTCGACAACATCGCAGCCAGCCTGTCCGGCGCCTACAACATCGGCGCCCACACCTTTACCCTGGCCTACCAGAAGGTCAGCGGTGACGGCGACTACGCCTACGGCGTAGACGGCGGCGGTACCGTGTTCCTGGCCAACTCCATCGCCCGTTCCGACTTCAACGCCGAAGACGAGAAGTCCTGGCAGGCGCGCTACGACCTGAACTTCGCCGAGTTCGGCGTACCAGGCCTGACCTTCATGACCCGTTATGCTCGCGGTAGCGGTGCAACCACCCGCACCACCGACAACGGCAAGGAATGGGAACGCGACATCGACGTCAAGTACGTCATGCAGAGCGGCCCAGCGAAAGACCTGAGCTTCCGTGTCCGTCAGGCCACTTACCGTTCCAGCGACGGTGTGTACTACGGTTCGAGCTCGATCGACGAACTGCGTCTGATCGTCGAGTACCCGCTGAGCATCCTGTAAGCCTCGCTTATAGTGCCCCGTACCTGAAAAAGCCCGGCACGATTGCCGGGCTTTTTCTTGGCTGACAATTGCCACGCCCTGGGGCATCCTGTACGCCTTCGTTTCACCCCCGTACAATGCGGGGTCATTTCAACGTCTTAGGCAATCGACACGGCCCACCATGCGCACCAGTCAATATTTGCTCGCCACCCAGAAAGAAACCCCTGCCGACGCAGTGGTCATCAGCCACCAGCTCATGCTGCGCGCCGGCATGATCCGCAAACTGGCCTCGGGCCTGTACACCTGGCTGCCGATGGGCTTGCGAGTAATGCGCAAGGTCGAAGCCGTGGTCCGCGAAGAAATGAACGCCGCCGGCGCCCTGGAAGTGCTGATGCCAAGCATCCAGCCCGCCGAACTGTGGCAGGAATCCGGCCGCTGGGAGCAGTATGGCCCCGAGCTGCTGCGCCTCAAAGACCGCCACAACCGTGATTTCTGCGTTGGCCCGACCCACGAAGAAGTCATCACCGACCTGGCCCGTAACGAGCTGTCCAGCTATAAACAGCTGCCGCTCAACATGTACCAGATCCAGACCAAATTCCGTGACGAGATCCGCCCGCGCTTCGGCCTGATGCGCGGCCGCGAGTTCATCATGAAGGACGCCTACTCCTTCCATGCCGACCAGGCTTCCCTGCAGGAAACCTACGACCGCATGCACCAGGCGTACACCAACATATTTACCCGCCTGGGCCTGGACTTCCGCCCGGTGCAGGCCGATACCGGCTCCATCGGTGGCAGCTATTCGCACGAATTCCACGTGTTGGCCGAGTCCGGCGAAGACGATGTGATCTTCAGCGACAGCTCCGACTACGCCGCCAACATCGAGAAGGCCGAGGCCATCCCGCGTGAAACCGTGCGCCCTGCCCCTGCCGAGGAGCTGCGCCTGGTCGACACCCCGGACGCCAAGACCATCGCGCAACTGGTCGAGCAGTTCGGCCTGCCGATCGAGAAAACCGTCAAGACCTTGATCGTGCGCGGCGCCGAAGAAGGCAAGCTGATCGCCCTGATCGTCCGTGGTGACCACGAGCTCAACGAAATCAAGGCCACCAAACTGGAACAGGTTGCCGACCCGCTGGTCATGGCCACCGAAGCCGAACTGCACGACGCCATTGGCGCCGGCGCAGGTTCGCTCGGCCCGCTGAACCTGCCGCTGGAATGCATCATCGACCGTTCGGTTGCCCTGATGAGCGACTTCGGCATTGGCGCCAACATCGACGACAAGCACTACTTCGGCGTCAACTGGGAACGCGACCTGCCGGTACCGCAAGTCGCCGACCTGCGCAATGTCGTCGAAGGCGACCCGAGCCCGGACGGCCAGGGCACCCTGGTGATCAAGCGCGGCATCGAAGTCGGGCACATCTTCCAGCTCGGCACCAAGTACAGCGAGGCGCTCAAGTGCCAGGTACTGGGCGAGAACGGCAAGCCGGTGGTGCTGTCGATGGGTTGCTACGGCATCGGCGTTTCCCGCGTGGTCGCCGCCGCGATCGAGCAGAGCTACGACGACAAAGGCATCATCTGGAACGATGCCCTGGCGCCATTCCAGATCGCCCTGGTGCCGCTGCGCTACGAAACCGACGTGGTTCGCGAGGCTACCGACAAGCTGTATGCCGAGCTGACCGCCGCCGGTTTTGAAGTGTTGCTGGACGACCGCGACAAGAAGACCAGCCCAGGCATCAAGTTTGCCGACATGGAGCTGATCGGCATCCCGCACCGCATCGTCGTCAGCGACCGCGGGCTGGCCGAAGGTAACCTGGAATACAAGCACCGCACCGAACAGGATGCTCAAGCGCTGCCACTCAATGAAGTGCTGTCGTTCCTGCAGGCCCGCGTTCGCCGCTGATAATCAATGCACGAGTGATCATGTCCAAGCGAAGTACCTTTACCCTGGGGGGCGCCGCACTTAGCGGCGCCCTGCTCATCAGCGGCTGCGCCAACCAGATGTCCCAGCGCAGCGAGCATGAGGAGCGCGTCGAGCGCAAGTTGCTCGAACACAGTCTGCAGATCGATGTCGGCGAGCCGAAGGTGATGGAGCTGCCGCAACGACGTGTGCGCGTGCATGAGCAGAAGCGCTTCGAAGTCACCGAATTCGAAGTCACCCGTCGCTACGACCGCTACACGCCCTACCAGCCCTGGCGGGAGGTCTACGAGATCCCGCTGGGCGCGGTGGCTGTGGTGGCCGGCGTGGGCGCCAACGTGGTCAATGTGTTCGCCTTGGGCAACCTGCCCAAAAGCGTGACCCACGACTGGCTCAGCTATGGCGCGGCGGGGCTCAACCCGTTCATGAACGTGCAGTCCAACGGTCGCGCCCAGCAGAACCTTGCCGGGATCAGCGAAGTGCAGAAGGACCAGCGCGAAGAATCCACCAGCCTGCCCTGGAGCGAGCGCCTGGTCGAGGTCAAGGCCGGCAAGATGACCCACGAGCTGACCACCGACAGAAACGGCGTACTGCGCCTAAACCTGCTCGACAGCCCGTTCTCCGAGCAGAACCTCAACCACATTGGTACCCTGCACTTGCAGGTGGTCGATGAGGACAACGCGGTGCGCGGTGACGCCAGCCTGCTGGTCAGCGCCACCCTGCGCAACAAGCTGCTCGAAGCCCACGAACTGATCTTCGACGACCTGGAAGACGATGATGTCGGCCAGTGGGTACACCGGGTCAAACGCCTGTCCGAACTGGGCCTGGAAGAGGAAGCCAGCGAAATGGAGCAGAGCCTGATCGAGCTGACGCGCAACGATCCGGAACTGCAGCAGGAATTTCTGCAGTCGCTGACCAAGGCAACCGGGCGATTGGTCGCCGACCCTGGCGTGCAGTGAACTGATTCAGGGGCCGCCTTGCGGCCCCTTTCATTTAGGCGGGAACAATTCCAACTGTTCATGCGCCCCGCGCAAGTCCTTCAACCTCACCCCTACCCCCAGCAAGCGCACCGGCTTGCCACCCCGGGCAAACGCCTGCCGCAGTAACTGCCGATAACTTTCCAGGTCTCTGCCAGCCCCTGCCTGTTCCATCGTTGTCTGGCTGAAGTCATGGAACTTGACCTTGACGAAAGGCTTGTCTGGCCGGTAACTGCTGTCCATGCGGGCAATGCGTTCATTAAGGCTGTCGAGCAAGGCTGGAAGACGCTCCAGGCAACTGGCCAGGTCTGGCAGGTCAGTGTCGTAGGTGTTTTCCACGCTGACCGACTGCCTGCGGCTGTCGTTGTGCACGGCGCGGTCATCAATACCCCGCGCCAACCCCCACAACCGCTCACCAAAGCTGCCGAACTCGCGCACCAGCCCCAAGCGCGACCAGTCACGCAGGTCCAGGCAGGTATCGATACCCAGCCGCGCCAGTTTGTCCGCCGTGACCTTGCCAACGCCGTGCAACCTGGCCACCGGCAAAGCCGCGACAAAGGCTTCGACTTCACCCGGGGTTATGACGAACAGCCCGTTGGGCTTGCGCCAGTCACTGGCGATCTTGGCCAGGAACTTGTTGGGTGCAACACCCGCCGACACGGTGATATGCAAGGTACGGGCAACGCGCCGGCGGATATCTTCGGCGATACGCGTGGCGCTGCCGGCATACCACTGGCTATCGCTCACATCCAGGTAGGCTTCATCCAGCGACAACGGCTCGATCAGCTCGGTGTAGTCACGGAAAATGGCGTGAATCTCACGGGATGCCTCGCGATAGGCTTCAAAGCGTGGCTTGACG
This sequence comes from Pseudomonas sp. SWRI68, assembly GCF_014269165.1. Taxonomy (NCBI): domain Bacteria; kingdom Pseudomonadati; phylum Pseudomonadota; class Gammaproteobacteria; order Pseudomonadales; family Pseudomonadaceae; genus Pseudomonas; species Pseudomonas sp. SWRI68. The sequence continues at coordinate 42,297 of NZ_JABWRU010000022.1, read as the reverse complement.
ATCAACAAGTCAGGGCAAAGCTTGAGCGCATGGCGCGATGACATGGCCGAGCGCACACCATAGGCCCGCGCTTCATAATTACAGGTGGCGATCACCCCGCGGTGGTCGGCCGACCCGCCTACGGCCATGGGCCGACCGGCCAGGCGCGGGTCATCACGCATTTCGATTGCGGCATAGAAACAATCGCAGTCGACATGGATGATCTTGCGCAAGGACATGGATGACCGTCAGTACTGTAGATTCATACAGATAATATCGCATGCCTCCTACGCTGCAACAGATTGCACGCCGCTTGCCTCGACAATCGGCCTGAAACCCCCGCCGCGCCTGAGCCGCGTGCTTTGAGCGAGTGCTAAGGGTTTGAACGAAAAAGGTTTTTTAGGAAAAACGCTTGACATAGTTGCGTAAATCCGTAGAATTCGATCTCACAGGCGCGGGATGGAGCAGCCTGGTAGCTCGTCGGGCTCATAACCCGAAGGTCGTCGGTTCAAATCCGGCTCCCGCAACCAGATTCGAGAAAAGGCCACTGTTAACGCAGTGGCCTTTTTCTTTGCCCGTAGAAAAGCCATTGGCAAAAACTGGCGAGAAATCAATTAGTAGCGCTTGACACTGATTCGATTAACTGTAGAATGCGCCCCACAGACGCGGGATGGAGCAGTCTGGTAGCTCGTCGGGCTCATAACCCGAAGGTCGTCGGTTCAAATCCGGCTCCCGCAACCAGCTTTAAGAAAAGGCCACTGTTAACGCAGTGGCCTTTTTCTTTGCATCGAAAATGATGCCGAAGAAAAAAGATCGATAAATCAACAATTAACGCTTTACACAGTTTCAACAAGCTGTAGAATGCGCACCTCTGACGCGGGATGGAGCAGTCTGGTAGCTCGTCGGGCTCATAACCCGAAGGTCGTCGGTTCAAATCCGGCTCCCGCAACCATATTCGTCAGAACAAACCCCGCCTGTGTAACAGCAGCGCGGGGTTTGTTGCTTTACGCCCTCTGCATTTCGTCGCCTGGAAATGCCTTGCCATCAGCCTACCCCCAGGCTTGAGATGTCGCCCTTTGGATGAACTATCTTTAACCCTGCCAGGCAGCTGAAAGCGTCTGTGCCCGGAGTAACATTGGATACGTTTTCCTAAGGGACTTTCACTTGGCCGCACCTCGCCCTCACCTCGCGCTGCCTGCTCGGGGTATTGATTCATGACCTCCCATAACCCCGAACCTCCGGAGCCCCTTGCTTCGGTGCTACCCACGGCCGCGCAGCGCCTGCCCCTGATCGAGCGATTGAGCCGCTATCGTCAACCCATCAGCCTGGCGGTGACGCTGATACTGTTCGCCATGGCCCTGGTTGCCTGCCGCCACCTGCTCAGCGAGCTGGACATCTACGCCTTGCACGATGCCATGCTCAGCGTGCCGACGCAGTCGCTGCTGGGGGCCTTGCTGGCCACGGCTGTCGGGTTCGTGATTCTGCTGGGGTACGAGTGGTCGGCCAGCCGCTATGCCGGGGTAAAACTGCCAGCAGGCAGTTTGATACTGGGCGGCTTCAGCGCCTTCGCCATTGGTAACGCCATCGGCCTGTCGATGCTGTCTGGTGGTTCGGTGCGTTACCGCCTGTATGCCCGCCAAGGCCTGGGGGCTGGCGAAGTCGCGCGGATGACCGTGTTTGCCAGCCTGTCCCTAGGGTGTGCGCTGCCCCCCCTGGCTGCTCTGGCTACTTTGAGCGACCTGCCAGCAGCCTCGACCGCACTGGGCCTTTCGCCGGGGCTGCTGGCCGGCATCGCCGCAGCCGTGCTGGTGCTGGCTGCCGTGCTGGTGCTCGGGCTTTACCGCAAGCGCCTGGCCGAACAGCCCTTGGCCGACAACCTGCTGGTTCAGCTGGGCCGGCGTACCCTGCGCCTGCCAAACGGTCGCCTCGCCTCGCTGCAATTGCTGATCACCGCCCTGGATGTGGCCGCCGCCGCCACCGTACTGTATCTCCTGCTGCCAGAAGCCCCGCCATTTGGCGCTTTCATCCTGGTGTACCTGCTGGCCCTGGCCGCAGGCGTGCTCAGCCATGTGCCAGGGGGCATCGGGGTGTTCGAGGCGATCTTGCTGGCAGCCTTTGCCGACCAGTTGGGCGCCGCGCCACTGGCTGCGGCCCTGCTGCTCTATCGCCTGATCTATGTGGTGTTGCCGCTGCTGCTGGCGTGTGTACTGCTGCTGGCCAACGAAGCCCGGCGTCTGCTGTTCGCGCAACAGGCCATCAAGGTGGCCTCCGGCCTGGCGGCGCCGGTGCTGTCAATTCTGGTGTTTCTGTCCGGGGTGGTGCTGCTGTTCTCGGGGGCCACGCCCGAGATCGACACGCGCCTGGAACACATGGGCTTTCTGGTACCCCACCGCCTGATCGATGCTTCGCACTTCGGCGCCAGCCTGATCGGCGTGCTGTGCCTGCTGCTGGCCCAAGGCTTGCGCCGGCGCCTGTCCGCAGCCTGGCTGCTGACCACCACCTTGCTGCTGGTCGGCGCATTGTTGTCATTGCTCAAGGGCTTCGACTGGGAAGAAGCCTGCCTGTTGACGTTCACCGCCGCGCTGCTGGCCCTGTTCCGCCGTTCGTTCTACCGCCCCAGCCGCCTGCTGGAACTGCCCTTCTCTCCGGTGTTTCTGGTGGCCAGCGCCTGCGTGGTCGGGGCCTCGGTATGGCTGCTGCTGTTCGCCTACCAGGATGTGCCCTACAGCCACCAACTGTGGTGGCAGTTCACCCTGGACGCCGATGCACCGCGGGGCCTGCGCGCCGCCATGGGCAGCGCCGTGCTGCTGGCGGCTGTCGCCCTGACCTGGCTGCTGCGCACCGCACCGCCGGTCATCCACCTGCCTGACGACGCAGAACTGCAACGCGCCAACCGCATCCTGCTGGCATCCGACCAGCCCGATGGCGGCCTGGCCCTGACCGGCGACAAGGCTTTGCTGTTCCACCCGCGCGACAACGCCTTCCTTATGTACGCCCGTCGCGGTCGCAGCCTGGTGGCCTTGTATGACCCGATCGGCCCGGCCCAGGAGCGCGCTGAGATGATCTGGCAATTCCGCGACCTGTGCGACCTGCACCACGCCAGGCCGGTGTTTTATCAGGTCCGCGCGGAGAACCTGCCGTTCTACATGGACATTGGCCTGACCGCGCTCAAACTTGGCGAGGAGGCCCGGGTCGACCTGCGCCGCTTCGACCTCGAAGCCAAGGGCAAGGAGATGAAAGACCTGCGCTACACCTGGAACCGCGGTGGCCGTGACGGCCTCAGCCTGGAAATCCACGAACCCGGTCACGCGCCACTGATAGCGCTCAAGGAAATCTCCGATGCCTGGCTGGGTGGCAAGAACGTGCGCGAGAAAGGCTTCTCGCTCGGGCGCTTCAGCCCCGAGTACCTGCAGCACTTTCGCATCGCCCTGATTCGCTTCCAGGGCCGGCCGGTGGCCTTTGCCAACCTGTTGGAAACCCACGGTCGCGAGCTGGCCAGCCTCGACCTGATGCGGGCCCACCCTGAAGCTCCGAAGCTGACCATGGAGTTCATGATGATAGGGCTCATCCTGCACTACAAAAGCCACGACTATGCCCGCTTCAGCCTGGGCATGGTCCCGCTGTCCGGGCTGCAGCCACGGCGCGGCGCGCCCTTGACCCAGCGCCTGGGTTCAATGGTGTTCCGCCGTGGCGAACAGCTCTACAACTTCCAGGGGCTTCGACGCTTCAAGGACAAATTCCAACCGGACTGGGAACCCCGTTACATGGCCGTGCCTGCGGGGCTCGACCCGCTGGTGGCACTGGCCGACACTGCCGCCCTCATCGCTGGCGGCCTGACTGGATTGGTGAAACGCTGATGATCCGACGCTATTGGCTGTACCTGGCGATTCCCCTGCTGCTGGCCGCCCTGGGCGGTGCCGTGGCCTTCTGGCTATGGACGCGCCCAGCGCCTGAGGCGCACCTCGAACAGCTGTCCCTCAACAACCTCAGCATCACCCGCGTGACCCCGGGCGTGCACGCCAAGGCCCGGGTCGCCATCGGCGTCCCTCAGGACCAGGCTCTGACCGACAAGCAGTTGCTGGACCTGAGCCAGGCTGGGGAAGCGCAACTGGTGCAGGTTATCCTGCCACCCAACGACTGCACCCAGCAGCAACAAGCGCTGGACCTGGCAGCGACCCAGCTGTCCGAAAGACCGACCCTGGTAGCCGGTATCGGCCCAGGCGCGGCGCAGGCCTGGCGCTGGCTGGCGGCACAGACCGACGACAAGGCGCGGGCCATTTCCGTGGACTTCAGCCTGGAGCAACCCGGCTGCCAGGCCGCGCTACCCAAAGCGGCGGCCCATGGCCACTGGAACGTCGCCTGGAACGACAACCCGGATGACGCCAGCGCAGCCTTCGTGCGCGACCAGGCCAACGCCGAAACCAGCATCAGCGATTACGACATCCACTTGCCGCAGGTGCTCAAGTCACAGCTGACCCAAGCCCTGGTCGGCCACGACGGCAACGCCCTGGCCATTCCAGTAGTCGAGGTGCCGGCAGGGCAATCCACCGACACCGTCACCCTGTTCCTCTCCGGGGATGGCGGCTGGCGCGACCTGGACCGCGACGTGGCCGGAGAAATGGCCAAGCTAGGCTATCCGGTGGTCGGCATCGACACGCTGCGTTATTACTGGCAACACAAGACCCCCGAGCAGAGCGCCGCAGACCTGTCGGAACTGATGCAGCACTATCGCCAGAAATGGGGCACCAAGCGCTTTGTATTGACCGGCTACTCGTTTGGCGCCGACGTGCTGCCAGCGATCTACAACCGCTTGCCGGCCGAGGACCAGCAGCGTATCGATGCGGTGATGCTACTGGCCTTCGCCCGTAGCGGCAGCTTCGAGATCGAGGTGGAAGGCTGGCTGGGCAAGGAAGGCCAGGAGGCGCCAACCGGGCCGGAAATGGCCCGGCTGCCGGCGTCCAAAGTGGTGTGTGTGTATGGCGTGGAAGAGACCGACGAGAGCGGTTGCACCGAGAAGACGGCGGTGGGCGAGCGCCTGAAGCTGCCGGGCGGGCACCACTTCGACGAGAACTACCCGGCCCTGGCCAAGCGCCTGATCGGTGAGATCGAGACGCGCCAGGGCAAGTCGAGCGTGGCCGAGCAGAATTGAGCCACGCCTAACCCACTACGCAGATCAGGCACCCATTCAGATCTCGACCTGGGTGCCCAACTCGATCACCCGGTTCAACGGCAGATTGAAGAACCGCAGGTTACCGTTGGCATTTTTGAGCAAGAACGCAAACAGGTTGCCACGCCAGCGCGACATACCCTCCAGCCGCGAAGCAATCACCGTTTCGCGGCTGAGGAAGTAGGTGGTGCGCATCGGGCTGAAATCCAGGTCATCCAGATGGCACAACTTCAGGGCCGCCGGCACGTCCGGCTCGTCCATGAAGCCAAAATGCAACAGCACACGGAAGAACCCGTCGCCATAGGCTTCCACCTCGAAACGCTCCTGCTCCGGCACCCGTGGCCGGTCTTCGCTGACCACCGTCAGCAGCACCACCTGGCTGTGCAGCACCTGGTTGTGCAACATGTTGTGCAGCAGCGCATGGGGCACGGCGTCCGGCCGTGCAGTCAGGAACACGGCAGTACCTTCAACCCGGTGCGGCGGCTGTATGCGGATGCTGCTGATGAACACCGGCAGCGGCAGCGCCCCTTCATCGATGCGCTCGACGAGGATCTGCTTGCCGCGCTTCCAGGTACTCATCAGCAGATACAGCACACCACCTGCCAGTACCGGGAACGCCCCGCCCTGCACGATCTTGGGCACGTTGGCGGCGAAGAACAGCCCGTCGACGAAGAGAAAGCCCAGCAGAATCGGCACTGCCAGCACCGGCGGCCACTTCCATAGCAGCAACATCACCACCGACACCAGAATCGTGGTCATCAACATGGTGCCGGTGACCGCCACACCGTAGGCCGCCGCCAGGGCACCGGAAGATTCGAAACCGATGACCAGCAACACCACACCAACCATCAGCGTCCAGTTCACCGCACCGATGTAGATCTGCCCCTGCTCATCGCTGGACGTATGCTGGATGTGCATGCGCGGAATGTAGCCCAGCTGGATGGCCTGGCGGGTCAGGGAGAACGCCCCGGAAATCACGGCTTGCGAAGCGATCACCGTGGCCATGGTCGCCAGCCCCACCAGCGGCAACAGCGCCCAGGAAGGTGCCAGCAGGTAGAAGGGGTTGCGCGCCGCCTCCGGGTTCTGCAGCAGTATTGCGCCCTGGCCGAAATAGTTGAGCACCAGCGCCGGCAACACCAGGGCAAACCACGCGCGAGCGATGGGTTTACGGCCGAAGTGGCCCATGTCGGCGTACAGCGCCTCGGCACCGGTCAGCGCCAGCACCACGGCGCCGAGAATGGCCACGCCCATGCCGGGGTGGACGATGAAGAAGTTCACCGCCCAGCCTGGGTTGAACGCCCTGAGCACTTCCGGGCTCTGCGAGATGCCGTGCACCCCCAATGCCCCGAGCACCACGAACCAGGCCACCATGATCGGGCCGAACAGCTTGCCGATCTTCTCGGTGCCATGCTTCTGCACCAGAAACAGCGCCACCAGCACCACCAGCGAAATAGGTACCACCCAGTGATCGATGCCGTCGAAGGCCAGGCCCATGCCCTCGACAGCCGACAGCACCGACACGGCCGGGGTGATCATGCTGTCGCCATAGAACAGCGAAGCGCCGATCAACCCGCAGATGACTATCACGCTACGCAGCCGCGGGTGGGCCGCAGTGGCCCGCCGCGCCAGCGCGGTTAGCGCCATGGTGCCGCCCTCGCCCTGGTTGTCGGCGCGCAGGATGAACATCACGTATTTGAACGAGACCACCCACAGCAGCGACCAGAGGATCAGCGACAGGATCCCCAGCACGCCATCATGGTTGACCGGCACGCCATAGCCACCGGTAAAGACTTCTTTGAGCGTATACAACGGGCTGGTGCCGATATCGCCATAGACCACCCCGACTGCCGCCACGAGCAGGCCCAGCGACCGTGTCGCGCCCTGCTTCCCCGCGTGCCCGCCTTCGGCATGACTGCTTGCCTGAACCATCGACCACTCCCGCAGACGGCCCTCTCGGCCGATAGAATTCACCCCCACGCCAGGGCATGGCAGATGCCCGGACGCAACGGCGCGAAGCATAGCGCAGCGTTCGTCGCATTTCTGCTAGTCAAGTGACCTTGCGCTCGCTAGAATTGCGCACTTTTTGATCAGAGGCGCCAATAAGCGCCCGTCAAGATCGCCCCCGTTTCCGGCCGGGCGACCTGCATTCAATACCGAGGTTAGTCATGTCCACCACTCCCGCCACTCCCAAGGTAGGTTTCGTAAGCCTGGGTTGCCCAAAAGCCCTGGTCGATTCCGAGCGCATTCTGACCCAGCTGCGCATGGAAGGTTATGAAGTCGTGCCTACCTACGAGGACGCCGACGTGGTGGTGGTCAACACCTGCGGCTTCATCGACAGCGCCAAGGCCGAGTCGCTTGAAGTGATCGGTGAAGCCATCAAGGAAAACGGCAAGGTCATCGTCACCGGCTGCATGGGTGTCGAGGAAGGCAGCATCCGCGATGTGCACCCAAGCGTGTTGTCGGTGACCGGCCCCCAGCAGTACGAGCAAGTGGTCAACGCCGTGCACCAGGTAGTGCCACCGCGCCAGGACCACAACCCGCTGATCGACCTGGTGCCGCCGCAGGGCGTCAAGCTGACGCCGCGCCACTATGCCTACCTGAAGATTTCCGAAGGCTGCAACCACAGCTGCAGCTTCTGCATCATCCCGTCGATGCGCGGCAAGCTGGTCAGCCGCCCGGTTGGCGAAGTGCTGAGCGAGGCCGAGCGCCTGGTCAAGGCCGGCGTCAAGGAGATCCTGGTGATTTCCCAGGACACCAGCGCCTACGGTGTCGACGTCAAGTACAAGACCGACTTCTGGAACGGCCGCCCGGTCAAGACCCGTATGCTCGAGCTGTGCGAGGCGCTGAGCAGCCTGGGCGCCTGGGTGCGCCTGCACTATGTATACCCGTACCCGAACGTCGACGACGTGATCCCGCTGATGGCCGCCGGCAAGATCCTGCCGTACCTGGACATCCCGTTCCAGCACGCCAGCCCCAAGGTGCTCAAGGCGATGAAGCGCCCGGCCTTCGAAGACCGTACCCTAGCGCGCATCAAGAACTGGCGCGAGCAGTGCCCTGAGCTGGTGATCCGCTCGACCTTCATCGTCGGCTTCCCCGGCGAAACCGAAGAAGACTTCCAGTACCTGCTCGACTGGCTGACCGAAGCCCAGCTCGACCGCGTCGGCTGCTTCCAGTACTCGCCTGTCGAAGGTGCCCCGGCCAATGACCTGGGCCTTGATGAAGTACCGGATGAGGTCAAGCAGGACCGTTGGGACCGCTTCATGGCCCATCAGCAGGCCATCAGCAGCGCCCGCCTGCAACTGCGCATCGGCAAGGAGATCGAAGTGCTGATCGACGAAGTCGAAGAGCAAGGTTCGGTGGGCCGTAGCTTCTTCGACGCGCCGGAAATCGACGGCAGCGTGTTCATCGATGGCGACCACGGCTTCAAGCCAGGCGACAAAGTGCGTTGCCGGGTGGTGGATGCCGACGAATACGACATGTGGGCTGAGCCTGTCTGATCGGCGTATAGGTGTGAAATGCCCGGGGCTGCGTTTGCAGCCCCAACATCCGCCAGGCCCCCTCTGGTTTTTACATCTATGTTTTCCTCAATCCCCTAGAGGAATACACGGATGCGCCAGGTATCGACGCTACAAACCCCTCATCTTAGCGACTACCCCGAGCTGACCCAGGTCTGGGAGGACTCGGTGCGCGCGACCCATGACTTCCTGCCTGATGCCTATATCGTCCTGCTTCGCGAGCATGTACTGCGCCATTACCTGGACGCAGTGATGCTGATCTGCAGCAAGGACAGCCAGCAACGCATACAGGGCTTTGCCGGCGTGTCCAACAGGCAGGTCGACATGCTGTTCGTCGCGCCCGCCTGCCGTGGCATGGGCATTGGCAAGCGGCTGCTGCGCTACGCCATCGACGAACTCAATGCCGAACGCCTGGACGTCAACGAGCAGAACCCGCAGGCGCTGGGGTTTTATCTGCACGAAGGCTTCGAGGTGGTCGGCCGCTCGCAGACCGATGGGCTGGGGCAGCCCTACCCCTTGCTGCACCTGCGGCTGATCCGCACAGGGGCCTGAGCCGCCTGCCGTGTTGTCTCGCCAAAACGGCGTAAATGACACAGATTCCGAGCCCCTCGACCGCTCAGGCAGGTACAATGGCGGCCTTTCCCTGCCTTTGCGAATCACCGTCATGTCTGAGCCCGTCCGCCTGTCCAAACGCCTTATCGAGCAGTTCGGCTGCTCCCGCCGCGAAGCCGAGCTGTATATCGAAGGCGGCTGGGTCACGGTCGATGGCGTGGTGGTCGAGCAGCCGCAGTTCAAGGTCGACGGCCAGCAGGTCGCGCTGCTACCTGGCGCGCGTGCCGACAGCCTTGAGCCCGTCACCCTGCTGCTCAACCAGCCTGCTGGCCTGGACACCGAGTCGGCGCGTATCAGCATGACCATGGACAGCCTCAGCGAGGCGCACCGTGAAGGCGTACGGCCATTGCATGGGCATTTCACCAAGCTGTCCTGCATTGCCCCGCTGGAGCGCGGCGCCAGCGGCCTGCAGGTGTTCACCCAGGATTGGCGGGTTGCCCGCAAGATCGACGCCGACCTGCGGCGCCTGGAGCAGGAATACATCATCGAAGTAAGCGGCGAAGCCACGCCACAGGCGCTGGAGCGCCTGGCCCGCGGCATCATGCGCAACGACCGTGAACTGCCCAAGGCCAAAGCCAGCTGGCAGAACGAAACCCACCTGCGCCTGGCCTTGAAAAACCCGCAACCGGGGCAGATCTCCGAGCTGTGCGCCAGCCTGCGCCTGCAGATCATCAGCATGCGCCGCATTCGGCTGGGCGGTGTGTCCATGGGCAAGCTGCCACTGGCACAGTGGCGTTACATGGCCGCCAGCGAACGTTTCTAAGCAATACCGCCGCGCCAGATGGCGTGGCTCTGAACAGGATTGGAGTCAAATGAACCACAACGATGTACTGCGCAGCCTGCGCTACATGCTCAAGATCAATGATGCCAAGATGGTGGGCATCATCAAGCTGTCTGGCCTGGAGGTCAGCGCCGAGGCCTTGGCCAGCTACGTCAAGAAAGAAGAAGAGCCCGGCTTCGTGCGCTGCCCTGACCCGGTCATGGCGCACTTTCTGGATGGCCTGGTGATTCACCGTCGCGGCAAGGACGACAGCCGCCCGGCCCAGCCGGTGGAGCTGCCGGTGACCAACAACACCATCCTGAAAAAACTGCGGGTAGCGTTCGAACTCAAGGAAGAAGACCTGCATGTCATCCTCAATTCGGTCAAATTCCCGGTCTCCAAACCCGAACTCAGCGCCTTGTTCCGCAAAGTCGGCCATGACAACTACCGCCCGTGCGGCGACCAGTTGCTGCGCAACTTCCTCAAGGGCCTGACCCTGCGCGTGCGCGGCTGAGTGGCCATGCAGCATACGGTTTCACCGGTCGGCATCGTCCGCTCGTGCTTCAAGGAAAAGTTCGCCATCCCGCGCCAGCCGCAGTTGGCACCGGCGGCGCGTGGTGTGCTGGAGTTGCTGCCGCCGTTCGACCAGGGTGATGCAGTGGCGGGGCTGGAACAGGTCAGCCATGTGTGGTTGTTGTTTCTGTTTCACCAGGCCCTGGAAGACAAACCACGCCTGAAAGTGCGACCACCCCGCCTTGGCGGCAACAAGAGCATGGGGGTGTTCGCCACCCGCGCCACCCACAGGCCCAACGGTATCGGCCAGTCGGTGGTACGCCTGGAGGGCGTTGAGCCTGGGCGCCTGCTGCTGTCCGGGATCGACTTGCTCGATGGCACCCCAGTGCTGGATATCAAGCCCTACGTACCGTACGCCGACAGTGTTGCCGGCGCCAGCAACCTGATGGCCAGCGAAGCGCCTGACGCAATCGCCGTGCAGTGGCACGACAATGCCCTGCCCCAGGCCCGCGCGCATGCACTGCGCCTGGGTGAGCCGCTGGTGGAACTGATCGAGCAGTGCCTGGGGCAAGACCCGCGGCCGGCGTATCAGGTGCCACCTGCGGAGCGGGTGTACGGGGTGAAGTTCTGGGATGTGCAGGTGCGCTGGCATTATCCGCAGCCCACGCTGATCCGGGTGCTGGAAGTGGTCCAGGACTGTTGATCGACCCACGACGAAAAAGGCGACCCGAAGGTCGCCTTTTTCATTTCAGTTGCGCGATCAGCGAGCCGGGCCTTCGGCCACGCCGAGGTCGTCGGTCGGGCGGGTATCTTCCAGCGGGGCGCCACCGGAAGCCAGTTCCGAGGCCAGCTTGTCGTTGTCCATTTCGTTGACCCACTTGGCCACGACCACGGTAGCGACAGCGTTGCCAACCAGGTTGGTCAGGGCGCGGGCTTCGGACATGAAGCGGTCGATGCCGAGGATCAGCGCCAGGCCGGCAACCGGCAGGTGGCCAACTGCAGACAACGTAGCGGCCAGTACGATGAAGCCCGAACCGGTTACACCAGCAGCGCCTTTGGAGGCCACCAGCAGCACCAGCAGCAGGGTGATCTGGTGGGTGATGTCCATGGTGGTGTCAGTCGCCTGGGCGATGAACACAGCGGCCATGGTCAGGTAGATCGAAGTACCGTCGAGGTTGAACGAGTAACCGGTCGGGATAACCAGGCCAACCACGGATTTCTTCGCACCCAGGCGCTCCATCTTGGCCAGCATGCGGGGCAAGGCGGACTCGGAGGAGGACGTGCCCAGCACGATCATCAGCTCTTCACGGATGTAGCGGATCAGCTTGATGACGCTGAAGCCGTGGGCGCGGCAGATACCACCGAGCACCACCAGGACGAACAGCAGGCAGGTCACGTAGAAGCAGGCCATCAGGTAGCCCAGCTGCACCAGCGAACCCACGCCGTACTGGCCGATGGTGAAGGCCATGGCACCGAAGGCACCGACCGGGGCCAGCTTCATGATCATGTTGATGATGTTGAACATGACATGGGCGAAGCGGTCGATCAGGTCCAGCACCGGCTTGCCGTAGCTGCCCAGGCGATGCAGGGCGAAACCGAAGATCACCGAGAACATCAGCACTTGCAGGATGTCGCCGTTGGCGAAGGCACCGACCACGGTGTTGGGGATGATATTGAGCAGGAAGCCAACGGTGGTCTGCTGCGCGCCGGCGGCGGCATAAGCGGCCACGCTGCTGGCGTTCAGGGTGGTGACGTCGATGTGCATGCCAGCGCCCGGCTTGACCACGTTGACGACGACGAGGCCGATGATCAGGGCGATGGTGGAGACGATTTCAAAGTACAGGAGCGCGTAGCCGCCGGTCTTGCCTACCGACTTCATGCTCTGCATGCCAGCGATGCCACTGACCACGGTGCAGAAGATGATGGGGGCGATGACCATCTTGATCAGTTTGACGAAGCCGTCACCCAGCGGTTTGAGGGCGACACCGGTTTCAGGATAGAAGTGGCCGAGCAGGATGCCGATGGTGATGGCGACCAACACCTGGATATACAGGGATTTGTACAGCGGCTGACGTGTCGTCATGGCTAATTTCCTCAAGTGTGCCGGTTTTCACCCTTCCCAGGGTGAGGGCACCTGAATCGCTAACCCTCCTGCACTTGGAGGGATTTGTCGTTGTGTTCGAGTTGCCTTTGCAGGCCTCTGCCAGGATCAATAGCAAGGGCAATGCCAAAATGCCCATGAAGGGTGCAAAGGCACTGTTTGCTAGGGGTCACTGCCCAACGACAGGGCGAAAATGCTGAGGAAGGCTGGCGGATATCCGCCCGGTGGCGGATTTTGTACAGGGGACGATGGCGGGAATCCGCCCGCTATGGGTTCCCCCGCGAAAGGGCTGCCCCTGGCCGCACGTCAATCCAGCCTGAAGGTGACCCGGAACGCCGCGCCGCCCAGTGGCGAATCCCCCAGGCTCAAGCTGGCGTCATAGCTGTCGACGATATCCTTGACCACCGCCAGGCCGATGCCCTGCCCCGGGTGTTGGCTGTCCAGCCGCTCGCCGCGCTCAAGAATGCGCTCGCGCTGATCGGCCGGCACCCCGGGCCCATCGTCTTCGATGCACAGGGTCAGTTGGCCTGGCGCTTGTTCCAGGCTCACCCGCACCTGGCCCAGGCTCAACCGGTAGGCGTTCTCCAGCAGGTTGCCGAGCAGTTCCAATAAGGCGCCCTGCTCCATCGGCACCTGCGCGGCCTCGGGTATTTCCAGCAGCACGCTGACGCGCTTGTCCCGATAGACCTTGTCCAGCGTGCTGCACAAGCTGTCGAGCAACGGTTTGAGGTGCACGCTGTGGCGCACCAGGCCGCTCTTGCGCAAACTGGCGCGCTGCAGTTGATAGTCGATCTGCTGGCTCATGCGCTCGATCTGGCTTTGCAGCACCCGCGCCTGCTCGCGCTCACCACTGCGCTGGCGCAGGCTCTCGCCCACCCCCTGCAACACCGCCAGCGGTGTCTTGAGGCTATGCGCCAGGTCATCCAGGGAATCTCGGTAGCGCTGGCGTTGCTCGCGCTCGCTGTGCAACAGGCGGTTCAACGAACCGGTCAGGCGCAGCAGTTCACGCGGGTGCTCGCGGCTCAACCCATCACGCGCGCCAGCCTCGACCTCGTCCAGCTCCCGGCTCAGCCGCCGCAGCGAACGCAGGCCCCAGGTCAGGCCAGCCCACAGCAGTACCAGCAGCGCCAGCAGGGCTGCGCCAAAGCCCAGGTAGAGCTTTTCACGCAGGCCATCGAGGGTGTGCTGGTACTCGCGCACCGGTTGCAGCGCAACGATGCTGTAGGCCGCACTCTGGCCGCCGAGCAGTTTTATTTCGACGTCATAGACGAAGAACTCTTCGCCATCGCCTTGGTGGATGCGGGCGAATTCGTTGCCACGCCCGTCGTAGCGTGGCCGGTAGTTGACGTTCTGGTCTGCAGTGGCCCGCGACTGCCACACCAGATGGCCTTCACGGTCGAAGATATAGCCAAGCAGGCCGGTGTACGGCAGGTTGTAGCGTTCGTCCGGCAACAGTGTCGGCATCTGCAACTGGCCGTGTTCGATGCGTGCTGCGGAGATCAACGTGGTCACATCCGAGGCCAGGCGTTGCTCGATGGATTCCTGCAGGGCAAGGCTGAAGGCCTTCTGCAAGGCAGGCAGCAGCGCCAGCATGAACAGCAGCGCCAGCACTGCGGCCGCCAGCATCAGGCGCACCCGCAGGGAACGGATCATCGGCAGCGCTCGGTGAACAGGTAACCCAGGCCACGTACCGTATCGATGGGCTTGAAGCCTCGTTCGCCCTCGAGCTTGCGACGCAGGCGCCCGACCAGCACTTCGATGACATTGGGGTCACGCTCCTCATCGCCCGGGTACAGCTGCTCCATCAGGCGGTCCTTGGCCACCACCTGCTGGTGATGGCGCATGAGGTATTCGAGGATGCGGTATTCGTAGGCGGTCAGGGCCAGGGGCTGATCGTCCAGGGTCGCCTGCTTGCGGTTGAGGTCGAGTACCAGTGGCCCGGCGGCGATGGTCGACTGGGTGAAACCGCTGGAGCGGCGCAGCAGGGCGTTGAGGCGCGCTTCGAGCTCTTCGAACTGGAAGGGCTTGACCAGGTAGTCGTCGGCACCGGCGGCCAGGCCTTCGACCTTGTCCTGCCAGTTGCCACGGGCGGTGAGGATGAGAATGGGGAAGGTCTTGTCCTGGCTGCGCAGGCGACCAATGAGTTCGAGGCCGCTCATGCCCGGCAGCCCCAGGTCGATCACGGCCAGGTCAAAGTGGTACTGCTCGGCCTGGTACAGCGCTTCTTCGGCATCGGCCACCGCCTCGACCACATGGCCGCTTTCGCCCAGGCGCGTGTAGAGGTGATGGCGAAGCAGGGCTTCGTCCTCGACCACCAGCAGTTTCATGTGCAGCTCCTTTTTTATGGCCTGTACTGCCCTGTGCGCGGGTTTACCCGCGCACAGGGCAGTCCAGGATAACAACTACCTCAGAACTTGTAGTTGGCCGACAGATACGTCTGTGCACTGCTGGTCAGGCGCAGGGTGCCGTCCTTGGGCCCACCGCTTTGGCCGACTTCGGTCGCGGCATTGGTGCGCAGGTAACGGTAGCCCAGTTCCACCGACGCCTTGTCGGTAATCTCCTGGATCACACCGGCCTGCAGGCCGACCGCGTAGCCGTAGTCGGTATCACGGCTGGCACCTGGCGAATCCTGGGTCAGCTTGGTCATGCCCAGGCTGCCACCGCCGAACAGCTTGGTGGTGTCGCCCACCGGCAGGAACAGGTCATAGCTGCCCAGCAGGTTTTCCTGGCGCAGCTTGAGGCCGCTGTGGTCGCCCGAGACGTTGTCGTAGGTCATGTAGTAGCGACCCTGGTCATTGATTTTGCCCAGACGCACCCCCCAGGTGTCGTCCTTGCCGATGATGCCGTCGGCGTTCAGGTTGTCGGTGTTGCGCTGCAGCAGGCCGGACTTGCGGACTTTGTCGCTGGTCTGGCCGTAGGTCAGGCTGGCGAAATTGTCATCGGCGGCCTGGACGGTGGTGATGCCAGCGGCGCAAACGGCCATGGCAGCGAGCAGGGTGTTGAAGGATTTCATGGCTTCGTACTCCAGTTGGATGCGCTGTTTCGGTCTGGAAGCTAGAGTAAGGAGGGCACCCTGAACCGTGACTGAACCCTGGCTGAACCGCGGCTGAACGAACCGTTTGCGATGAACAAGGAGTAGTGAACATGCGTGCCCTGCTGGCCTTGACCCTGATGTGCAGCGCCGCCCTTGCCCAGGCGCAAGTGGTGACCCGCGATATCCCCTACCAGGACGACGAAGGCAAGCGCTTTGTCGGCTACTACGCCTATGACGATGCGCTGGACGACAAGCGCCCGGGCATCGTCGTGGTGCATGAATGGTGGGGCCTGAACGACTATGCCAAGCGCCGCGCCCGCGACCTGGCGGCCCTGGGCTATAAAGCGCTGGCCATCGACATGTACGGCGATGGCAAGCACACCGAGCATTCGCAGGATGCCCAGGCATTCATGGCCGAGGCAATGAAAGACCCGGCAGCGGCGGCCGCGCGCTTCGACGCAGGCCTTGAGTTGCTGAAAAAGCAGCCCAACGTGAACAAGCACCAATTGGGCGCCGTGGGTTACTGCTTTGGCGGCAAGGTGGTGCTCGATGCGGCGCGCCGGGGTGAGAAGCTGGACGGCGTGGTGAGTTTCCATGGGGCATTGGCCACACAGACCCCGGCCAAGCCCGGCGTGGTCAGGGCCGACATACTGGTCGAGCACGGCGCGGCAGACAGCATGGTGACCGAGGAGCAGGTTGCAGCGTTCAAGGCGGAAATGGACGCAGCCAAGGTCAATTACCAGTTCGTCAGTATTCCTGAGGCCAAGCATGGGTTTACCAACCCGGATGCCGACCGCTTGAGCCATGGCGAGCATGGCGGGCCGGACATTGGTTACAACAAAGCGGCTGATGAAAGCTCGTGGAAGGATATGCAGGCGTTCTTCAAGAAGGCGTTCCAGTAATGATCGCTGGGGGCGCAAGCGCCCCCGACGCGCCCACCTCCCCTACAGCCGCTACGGCTGGCACAATACCCCCCATGAACACACTCCCCACCTGCTGCGCCCCGCTTCAGCACCACTGGCCCCTGCCCCGCCCGCTGCCAGGTGCGGTGCTGGTCAGTTGCGCCTTCGACCCCGCCCGCCTGGCTGCCGACGACTTCCAGCGTGCCGGCATCGTCCCCAGCGCGAGCCTGCAACGCTCGGTGGCCAAGCGCCAGGCCGAGTACCTGGCCGGCCGTGTCTGCGCCCGTGCCGCGCTGCAACGCCTGGACGGCCGCAACTACGTGCCAGCCAGCCATGAAGACCGCTCGCCCATCTGGCCCGCCGGCATTCACGGCTCGATCACCCACGGCAAAGGCTGGGCCGCCGCCGTGGTCGCCGGCCAGGGCAGTTGCCGCGGCCTGGGCCTGGACCAGGAAGCGCTGCTGGACGACGAACGTGCCGAGCGCCTGCTGGCCGAAATCCTCACGCCCGCCGAAATAGAGCGCCTGGACCGCCGCCAGCTCGGCCTGACAGTGACCCTGACCTTCTCGCTCAAGGAAAGCCTGTTCAAGACCCTCTACCCGCTGACCCGCCAGCGTTTCTATTTCGAGCACGCCGAGGTGCTGGAATGGTCGGCCGCGGGCCTGGCCCGTCTGCGCCTGCTCACCGACCTATCGGCCGAGTGGCAGCAGGGCACCGAGCTGCAAGGCCAGTTCTGCCTTCAGGACGGCCACCTGCTCAGCCTGATCAGCGTCTGAGCCCTACAGCGGCGCCTGTGCCCGCGGCCAGCTCAGGCTGAAGCAGGCACCGCCGAGGGTTTCGCTGCGCCCTACCGTGGCCCGGCCTGCGTGCCAGTAGATGATCCGCCGAACGATCGACAGGCCCAGGCCATGCCCGCCCGACGCACGGGTGCGGCTGTCGTCGAGCCGGGTGAAGGGCGTGAAGATGCGGTCCCAGACCCCTTCCGGGATACCCGGGCCGTCGTCTTCCACGTCGACCCGGCAGCGTTGCTGGCCCAACTGGTAGCTCAGGCGCACCTCGGCCTCGGCATGGCGCATGGCATTGCTCACCAGGTTTTGCAGGGCCCGGTGCAGGTAGCGCGGCTCGGCTTCGACCCAGGCGCCATCGCTTTCATCCCCCTGGCATGCGCCGCGCACCACCTTGATTTCAGCGCGCAGCGGCGCCAGCTCCTCGATTACCCGGTCCAGCAACGCATCCAGGTCGACCCGCTGGAATTTCAGGGCCGGTGCGCCTTGCTCAAGGCGTGCGTAGGTCAGCATTTCATCGACCAGCTTGTCCAGGTCCTGGATGTCGCCATCCATGCCAGCCAAGTGTTTGGCACGGGCCTGCTCAGTGCTCGCGGTCTCTATCATCTCCAGGCCAAAACGCAGCCGCGCCACCGGCGTGCGCAGCTCGTGGGACACCGCCCGCACCAGCTCGCGCTGCATGGTCAGCGAGCGCTGCAAATGTTCGGCCATGCCGTTGAATGCCGCAGCCAGGCGCCCGACCGAGTCGGCATCGCCAGCCGGTACCCGCGTGTCGAGGCTGCCCTGGGCAATACGCGTGGCGGCAACCTCCAACCCCGACACACGCCGCTCCAGCTGACGCACCAGCAGGTACACCACCAGCCCGATCAGGCACAGCCCAAGGAAGGCGATCAAGATCAGCAGTTGCGGCGGATAGGGGTTCAACTGATGCAACGGCCCGATTTCCAGCACCCAGGGCGAGCCCGACAGCCCGGCGAATACCCGGATCGAATCGCCATCCTTGCCCAGGGCCATGACCGTGTCGCCCTCCTCGACCCGGCGCCGCTGGTCGTCATCCAGGCCAACCCGCTCCAGGCGCTGCAGGGCAATGTCAAAACCAAAGCCCTTGCTCTGCTTGAGCTGCGCCAGGCGTTGCTGCTGCTCGGTAACCGGGTAACGCACCAGTTCGTCGGCCAACAGATAAAGGGTGGCCCGCGCCAGTTGCTCGCTGACCTGCTTCACTTGGGCCACCAGCAGCACCTCCTCGCGGCCAACCTTGCGCAGCACCTGGGCGGCGTGCGGGCCGGTCTTCTCGACCACCACCAGGCCACGGTACAGGCGGGCACGCTGGCCGCCATCGAGGGTACGCGCCGACATCGGCTGCAGCGCCAGCGGCACCCCGAGCAGGCGCTCCCACATCAGCAGCGAGCGCTTGCGTTCGGTTTCGTTCTGCCCGGCCAGGTTGTCAGCCATCAGGCTGAAGGTACCCTGGGCCAGGCCCTCGCGGTGCTGGGCGGCGCGCACTTCGTTGACCAGGTGCAGGCTGAGCACGCCGAGCAGCGCCACCAGCACCAGCACGGCGAGCATGCCGCCATAGATGCGCAGAAAGATCGAGTTGTTCATGGCGCCTCGCCGACGAACAGGTAGCCCTTGCTGCGCAGGGTCTTGATCAGGCGTGGGTGGACCGGGTCGTCACCGATCTTGGGGCGAATCTTGGAGATGCGCACATCGATGGAGCGGTCCTGGCCGTCGTAGCCGACACCGCGCAGGGCGGTGAACAGTTGCTCGCGCGACAGCACCCGGCCGGCGTTGCTGGCCAGCAACCAGAGCAGGTCGAATTCGGCGCCGGTCAGGTCTATCAGCTGCTCGCCCAGCCGGGCTTCGCGCAGGCGGTTGTCGATGCGCAGCGCACCAAAGGCCAGGGCCTGGCGCTTGCTTTCCGGCGCCTCGCTGCGCCGCAGCAGGGCCTGGATACGGGCCAGCAGCAAGCGCGGGCGCACAGGTTTGCAGACATAGTCGTCGGCGCCCAGGTCCAGCCCCTGCACCTGGTCGAGCTCGTCGCTGCGGGCGGTGAGCATGAGGATCGCGCCCGCGTACTGGCTGCGTACCCGGCGGCAGATGCTCAGGCCGTCTTCACCGGGCAGCATGAGGTCGAGCACCACCAGGTCGGGCTGGCTGTCGACGATTCGCCGCACGGCGCGGCCACCATCGCCCTCGACGGCCACATCGAAGCCGTTGGCCTGCAGGTATTCGGCCGTGAGTTCGGCCAGGCGCTGGTCGTCTTCAACGATGAGGATGCGCGGTGCGGGTTGGTCCATTGCCTGTGCCTTTGCAATTGTTGTTGTTCTGTGGCCGATACTACGTGCCGCCCCGGGTACTGCCAACCGGCCAGCGGTGCCGCACAAGCCACTGGACTGAACCGTTTTTTGTGGTAGGGTTCGCGCCCTCAAAATTCTGCCTTGGGGCAGCGAGCGAAAGAAAAATACTGCAAACCACTTGGCACAAGGCCTACAGGCCATACCCACAAAGTACGCACAACTTATCCACAGGCGCTCGCCTTGCAAAGACCCCAATACCGCATTATCTTGTATCCCGATCGCAGCGAACCACTAGATGTTGGGGTTCGTGCAAAATCACACACAAAAGTCAACCCGGCAAATTATTCGATTTTACGGTTGAACTTCAGGTGATCTGACCAGCCATACCGCTCCAGCGGAGTACTGAACTGCAACAGCTTTTGGGCTCAGCCCAAAGCCTTTGACTTCGGCCAGGGAGCGGCAAGCTATTGCCCCTTATTCCTGAGTCTGTCCCGAAGTCGGTACGCCCGAGCGGGCGGATGCGCGCGCATGACGCATCCCCCGCCAGGTGATCGAGCAAGTGGACGGAACGGTGGGCGCTCAAAAGGCGCCTGTACAATATAGAAACTGTGGAGACACCCACCCATGCAAACCGACACAACTCGCGAGAACCCGCAGGCCCAGGTGCCGCAGGCCGCCGATGCCAACCAGGATCTGGCTGCCACCGCGCCCGGCCAACTGCGCGTGATCAAGCGTAACGGCACTGTCGTCCCCTACACCGACGACAAGATCACCGTGGCCATCACCAAGGCGTTCCTCGCAGTTGAAGGCGGCACCGCCGCCGCCTCGTCGCGCATCCACGACACCGTCGCGCGCCTGACCGAGCAAGTCACCGCCACGTTCAAGCGTCGCATGCCATCGGGTGGCACCATCCACATCGAAGAAATCCAGGACCAGGTCGAACTGGCCCTGATGCGTGCCGGTGAGCAGAAAGTCGCCCGCGACTACGTGATCTACCGCGACCAGCGCGCGAAAGAGCGCGCCACCCGCGCCAACACCGACGCTGTGGTCGAGCCGCACCCAAGCATCCGCATCACCCTGGCCGACGGCAGCATGGCGCCGCTCGACATGGCGCGCCTGAACACCATCATCAGCGAAGCCTGCGAAGGCCTGGCCGAAGTCGATGGCGACCTGATCCAGCGCGAAACCCTGAAGAACCTGTACGACGGCGTGGCCATCAAGGACGTCAACACCGCCCTGGTGATGACCGCCCGTACCCTGGTCGAGCGTGAGCCGAACTACTCGTTCGTCACCGCCCGCCTGCTGATGGACACCCTGCGTGCCGAAGGCCTGGGCTTCCTCAGCGTTGCCGACAGCGCCACCCACCACGAGATGGCCGAGCTGTACGCCAAGGCCCTGCCCGCCTACATCGCCAAAGGTATCGAGTTCGAACTGCTGAACCCGGCCCTGGCCGACTTCGACCTGGAAAAACTGGGCAAGGCGATCAACCACGAGCGCGACCAGCAATTCACCTACCTGGGCCTGCAGACCCTGTACGACCGCTACTTCATCCACAAGGATGGCGTGCGCTTCGAGCTGCCACAGGTGTTCTTCATGCGCGTGGCCATGGGCCTGGCGCTGGAAGAGAAAGAAAAAGAAGCCCGTGCGATCGAGTTCTACAACCTGTTGTCGTCCTTCGACTACATGGCCTCGACCCCGACCCTGTTCAACGCCGGTACCCTGCGCCCGCAGCTGTCCAGCTGCTACCTGACCACCGTGCCGGACGACCTGTCGGGCATCTACCACGCGATCCACGACAACGCCATGCTGTCGAAATTCGCCGGTGGCCTGGGCAACGACTGGACCCCTGTGCGTGCACTGGGCTCCTACATCAAGGGCACCAACGGTAAATCCCAGGGCGTCGTACCCTTCCTGAAAGTGGTCAACGACACCGCCGTTGCGGTCAACCAGGGCGGCAAGCGCAAGGGCGCTGTCTGTGCCTACCTGGAAACCTGGCACCTGGACATCGAAGAATTCATCGAGCTGCGCAAGAACACCGGTGATGACCGTCGTCGTACCCACGACATGAACACCGCCAACTGGATCCCTGACCTGTTCATGAAGCGCGTCTTCGATGACGGCAAGTGGACCCTGTTCTCGCCGTCGGAAGTGCCAGACCTGCACGACCTGACCGGCAAGGCCTTCGAAGAGCGCTACGAGTACTACGAAGCCCTGACCGAGTACAACAAGATCAAGGTGTTCAAGACCATTCAGGCCAAAGACCTGTGGCGCAAGATGCTGTCGATGCTGTTCGAGACCGGCCACCCATGGCTGACCTTCAAGGACCCGTGCAACCTGCGTTCGCCGCAGCAGCACGTGGGCGTGGTCCACAGCTCGAACCTGTGCACCGAGATCACCCTGAACACCAACAAGGACGAGATCGCGGTCTGCAACCTGGGCTCGATCAACCTGCCGAACCACATTGTCGATGGCAAGCTGGACACCGCCAAGCTGCAACGCACCGTGAATACCGCCGTGCGCATGCTCGACAACGTGATCGACATCAACTACTACTCGGTGCCGCAAGCGCGTAACTCGAACCTCAAGCACCGCCCGGTCGGCCTGGGCATCATGGGCTTCCAGGACGCACTGTACCTGCAGCACATCGCCTACGGCTCCGACGCTGCCGTCGAGTTCGCCGACAAGTCGATGGAAGCGGTCAGCTACTATGCGATCCAGGCTTCCTGCGACCTGGCCGACGAGCGTGGCGCCTACGAGACCTTCCAAGGTTCGCTGTGGTCCAAGGGCATCCTGCCGCTGGATTCGCAACAGATCCTGATCGAAGCCCGTGGCCAGAAGTACATCGATGTCGACCTGAACGAGACCCTGGACTGGGCACCGGTGCGTGCTCGCGTACAAAAAGGTATTCGTAACTCGAACATCATGGCCATCGCGCCGACCGCGACCATCGCCAACATCACCGGCGTATCGCAGTCCATCGAGCCGACCTACCAGAACCTGTACGTGAAATCGAACCTGTCGGGCGAATTCACCGTGATCAACCCGTACCTGGTCCGCGACCTGAAGGCCCGCGGCCTGTGGGACTCGGTCATGATCAACGACCTGAAGTACTACGACGGTTCGGTGCAGCAGATCGAGCGTATTCCCCAAGAGCTCAAAGACCTGTACGCCACTGCGTTCGAAGTCGAGACCAAGTGGATCGTCGATGCCGCCTCGCGTCGCCAGAAGTGGATCGACCAGGCTCAGTCGCTGAACCTGTACATTGCCGGCGCTTCGGGCAAGAAGCTGGACGTGACCTACCGCATGGCCTGGTACCGTGGTCTGAAAACTACCTACTACCTCCGTGCCCTGGCCGCGACCAGCACCGAGAAGTCGACCATCAACACCGGCAAGCTCAACGCCGTTTCCAGCGGCGGCGACAGCGCCCCGGTCCAGGCTGCCGGCCCGGCACCAGTGCCGAAAGCTTGCGCGATCGACGAGCCTGACTGCGAAGCCTGCCAGTAAGGCCTGATGCCGCAAAAGGGGTGCCCACGGGTGCCCCTTTGCGGCATTTTTGTATCTGCGCAGTGGCCGGCTGAACGCGGTTCTGTAGGAGCGGCCTTGTGTCGCGAAAGGGCTGCGCAGCGGCCCCAGGATATTAGCGTCGCCGCGGGTATCGATGGGGCCGCTACGCAGCCCTTTCGCGACACAAGGCCGCTCCTACAAGAATCGCGCCAGACACAACATAATGTGCCGCTAAAATTAAAACACACAACATGTAGTGACATGCGCTTTTTACCGCTACACTTCCACCCCGTAAATACCGACACAAGCCTCGTGAACGGACGCACCTAAAACCGGTCGAAAAAGTTACCCCCGACCGCCAGACACGCGCCCCGATCGAAGACGAATTCCGGTATACTGCGCCCCCTCTGAAAAGGGCACCCATTCAAGTCCCTGGCCCCTCCCCGAGGCCTGGCCAGGCACACGTCAGATGTAACGAGAGTCAGCCTCTCGAGCTGTCCATTCGCCGTAACGGCCTTGCGTCAGGCATCACATTCTTAAAATCCAACCGGTTGCCTCAGGGCAACCCTCAAGCAGGAGCCAAACCATGCTGAGCTGGGACGAATTCGACAACGAAGACGGCGAAGTAGCCGCCAAAGGCAACACCCCTGCGCAGGCCAACGCCGCCGCCACCCTCGACAAGCTCGACAGCGCCGGCGGTGCCGCCGCCCTGGAAGCCCGTGCTGCTACCGCTTCTGACTCCGAAGCCGTAAAACGCGCCAAGGCCGCCCTCGACGCCCTCGACGTTGCTGAAGGCCTGGCCGAGCTGGAAGGCTCCGCTGCCCGCGTTGCGGTCGACGAAAAGCGCATGATCAACTGCCGCGCCGACCTCAACCAGCTGGTACCGTTCAAGTACGACTGGGCCTGGCAGAAGTACCTCGACGGCTGCGCCAACCACTGGATGCCGCAAGAGGTCAACATGACCGCCGACATCGCCCTGTGGAAGAGCCAGGACGGCCTGACCGAAGACGAGCGCCGCATCGTCATGCGCAACCTGGGCTTCTTCTCCACCGCCGACTCCCTGGTTGCCAACAACCTGGCCCTGGCCGTGTACCGCCTGATCACCAACCCGGAGTGCCGCCAGTACATCCTGCGCCAGGCCTTCGAAGAGGCGATCCACACCCACGCCTACCAGTACTGCATCGAGTCGCTGGGCATGGATGAAGGCGAGATCTTCAACATGTACCACGAGATCCCGTCGGTCGCGAAAAAAGCCGCCTGGGGCCTGAAGTACACCCGCGCCATCTCCGACCCGGAATTCAACACCGGCACCCCGGAAACCGACAAAGAGCTGCTGCGCAACCTGATCGCCTACTACTGCGTACTGGAAGGCATCTTCTTCTACTGCGGCTTCACCCAGATCCTGTCGATGGGCCGCCGCAACAAGATGACCGGCGTTGCCGAGCAGTTCCAGTACATCCTGCGTGACGAGTCGATGCACCTGAACTTCGGTATCGACGTGATCAACCAGATCAAGATCGAGAACCCGCACCTGTGGGATGCCTCGATGAAGGAAGAAGCGACCCAGATGATCCTGCAAGGGACCCAACTGGAGATCGAATACGCCCGCGATACCATGCCGCGTGGCGTACTGGGCATGAACGCCGCGATGATGGAGGACTACCTCAAGTTCATCGCCAACCGTCGCCTGACCCAGATTGGCCTGAAGGAAGAGTACCCAGGCACCACCAACCCGTTCCCATGGATGAGCGAGATCATGGACTTGAAGAAGGAGAAGAACTTCTTTGAGACGCGTGTGATCGAGTATCAGACTGGCGGGGCTTTGAGCTGGGATTGATTGTCCGGGCTGAGAAACAAGAAGGCTGCCAATTGGCAGCCTTTTTTTTGGGCTGTACGTTAGTGATCAATCAATCCCGTGCCTTGGTAACAGTACTGTGTGCTGCCGCCTTGGCGGGTAAATCATGTCTTCGGTGTGTACCCAGGGCATGCCCACTCCCACAGGATATGCGCCGGGCTGAACAAACCAGGTGGGCCAGCTCGCATTCAAGCCAGCGCCATCCGGTATTCGATCACCCCGGGCTTCTCAGCGATCCAGTCGTACAGCCGCTGTGCGGTCTGGTTGGTTTCCTGGGTATGCCAGTAGAGCCGGTCACAGCCCTTCTCCTGCGCCTGGCCCTGCACAAACTCGATCAACTGCTTGCCCACCTTCTTGCCCCGTGTGCTCGGGCAAACGAACAGGTCTTCCAGGTAGCAGAAGTCATTACGCCCCCAGGTCGAGCGATGGAACACATAATGGACGAAGCCGAGCACCCGCTCACCGTCCGTGGCCACGGCGCAGTGCACGGGCTCGGCCGGGTCGAAGAAACGGGCCCAGGTCAGTTCGGTCGTGGCCTTGCTCAGCTCTACTTTGTAGAACGCCTGATACTGCTCCCAATACGCGCTCCATTGCTGCAAATCGCTCTGCTTCAACTCGCGAACCGAAACCAATGTTTGTGCAACTGTCATGGTGAACCCCTCTCAATGTGGGAATGGTCGGAAAACAGGTGCATTTATAGCGATAGAATGGCCTGAATAGCCCCGCCACTTTTCGCAAGTGAAGCAGACCAATGTTCAAACATGCACAGTTGCAATCGGTGAAAGCCTGGATGAGTGACCCCGCCCATGGGGCGTTGTCGCTGCACGTACGGATCCAGAGGGCGATTCGCCAATTGATCCTTGAGGGCGCATTGCCGGTCGGCAAGTCGCTGCCGGCTTCACGCCCGCTGGCGCTTTCCCTGGGCGTCTCGCGGGATACCGTCGAGGCGGCATACAGCCAGTTGCATGCAGAGGGCTTCATCGAGCGCCGGGTGGGCAGCGGAAGCTTCGTGTCGCAACGCGCGCGGCACCTGCCGCGGCGCAAGCGCCAACGTGAGGTGCTCTGCGATGAGCCAGCTCACCTGAGCCGCAGAGCAATGGCCGTGCTGCACAGCGGGGGCGTGAACAACTTCCAGGGGCCGCGCCCCTTCGCACCGGGGGTTGCCGAGACCCGGCAGTTTCCCCTCACAACCTGGGAGAAGCTGGAGCGCCAGGTTTACAAGGAATATGGCACCCAGGCGCTGGAGCACAGTGCGCCACAAGGCATGCCTGCGCTGCGCAGCGCGATCGCTGACTACCTCAACCTCGAACGGGGGGCTCAGGCGACTGCCGATCGGGTGCTGATCCTCAC
Source organism: Pseudomonas sp. SWRI68 (assembly GCF_014269165.1). Classification (NCBI taxonomy): domain Bacteria; kingdom Pseudomonadati; phylum Pseudomonadota; class Gammaproteobacteria; order Pseudomonadales; family Pseudomonadaceae; genus Pseudomonas; species Pseudomonas sp. SWRI68. The sequence goes on along the minus strand of NZ_JABWRU010000022.1, from coordinate 15,923 downwards.
CAGCTCGCAGCAGGCACTTGGCCTGTGCGCCCAAGTGCTCATGGATGCCGGCGATCAGGTGCTGGTCGAAGACCCGCTCTACCAAGGCACCCGCAAAGCCATCGCCGCCGCAGGCCTGGCAGGCGTGCCCGTGCCGGTGGATGAAAACGGCATGCGGGTAGAGGACATGGCGCGGCTGGCCGTCAATGCCAGGGCGGTTTTTCTTACGCCCTCCCACCAATACCCCACCGGCGCGACCTTGTCGCTGGACAGGCGCCTGCAGGCGATCGAATGGGCCCGGCAGCAGCGAGCCTGGATCATCGAAGACGACTACGACAGCGAGTTCCACTACGAAGGCCGGCCGACTGCCTGTGTGCAGGGCCTGGACGCGCATGACCGCACGCTCTACATCGGTACCTTCACCAAGTCGCTGTTTGCCGGCCTGCGTATCGGCTACCTGCTGTTGCCCCCCTCGCTCGTCGCCCCGATGACCAGCGCACGTACGCTGCAGGACGGGCATAACGCGTCCATTGCGCAACTGACCTTGGCAAGGTTCATGGAGGGCGGGCATTACACGGCTCATGTGCGGGCCATGCGGGCGCTGTATGCCGAGAGACGGGACGTGCTGGCTGAACTCGTGCACAAGCATCTGGGGGCGTTTCTAGCGCCGTGCATCCCGGCCGGCGGGCTGCAGATGCCCTGCCGTTTCGTGCAGGGTTTGCCTGAAGAGGCGGTGGTCAAGGCGGCGCGCGCGGTAGGGATTGATCTGCTGGGGCTCGGCAGTTTGTATGCGACGCCGCGCAATGATACCGGCCTGTTGATGGGGTTCGCGGCGCAGACGCCAGCCGAGATGCGGGTAGCGGTGGAGGCGCTGGCGAAGGTGTTTGCGCGGGTGAAATAGGGGCTGGCTGCCGCCGCCTTCGGGTGCCGTTTTCTCAAGGCATACACCCGCCAGCCTATTCGCGATCCCCGTCGAGAACCTGCACCAAAACCAAAGTCATAGTACCTCTACAAAGCCATCGCACCACAAAGCGTTGACATCCCCCTCCCCACTTGCTAAAAATCGCCCAAGTTGTACGACAACGCATAACAAAAACAACAATCAGTGGAAAATCCCATGTCGACACACCTCGCGCACTACCCTCGCCGCTCGCCTGTCCCGTTTTCACCCCCTAGGCCCTGACCGGTCCATTACCCACCCGCCCTCGCCGCAGGCCGCTTGCGCGTGCCCGGTGGACGGGCTGCCACACCCTTTTGTGGAGCACAACAATAATGAAAATCTGCCAAACCCTCCCCTTTGCCCTGCTGGGCGCCGGCATGCTCGGGAGCCTGCCGGGCACCAGCGTGGCGGCGGGCTTCATCGAAGACTCCAAGGCCACGCTCGGCCTGCGCAACTTCTACATCAACCGCAACTTCACCAACCCCAGCAACCCGCAAAGCAAGGCCGAGGAATGGACGCAGAGCTTCATCCTCGATGCCCGCTCGGGGTTCACCGAGGGGCCGGTGGGGTTCGGTGTGGATGTGCTGGGGCTGTGGTCGGTCAAGCTCGATGGCGGTGGCGGCACCTACGGCACCGCGCTGCTGCCGCGCCACGACGATGGGCAGCCGGCCGATGATTACGGGCGGCTGGCGGTGGCAGGCAAGGCGCGCATCTCGAAGACCGAGCTGAAGATCGGGGAATGGATGCCGGTGCTGCCGATTCTGCGTTCCGACGATGGCCGTTCGCTGCCGCAGACGTTCCGCGGGGGGCAGGTCACCTCCAACGAGATCGCCGGGCTGACGCTGTATGGCGGGCAGTTCCGTGGCAACAGCCCGCGCAACGACGCGAGCATGGAGGACATGAGCTACGGCGGTGGGCTTTCGGACCGCTTCAACTTCGTCGGCGGCGAATACAAGTTCAACCAGGACCGCACGCTGGTCGGGCTATGGAATGCAGTGCTCAAGGACGTCTACCAGCAGCAGTACCTGCAGTTGAGCCACAGCCAGCCAGTGGGTGACTGGACCCTGGGTGCCAACCTGGGCTACTTCCATGGCGATGAAGACGGCTCCGAACGTGCCGGGCAGCTGGACAACAAGACCTATTCGGGGATGTTCTCGGCCAAGTACGGCGGCAACACCTTCTGGGTCGGCCTGCAGAAGGTCGATGGCGATACCTGGATGCGGGTCAACGGCACCAGCGGCGGGACGCTGGCCAACGACAGCTACAACTCAAGCTTCGATAACGCCAATGAGCGGTCGTGGCAGGTGCGGCACGACTTCAACTTCGTCACCGTCGGGGTGCCTGGGCTGACATTGATGAACCGCTACATCAGCGGGCAGGATGTGCACACAGGGGCGGTTACCGATGGCAAGGAATGGGTGCGCGAGACGGAGCTGGCCTATGTGATCCAGAGCGGGGCGTTCAAGGACTTGAGTGTGAAGTGGCGTAACTCGAGTATTCGCCGGGATTACAGCAACAACGAGTTCGATGAGAACCGGTTGATCTTCAACTACCCCCTGTCGCTGTTGTAACCCAGGCTTCCCTGTAGGAGCGGCCTTGCGTCGCGAAAGGCCCGCAAAGCGGGCCCAGCAATGGCGGGGCCGGTAGAGTTCCGGGGCCGCTGCGCAGCCCTTTCGCGACGCAAGGCCGCTCCTACAGTTGACCACCTAACCAGGCGAAAGCCGCACACGCCTCATTGACAACAGCCAACGCCACTGCCAATAATCAACGCAGTCATACGACAACCTACAACAACTAACAATGAGCCGGCCATGACCACTACCCCCCTCAATCGCCTGCTGCTCACCGGAGCCGCAGGCGGCCTGGGCAAGGTCCTTCGCGAACGCCTGCAAGGTTACGCCGAGGTCCTGCGCCTTTCCGATATCAGCCCGATGGCGCCCGCCGCGGGCCCGCATGAAGAAGTCGTGACCTGCGACCTCGCCGACAAAGCCGCTGTGCATGCACTGGTCGAAGGCGTAGACGCCATCATCCACTTCGGCGGCGTGTCCACCGAGCATTCGTTCGAAGACATCCTAGGCCCCAACATCTGCGGCGTGTTCCACGTCTACGAGGCGGCGCGCAAGCATGGGGTCAAGCGCATCATCTTCGCCAGCTCCAACCACACTATCGGCTTCTACCGCCAGGACGAGCGCATCGACGCCCACGCCCCGCGCCGCCCCGACAGTTACTACGGGCTGTCCAAGTGCTATGGCGAGGATGTCGCCAGCTTCTACTTCGACCGCTATGGCATCGAGACCGTGAGCATCCGCATCGGCTCGTCGTTCCCGCAACCGCAGAACCCGCGCATGTTGTGCACCTGGCTCAGCTACGACGACCTGGTGCAACTGATCGAACGCGGGCTGTTCACGCCCGACGTCGGCCACACCGTCGTCTATGGCGCCTCCGACAACCGCACCGTGTGGTGGGACAACCGCCATGCCGCGCACCTGGGCTATGAGCCCAAAGACACCTCCGAGGTGTTCCGTGAAGCGGTTGAAGCGCAACCGGCGCCTGCCGCCGATGACCCGAGCATGGTCTATCAGGGCGGCGCCTTCGCCGTGGCCGGACCGTTCAACTGACCCCAGCGCGCCAGGAGACACGGCCATGAATTGCGAACTGATCGTCGACGCCCGCAACGGTACCGGCGAGAGCCCTGTGTGGCACCCCACCGAACAAGCCCTGTACTGGGTCGATATCCCCGCCCGCCAGCTACATCGCTGGCAGCCCGACGGTGCCCACCACACCTGGCAAGGTGACGAAATGCTGGCCTGCATCGCACGCACCGAACAGGGCTGGGTTGCAGGAATGGAAAGCGGCATCTTCGCGCTCGAAACCCAGGCCGATGGCAGCCTCGACAGCCGTTTGCTCAGTCGCGTCGAACATGCCATGGGCGGCATGCGTTTCAACGATGGCCGCTGCGACCGCCAAGGCCGTTTCTGGGCCGGCACCATGCTGATGGACATGCCCCAGGGCGCCCCGGTCGGGGCGCTGTACCGGCATGACGGCGAAGGGCAGTTGCACCTGCAGCAGGACGGCATGATCGTGCCCAATGGCCTGGCCTTCAGCCCCGATGGCACGCGCATGTACCTCTCGGACTCGCACCCCAACGTGCAGAAGATCTGGGTCTTCGACTACGACATCGACAGCGGCACGCCCCACAACAAACGCCTGTTCGTCGACATGCAGGCCTTCCCCGGGCGCCCAGACGGCGCCGCCATCGACCAGGATGGCTGCTACTGGATCTGCGGCAACGACGCCGGCCAGATCCACCGCTTCACCCCCGATGGCCGCCTCGACCGCTCACTGAACCTACCGGTGAAGAAACCCGCGATGTGCGCCTTTGGCGGCGCCAACCTGGACACCCTGTTCGTCACCTCGATCCGCCCTGCGGGCATCGACCTCTCCGACCAGCCGCTGGCCGGTGGGGTATTTGCCTTCGAACTCGGCGTCAAAGGCCTGGAGGAGCCCCCCTACCGAGGCTGAACAACCGCACTGCCAACAACCCTCGCACAAACGAAACCGGATAATAAAAACCACGGAGTTTCATCATGACCTTCAAACGCAAGCTGCTCCTTGCCGTACTCCCCTTCGCCTTCAGCCTGTCGATGCCGGCCTCCGCGCTGGACATCAAGTTCGCCGAAATCCACCCGGCCGGCTACCCGACCGTGGTCGCTGAACAGAACATGGGCAAGAAGCTCGAAGCCGCCAGCAATGGCGAAATCACCTTCAAGATGTTCGCCGGCGGGGTACTCGGCTCCGAGAAGGAAGTGATCGAGCAGGCGCAGATCGGTGCCGTGCAGATGACTCGGGTCAGCCTGGGTATCGTCGGCCCGGTGGTGCCGGATGTGAACGTGTTCAACATGCCGTTCGTGTTCCGCGACCATGAGCACATGCGCAAGATCATCGACGGCGACATCGGCCAAGAGATCCTCGACAAGATCACCAACTCCGAATTCAACCTGGTAGCCCTGGCCTGGATGGATGGCGGCTCGCGCAGCATCTACACGAAAAAACCGGTACGCAGCCTGGAAGACCTCAAGGGCATGAAGATCCGCGTGCAGGGCAACCCGTTGTTCATCGACATGATGAACGCCATGGGTGGCAACGGCATCGCCATGGACACCGGCGAGATCTTCAGCGCCCTGCAGACGGGCGTGATCGACGGCGCCGAAAACAACCCGCCGACCCTGCTCGAACACAACCACTTCCAGAGCGCCAAATACTACACCCTTACCGGCCACCTGATTTTGCCGGAGCCGGTGGTGATGTCCAAGACCACCTGGAACAAACTCACCGCCGAACAGCAAACACTGGTGAAGAAGGTCGCGCGTGAGGCGCAGATGGAAGAACGTGCGCTGTGGGACGCCAAGTCCTCCGCCAGCGAAGAGAAGCTCAAGGCTGCAGGTGTCGAGTTCATCACCGTCGACAAGAAACCGTTCTTCGAGGCCACTGCTTCGGTGCGCGAGAAGTACGGCGCGCCGTACGCCGACCTGATGAAGCGTATCGACGCCGTCCAGTAATACCGCCCCTTCCAAGACGACCTCGGCAGTGCGGCGGCCGCCGCACTGCCGCTTTGGTGATGCCTATGAAATCGCTTTTCCTGAGCGTGAACGACACGCTGTACCGCAGTTGCATCTGGATCGCGGGCCTGTCGATCCTGGCCATGACGCTGATCATTCCGTGGGGCATCTTCGCCCGCTACGTGCTGGGCACCGGCTCCAGCTGGCCAGAGCCAGTCTCGATCCTGCTGATGGTGGTGTTCACTTTCGTCGGTGCCGCCGCCAGCTACCGCGCCGGGGCGCATATGGCGGTGGGGATGATCACCGACCGTTTGCCACCGCTGCAGCGCCAGCTGGTCGCGCTGCTGGTGCAACTGCTGATGATCGTGGTGTGCGTGTTCATGACCTACTACGGCACCAGGCTGTGCATCACCACCTGGAACCAGTCGCTGGCCTCGCTGCCCGGTGTGCGGGTGGGCATGACCTACGCGCCGATCCCGATCGGTGGCGTGCTGACGCTGGTGTTCGTGCTGGAAAAACTCCTGCTGGGCGATCAAAGCAACCGCAAGGTGGTGCGCTTTGACCTGGTCGAAGAAAACGAAGGAGCTGCGTAAATGGATGCGTTCATTCTGTTGGGCAGTTTCATCGCGCTGATCCTGATCGGCATGCCGGTGGCCTATGCGCTGGGCCTATCGGCATTGATCGGCGCCTGGTGGATCGACATCCCGCTGCAGGCGATGATGATCCAGGTCGCCAGTGGGGTTAACAAGTTTTCGCTGCTGGCGATTCCGTTCTTCGTGCTGGCCGGCGCGATCATGGCCGAAGGCGGCATGTCACGCCGGCTGGTGGCGTTCGCCGGGGTGCTGGTAGGCTTCGTGCGCGGCGGGCTGTCGCTGGTCAACATCATGGCCTCGACGTTCTTTGGCGCAATCTCTGGCTCTTCCGTAGCCGACACCGCGTCGGTAGGTTCGGTGCTGATCCCGGAAATGGAGCGCAAGGGCTACCCGCGTGAGTTCTCTACCGCAGTGACCGTCAGTGGCTCGGTGCAGGCGCTGCTGACCCCGCCCAGCCACAACTCGGTGCTGTACTCGCTGGCCGCCGGCGGCACGGTGTCGATCGCCTCGCTGTTCATGGCCGGGGTCATGCCCGGGCTGTTGCTGAGCGCAGTGATGATGGGGCTGTGCCTGATCTTCGCGAAGAAACGCAACTACCCCAAAGGCGAAGTGATCCCGCTGCGCCAGGCATTGAAGATCGCCGGTGAGGCGCTGTGGGGGTTGATGGCGATGGTCATCATCCTCGGCGGTATTCTGTCGGGCGTGTTCACCGCGACAGAGTCGGCAGCCGTGGCGGTGGTCTGGTCGTTCTTCGTGACCATGTTCATCTACCGCGACTACAAGTGGCGTGACCTGCCCAAGCTGATGCACCGCACGGTACGCACCATCTCGATCGTGATGATCTTGATCGGCTTTGCCGCAAGCTTTGGCTACGTGATGACGCTGATGCAGATCCCCTCGAAGATCACCACAGCGTTCCTGACCCTGTCGGACAACCGCTATGTGATCCTCATGTGCATCAACTTCATGCTGTTGCTGCTGGGCACGGTGATGGACATGGCGCCGCTGATCCTGATCCTCACCCCGATCCTGCTGCCGGTGATTACCGGCATCGGCGTGGACCCGGTGCACTTCGGCATGATCATGCTGGTGAACCTGGGCATTGGGCTGATCACACCACCGGTGGGTGCGGTGCTGTTCGTGGGGGCGGCCATCGGCAAGGTGAGCATCGAGGCCACGATAAAGGCGCTGCTGCCGTTCTACCTGGCGCTGTTCATGGTGTTGATGGCCGTGACCTACATCCCGGCCATCTCGCTGTGGCTGCCGAGCGTCGTGCTGTAAATGCCAATGGGGCTGCGCTGCAGCCCCGTTCTCTGCAAATGGATCCTGCACATGGCTGTTCCCTCTTCTGTCGCAACCCTCTTTCCGCGCAAGCTGGCAATTGCACTGCTGGCGCTGCTGGCGTGCGCGTTCGCCGCCAACCACATCGCCGCGCGCATCGCGTTCGATGACGGCACCGGCGTGCTGCTGGCGATCCTCTGCCGCTCAGGCATTACCTTCCTGGTCCTGGCTGGCCTGCTGTTGTGGCAGCGCCAGGCACTCGGCATGCCGGCGGGCACACGGCGCTGGCAATTGCTGCTCGGCCTGCTGATTGCCACGCAGAGCCTGTGCCTGTATTCGGCGGTGGCGCGCATTCCGGTGGCACTGGCGCTGCTGGTGGGCAATACCTTCCCGATGTTGCTGGCACTGCTCAGCTGGGCGCTGGGCGGTGCGCGCCCGACCGGCCGTACCGTGCTGTTCATGGGCCTGATCCTTTGTGGCCTGGTGCTGGCGCTGGATGTGCCGGCACGGCTGGCCGACAGTGGCGATGCCAACCCGCACTGGGCCCTGGGTGTCAGCCTGGCATTCTGCGCTGCATGTGTCTTCGCCTGCGCCTTGTGGATCACCGATCACAAACTGGCAGCCGTGCGCGGCCCGGTACGCAGCCTGCTGACCTTGCTGATCGTGTTCTCCAGCATGCTGGTCGCCGGCGTCAGCGGGGTGATGCCTTCGGGGTTGTCGATGCCTGCCAGCGCCAGCGGCTGGGCGGCCTTGGCCAGCCTGGTGGTGCTGTATGGCGTGGCCTTTACCCTGCTGTTTGTCTGTGTGCCACGGCTGAACATGGCGCAGAACGCGCCGGTGATGAATATCGAGCCGATCGCCACCTTGCTGCTGGGCTGGGCGTTGCTCGATCAACGCCTGAGCACCCTGCAGTTGATCGGCGGGGCCGTGGTGGTGTGCGGCATCGTGCTGCTGACCTACCGCCGGGCGAGCTGACCACACACTTTCGAAGGAGCCACTGATGGCTGTGACCGAACTGCACCTGCAAGACCACCTGACCCGATTGAGCCTAACGCCCGACCTGGGCGCCAGCCTGATCAACTGGCAGGTGAAGGCGACCGGGCAGGCGCTACTGCGCCACTCCGACCCCGCCGCGCTGGCCAGCGGTACGCCGCGGCAGCTGGCCTGCTACCCGTTGGCGCCGTGGTCCAACCGGATTGCCGAAGGGGGCTTCGCACGGCCCGAGGGCTGGCTGGCCTTGCCGCCCAACACCGCCTACGACCCTTACCCGATTCATGGCAGCGCCTGGCAGCAGGCCTGGCATGTGGACCACCACAGCGAGCGCCGCGCCCGGCTGTCGCTCGACAGTACGCAGCCATTTGCCTACCGGGCGACGCTGGATGTACACCTGCATGAGGGTTGCCTGAACCTTGACTTGCATGTGACCCACCTGGACGAAGCTGCCACCTGGTACGGACTGGGGCTGCACCCTTACTTCCCCCGCTACCCCGACACCCGGCTACGGGCAGCGGCGCAGCATGTGTGGCTGGCGGAAGACGGCCGGCTGCCGTCACACCTGGCAGAGGTGCCTGCAGACTGGTGCTTCGAGGCGCCGGGCGCGTTGCCAGCGACGGGTGTCGATCATGCGTTTGGGGGTTGGCCTGGCAGTTGCGTGATCGAACAGCCCAGCGCGGGCTATTCGCTGGCCTGCACGGCCAGTGGCTGTGAGCACTTTTTGTTGTTCTGCCCACCGGGCAAGGCGTTCTTCTGCTTTGAACCGGTCAGCCACCCGATCAATGCGCACCACCTGCCCGGGCGACCAGGCTTGCGCTTGCTGCAACAGGGTGAAGAAATGAGCCTGGGCTTCAGGATGCAATACCAGGCCTTGTAACCGGTTTGCCTGCAGCGGGCTGTAACCAATCTGCGTCACCAGGATGCCGAACACCAAGGTGAACACCATGCTCTGCTAGCCCGTGGCCAAGGCAGCACCGGCACTTCCGGCAGAGAAATGGCTAGTTGTACGACCTCAATCCAATCCTTGAGCCCGCAGTTCATGGGCCAGCATGTCGATGAATGCCCTCACCTTGGCCGATCCGTATTTGCTCTCACGGTGCAACACATGAATCGGCCAGGGCGCCTCCTCGTACTCGGCAAGAATCACCTGCAATTGCCCACTCGCCACCTCGTCCGCCACCTGGTAAGACAACAACCGTGCAATCCCCAACCCACCGCTGGCTGCGGCAATCGCCCCGTCATTGCTGGTCACCGTCAGCCGGGGCTTCATGCGCACCAAGGTCGGTTCATCGGTGACGCCGAAGCGCCAACCCGCCCGGGGTGAAAGGTTGGTGGTGCCGATTACCGCATGGTCCGGCAAATCCGAGGGGTGCTGCGGTACGCCGTGGCGCGCCAGGTAGTCGGGCGAGGCGCAGAGCATGCGCCGCACCCTGCCCACCCGCAGTGCCTTCAGCCCCGAGTCTGGTAGCGGGCCGATGCGCACGGCCACGTCCATGCCCTCCTCGACCATGTTGACGATGCGGTCGAGAAAGTAGGCAGATACATCCACTTCGGGGTACTGCTGCAAGTACCGTACGATGCACGGCATGACGAACTTCTTGCCGAACAGGATCGGCGCGGTGACGGCCAGGTCGCCCTTGGGCGTGGCGTTGATGCCAGCGGCCGCCTCGTTGGCTTCGAGGATGCTGGCAAGTATGTGGCGGGTGTCTTCCAAGTAGCGGCCTCCCGCCTCGGTCAGGCGCACGCTGCGCGTGGTGCGCAGCAGCAGCTTGACACCCAACTGCTCTTCCAGTGCACTGACGGCACGCGTCACCGCCGCAGGCGAGATGTCCAGCCGGCGGGCGGCGGCGGCGAAGCTTTCCAGCTCGCCGACCGCGACGAATACCTTCATCAGGTGGATGTGGTCCATGCCAGCTCCTGGGCGTCGGGGGTTGGGGGATTATCGGGTATCAGCAGGTTTTGTGCTGCTGCAAGAGCCCTTGCAGACCGCATCAAAGTTCCAGCACCAGGGCCTGCCCGCCCTCCCCCACGTTGGCAGGCACTGCACAGCAGATCAACACAGTGCCCTCATCAGGCATTTCCGCTGGTGGGTTGGTGTAATGCACCTGGCCGCTCACTACCCGGGTCTTGCAGGTGCCACACGAACCGCCCCGGCAACTGAAGTCCGGCGACAGCCCGCGCGCTTCGGCAAGTTCGAGCAAGGTCCCGCTGCCCGGTGCCCAGCGCGCCTCCTTGGCCGAGCTGGCAAAGTACACCGGCACGGGTGCGCTGGCAGCCGGCGGCTGATGCAGCACAGGCTGGTCGTCATCGGTGTGCCGCCTGAGCGTCGAGGGCCCGAAGGCTTCGGCATGGATGCGGGCGTCGGGCACGTTCACGGTACGCAGCCCTTCGTACAGGTCCTGGGTAAAACGGGCGGGGCCGCACAGGTAGAAGTCATAGTCATCCAGCGTCAGCGTGGCCTTCACCTGCTCGATGCCCAACCGGCCAGCATGTTCGTAGTCGCGGCCCAGCACAGCCTCTGCTTCAGGCTGGCTGAGGCAGCGGTACAGGCCCAACAGCGCGCCAGCCTGCCGCTGCAGGCTGGCCAGCTCTTGCTGGAACGGTAAATCCGCCAGGCTGCGGGCACCGTGAAACAGGTGAATACGCCGTGCCTGACGCTTGGCCAATTGCTCGCGCAACATGGCGATGAGTGGGGTGATGCCCACGCCCGCGCCGATCAGTACGATCGGCCGTTCGCTTTGCTCATTCAGGGTAAAACTGCCCATGGGCAGCCGCACGTCAAGCAGATCCCCCACGGCGATGCGTTCATGCAGATAGCGCGAGGCCGGGCCCTGGGCCTTGACGCTGATGCGCAGGTAGTCGTCCGACGGCGCGCTGGAGACGCTGTAAGTGCGAACCAGCGGGGCGTCACTGCCCAGCGCGATACGCACAGGGATATGCTGCCCCGGCGCAAACTGCACGGGTGCATCTGCCGCCAGGTAGAAGGAGCGTATATCTCGGCTCTCCTGCTCCAGGCGCACCACGCGCCACGCCAGCCACTGGCGCTGGCGCTCGCGCTGCTGCAGGCGCGCGTCGGCCTCTGCCCAGGTACCGGTCATCAGACTGGTCGGCGCGTATTCCTGGAACGCCCAGCGCAACGACACCGCTGCCGGGCGCCACACCACCTGCTCGACCTCCAGGGTCCACAGCCGCTCGGCCCCCTCGAAGGCGGTGATGGCAGGGCTGTCCAGTATCACCTCGGCACGCCCGGACAACTGCAGTACATTGCCCGTGGCAAAGTCGATGAACAGCAAGCCAGCCATGGGGTTGACCAGCAAGTTGCCCAGCGTGTTGAAGTGCAGGTTGCCAGCGTAGTCGGGAATGCTCAGGCGGTTGCCTTCGACCTTGACGAACCCTGGCCGGCCGCCGCGGTGGGACACGTCCACCGAACGCTGGCCGTCTTCGTGGTCCACGTAGCTTGCGACGAAGAAGGTATCGGCCAGCTCGATCATGGCAACGGCGCGGGCATCGAGTGCTGTCGCATCGAAGCGACCTTGTGCGGGCTCATCGATACGGGTGTAGTCGCGCCGTTGAATGTACTGCGGGCAGTTGCCGAACGACTGCTCCACGGTTACTTGCAGCTGGCCGTTGGTTGCCTGGCTGATCATGCCGTTGATGCGGTTGCGCCGGCGGGTATGCAGTTCGATGCCCAGCAACCCGATCGCCTGCCCGCCCGCCAGGCCTTGTGTGGCAGGGTCATCTGCGTTCAGGTACGCATCGATCATCAGCTGCCGCGGGTGGGACGAGCTGACGAAGCCTTCCGGGCCTTCGAGCAGCGTCGCCCACGGTTTGCCATAGGCATCCACGCTGCCCGCCACCATGAACGGCAGTTGCTGATAGAACGCGCGATGCTGATCGGGCATGTGGTCGCGGATTACCTTCTGCCCGAACACCTCCATGCGCTCCGACACACCGACCTTTTCCTGCAGGGTCTTCTCACCGCTGTGCCAAGGTGACGAGCGATGGCCTGGTAGCTGATGCATGGTGGCATTCCTCGGAAGGGTTGGGGCTTAAACGGTGGCTTGCAGGCCCGCCGCAGTGCGTGGCATCGGCACGAAACCTGGCAACGCCTCGACCCGCGCCAGCCAACTGCGCACGTTGGCGTAAGGCTCCAGCGAGACATTGCCTTCCGGTGCGTGGGCGATATAGGAATAGTTGGCGACGTCGGCGATGGTGGGCGTGCTGCCAGCCAGGAAGGGGGACTTGGCCAGTTCGGCGTCAATCACCTTGAGCAGGGTATGGGCACGACCGATGACTTCATCGGTGTTGAACGAAGCACCGAACACGGTGACCAGGCGAGCGGCGGCCGGGCCGAACGCCAAGGGCCCTGCTGCAACCGATAACCAGTGTTGCACGCGGGCTGCGGCTGCGGGTTCCTCGGGCAACCAGGTGCCGTTGTCGTACTGCTTGGCCAGGTACACCAGGATGGCATTCGAGTCGGCGACGACCGTGCCGTTGTCATCGATGACGGGGACTTGGCCGAACGGGTTGAGGGCAAGGAACTCGGGCTGCTTATGCGCACCCTTGGCCAGGTCGACGAAGACCAGCTCGGTGGGCAGGTTCAGCAGCGAGAGCATCAGCTCAATGCGGTGGGCGTGGCCGGACTTGGGGAAGTTGTAGAGTTTGATTGGGCTCGACATGGGCTTGGCTCCTGGACAGCACCGGAATGGGCTGATGGAGGCCATGTTGAACTGATTCGACAGGCAACAGAATTAGCGCGGGAGGGAAACGATAATTTCGATCAGCGAAACAATCGGGGTAGAAGCGACATCAGGCCGCTTCTACAGGGGATGCGGTCGCTTCAATGACGCTGACGATGGAAACGGTACAACGCGCGTGCCGCGTCGATTACATGGGGGACACAGGCTTGAATGTCGTCCTCGCTCATTTGGTCGAGCAACTCGAAATTGTCTTCCAGGCCGTGCAGCGAGATCGCTTTGAGCAGGGGATCCTGCTCCGCAGGCAACTCGCTCCAGCCTGCGACCTGGGTGCCGCGCATGTAACCGAAGCACCACTCCTCCATGATGATCACTCCGTCTTCACCTTCTTCGAATACCGGCTCGAAGTGATCGACGTTGTCAGCGAGCTCTTCCGCCACCTGGCTGGCATAACGCAACATCAGCGCCGTGTAGGCCTCTTCGTGCGCAGGCTTCTTGAAATTTGGCACCTTGCCACCTGCAACGGCAGGTAACCATTGTTCGGGGTGGACAGTGACCGGCGAGCTGGCAAGGGCGGTGAAAAAGCCATTGAGCTCGGCCAGGTTGATCACCGAATAATCGTTGCCGTAAGTGATCAGCAGGTCTTCAAGGCGGTGGAGTTCTTTTTCGCTGAGGGCGCGGAGCATGTGGGGATCCTAGGGTGAAGATTTGGCCTGCACCCTAGCATATGAGGAAATGGATCGAAGTATTTGTTGCCTGCCGCAAAGCATTCGCGGGCAAGCCCGCGCTCACATGGAATACACCGCCCTTGGGCAAGTTGTAATCCTGTGAGCGTGAGCTTGCCCGCGAACAGGCGGTCAAGCTTTATACCGCCAGCGCGCGCTCACGCAGCTCGCTGTTGAGGATGCGGTCGTTCTCGCTGTAGTCGACCGGGCAGTCGATCACGTGCACACCTGGGGTCTTGATGCAGTGCTCGAGCAGCGGCAGCAAGCCTTCGGCGCTATCCACGCGGTGGCCATTGGCACCGTAGGCTTCGGCGTATTTGACGAAGTCCGGGTTACCGTAGTCCAGGCCGAAATCGGTGAAGCCCATGTTCGCCTGCTTCCAGCGGATCATGCCGTAGCCGTCGTCACGCAGAATCACCACGGTAACGTGCATGCCCAGACGGACTGCAGTTTCCAGCTCCTGGCTGTTCATCATGAAGCCGCCGTCGCCGCACACCGAGATCACCGGGCGGTCCGGGTACACCAGATGCGCTGCCATGGCCGACGGCAGGCCAGCGCCCATGGTCGCCAGGGCGTTGTCGAGCAGCACGGTGTTGGGCTTGTGCGCCTTGTAGTTGCGGGCGAACCAGATTTTGTAGATGCCGTTGTCCAAAGCCACGATGCCTTCGGAAGGCAGTACGCGACGGATGTCGGCCACCAGGCGCTGCGGGTAGATCGGGAAGCGGTCGTCGTCGCCGCCTTCGGCGATTTGGGCTTCGTTGGCTTCACGGATGGCCATCAGGCGGGTGAAGTCCCAGTGCGAGGTGTCGCCCAGGCCTTCGGCGATCTGCCAGACGGCGTTGGCGATGTCGCCGATCACTTCAACCTGTGGGAAGTACACGGCATCGACTTCGGCGGAGCGGAAGCTGATGTGAATGACTTCAGTGCCGCCACGGACCATGAAGAACGGCGGCTTTTCGATCACATCGTGGCCGATGTTGATGATCAGGTCGGCGGCTTCGATCGCACGGTGCACGAAGTCACCGGACGACAGCGCAGCGTTACCCAGGAAGCGCGGGCTGCGCTCGTCAACCACGCCCTTGCCCAGCTGAGTGGTGACGAATGGGATACCGGTCTTGTCGATCAATTGCTTGAGGACCTTGGCGGTCATCTTGCGGTTGGCACCGGCGCCGATCACCAGGATCGGGCTGCGCGCGGTGCGCAGTTTCTCGATGGCGGCTTCGATGGCCACATGTTCGGCCAGCGGACGACGGTGCAGGCTGCGCGGGATCGGCATGGCATCGGTCTGCTCGGCAGCGATGTCTTCCGGCAGTTCCAGGTGCACGGCACCGGGCTTTTCCTCTTCGGCCAGGCGGAACGCTTCACGCATGCGCGAAGGGATGTTGTCGGCCGAGGCGAACTGGTGGGTGTACTTGGTGATGGGGTCCATCATGCCGCACACGTCGATGATCTGGAAGCGGCCCTGTTTGGACTTCTTGATCGGCTTCTGGCCGGTAATCATCATCATCGGCATGCCGCCGAGGTAGGCGTAGGCACTGGCGGTGACCAGGTTGGTCGCGCCGGGGCCGAGGGTCGACAGGCTGACGCCGGTCTTGCCGGTCAGGCGGCCATAGGTAGCGGCCATGAAGCCCGCGGATTGCTCGTGACGGGTCAGTACCAGCTTGATCTTCGACTTGCGCAGGGATTCCAGCAGGTCGAGGTTCTCCTCACCGGGAATGCCGAACACATACTCGACACCTTCGTTTTCCAGGCATTGCACAACGACATCGGCGGCCTTGGCCATCTTGCTCTCTACCTCAAGTGATAGGACGGTGAAAGTCCATAAATGCGCAGCACGGCACGCTGGCATCGCTCTATCCGGGCGCGAGGTTGCCCCGAACCTAAGTCTTGACGCAGGCTAGGCAGGGCAAAGTCACGTGTACGAACAGGATTAATTGTCGCACCCTTGAGCGCAGTTGAAGAGGTACAGGACGGACAAAACATCTTTGCCGGGGGACAGGGCTATAGCTATAAAAACGCCAGAAAGACAAAACCCCTACCTGCTTGCGCAGATAGGGGTTTTGCGAAATGAATCTTGACGATGACCTACTCTCACATGGGGAGACCCCACACTACCATCGGCGATGCATCGTTTCACTACTGAGTTCGGGATGGGA